>PCAH01000146.1 GCA_002730485.1 Dehalococcoidia bacterium | reverse complement strand
GGATGGCAGCTTCAAGGTTCATGGTCGCGCCTAGGCAGGTAGGGGTGTTGTGATGCTCGTTCAGCATCAGCCCATCAAAGCCCACTTCTTCGCAGTATTCATATTCGTCCAGGTACTCGTTGTATTGGCGAGCGCCGATCTGTGGGTCGAAGTTCTTGTTGGAGAAGGTCAGCCTGACGGCTTCGTTGGCGCTGTTCCTAACCGCCTCCTCCGTGTAGCTGGTGTAGGCTCGTTCGGTGAACCGCATCAAAAACATTTCAGTACCTCCGGTTTTTTGAGGTTTGGGTTTGCCTGGGCTGGGGCTAAAGCTTCAGCCCTTTACGTCGACAAGTTGCTTGGGTCCTTTCCGATGGTGGCACGGGAGCCTCCTCGGCCTGCGGGTCAGCGCCTATCCTAGCCTTCGGTAGCAGTCGGGTCAAGCAGACTGAGAGTGCCCACAGCCACCGCCGTTTAACCCTGATTGTGCTATAGTTTATGGGCCGTTTTTGCAGGCATGCTTCGAGTCTGGCGGCGTTATATTTCAGATAGAAACAGGAAGATTTTCATGCCCAAGATTTTGGTAGCAGACCCCATCGGCGCTGAGGGTGTTGACCTGCTCAAGGCCCACGCCGAAGTCGACGTTAAAACGGGTATGAAACCCCCGGAACTGTTGGCGGTGATCGCCGACTATGAAGGGTTGGTTGTCCGTAGTGAGACCAAGGTGACCAAAGAGGTCATCGCGCAGGCCAAGAAATTGCAGGTGGTCGGTCGGGCCGGCATCGGCGTAGATAATATCGACTTAGATTCAGCCACTGCCGCCGGCATCGCCGTGGTCAACGCCCCGACAGGCAACACTGTTGCTGCTGCTGAACACACCATGGCCCTGATGCTGGCACTGTCCAGGAACGTGCCATCCGCCCACTCTTCACTGAAGGCCGGCGAATGGAAGCGGAGCGCCTTCATGGGCGTTGAAGTCCGCGCCAAGACCCTGGGAGTTTGCGGCCTGGGCAGAGTCGGTTCTGAGGTTGCTCACCGCGCCCAGAGTTTCAACATGCGGTTGGTTGGTTATGACCCGTTCGTATCTCCTGATTACGCCAAGCGCATGGGAATCGAACTACTATCATTGGAAGAACTGCTGGCCCAGTCGGACTTTATAACGCTGCATACGCCATTGACCGACGGCACTCGCCACATGATCGGGAGTGAACA
Source organism: Dehalococcoidia bacterium (assembly GCA_002730485.1). The sequence goes on along the minus strand of PCAH01000146.1, from coordinate 23,051 downwards.
GGTCAAGCTGCTCAAGCCGGGAGCGCGTCTGATCAACGTAGCCCGCGGTGAGTTGATCGATGAACAGGCAATCCTGGACGGACTGGAATCCGGCCAACTGGGCGGGGTTGCCCTGGACGTTTTCGCCCAGGAACCGCCGCAGAACACGACCCTTGTCGAGCACCCGAAAGTCGTGGTCACTCCCCATTTGGGAGCCTCCACGGAGGAGGCCCAACGGGAGGTGGCAATTGAGGCCTCCGAGCAGGTATTGATGGTGCTGCGGGGCGAACCGGCCAGGAACACCGTCAACTCACCGCCTGTTGCTCCAGAAGTCCACGCCGTCTTAGCCCCGTATATTCCGGTGGGAATGGTGGTGGGGAAGTTACTGACTCATCTGGCCGACGGTCAGTTCATCGGCATCACCATCAGCTACCAGGGCGAGATCGCCGAACACGACACCCGGTCTTTGCAGTCCGCAGTCCTGGCGGGTTTAATGGAGCCGATCACCACCGGCCAGGTGAACCTGATCAACGCTCCGGTGTTGGCCCGCGAACGAGGGCTGAACATCACCGAGCAGCACAACACCTCGGCCCAGGAATACTCCAGCATAATCAGCGCCACCATTGAGACCAGCGAGGGCAGTATCACCCTGGCGGGCACGTCGCTGAGAAACGAACCGCACATCGTGAAGATTGACGATTACTGGCTGGATATCATCCCGATCACGCCCTACATGTTGTTTGTCGACAACCAGGACCAGCCAGGGTCCATCGGTGCTGTGGGCATGATCGCCGGCCGCCACAACATCAACATCAGCTTCATGGAAGTTGGCCGACTGGCTCTGCGGGGTAAGGCCATGATGGTGATTGGTATAGACGACCCAGTGCCATCAGCGGTGATGGAAGAGATACAGGCCTTGGGCCATATCGAGAATGTCAGGCTGGCCCATCTAGGGTCTTTGTAGACCAGCATAGCTGGCTTTGGTAGATAAATTGATGGTGTCCGGAATGAGCGCCGGACGCGACAACTTAGGAGAGGACGATTATGGGCGACAAGATCGGCATCATGGGAGCGGGCGCGCTGGGCAGTTACGTTGGGGCTTTTTTGAGCAGGATCGGCGAAGACGTGACCTTCATTGATATGTGGCCGGAACACGTCACAAAGATGAACAAAGACGGTCTGGATATTACCGGCAGCCAAGGCCCGTTCAACGTCCCAGTTAAGGCGATGGGTTTGACCGACGCTCAGAACATCGCGGTCCCCTTTGACTGGGTCTTCATATCGGTGAAGTCCTATGACACTGAATGGGCCACCCACTTTATCAAGCGCTATGTGCGAGACGACGGCTTCTTCGTCTCCCTGCAGAATTGCTGGAATGACGTACCCATAGGTGAGATCGTCGGGCCCCAACGGCAGATGGGCTGCATCGCATCCCACATCGAAGTCGCTCTTTGGGAACCAGGCTTGGTCACCCGCGGCGGCGCAGTTGGCCGGGACTCGGGTCACACCGTATTCCGTGTTGGCGAGCAGGACGGACGGATAACCCCCAGAGCTGAGATGGTGGCCGGACTGTTGGACAACATCGATGCCGCCTATGCCTCTGACAACCTGTGGGGTGAACGCTGGGCAAAGCTTTCCCAGAACTCCATGGGTAACGGGATATCCGCCTCCACTGGCCTGGGTTCCCAGCAGATGGCTGAAGACCCTCGCCTCCGGAAGATTCGCATCCACCTGGCCAAGGAAGCAGCCAGTGTTGGTCTGGCCATGGGGCTGAAAGTCGTTCCCATCCAGGGAATGCCTGCCGAAACCTGGGCCGATGCCGACAAGGGAGATGTCTTCGAAGAACTGGACGGCTTCATGTCGGCCCACGGCGGTCGGGTAAACTGGCTGGCCTCCATGGCCCAGGATGTCTACAAGGGACGCCGCTCGGAGATCAACATGATGAATGGCCTGGTTGCTGCCAAGGGCCGCGAGGTCGCGATCCCGACTCCTTACAACGATGCGGTGATCGAAGTCATGAACGGCATCGATAACAAGACTCTAGAGCAGAGCGAAGACCACGTGGAGCGCGTGCTAAACGCGGTGGCCCGCTAGGGTAAGTAACCAGGTTCTTGAGAGGGTTACCTGATGATCATTAAAGTTGAACCGGCTGACTTTTTTATGTACACGGTGGTCATGATCTCCAATCTGGAGACCCCTGACCCCGAGGACAAGGAAATCCACGATTATCTGGAAACTCAGGAACTGGAGCCCAGGTATCAGAGTGAAGGCGACTTTGAAGGGCGACGCAGCGAATCCCTCCAGTTTGGCGGCTGTTATCTGGGCGGGCACCTGAGGGAGATCAACCAGATTCAGGAACGTTACGTTGAAGCTGAGTTGGTTGAACACGAGATCAAGCGTCACCTGGGGGAGTCGGATAATCCAGTGGAACTGCCGGACGATAAACGGGACGCCGCCGTAGCCGAACTCATGAAGAGCTTTAACAACGATGACGCCTTCAAAGAGATGGACGATGGAAAATTCTCGGTGAACCTGGACGGTGAAGCGGTCAGGGAAGCGGCTAGGAGTCTGCTGGAAAAATAGCAAGCGTCACGGCCAGAAAATAAAAAGAGACCTTTCCAAATGACTGGAAGGGTCTCTTTTGTTTTGCAATGTGGAGCGGGTGATGGGAATCGAACCCACATGGCCAGCTTGGAAGGCTGGAGCTCTACCACTGAGCTACACCCGCTTTAATGGGCTAACAAATTATAGCCGCTGTGAGTGCGTCGTGCCAGACCGCCAGGCCGTTTAGTGACGCAGTCCGGAGATTTGATTAGAATTCTCCTGATACAAATTTGAATCATGGAGTTGGATGATGCCACTAATAAGGAAGCAATACGAAATCGCCCCGGCAGGCCCCACTTACAGTCGGGCCGTCATAGCAGGCAATACCATGTACATCTCGGGCTGCACCGCTCGGGGAACGGCTACTCAGGGCAAGTCGATGATGGAGCAACTGGATGTTGCTCTGGGCCGTTTAATCTCTGTTGCAGCTGCGGAAGGCGCTGGAACGGATAGTTTCGCCAAGCTGACTTGTTTTGTGACCAGTATGGCCGACTATAAGGCGGACTCCAATCAAATGGAAGCTCTATTCGCCAAACATTTCCAAGGCGAAAACCCGGCTAATTCGCTGATTGAGATCACCGCCTTGGCTGAACCAGGCTTGGACGTTGAGATCGAAGCGGTGGTGATCCTGGAGTAATTAAGACAGCAGAAGTCCTTTATCCCAACTGCGGCGTAGTCTCCACTGAGGTACTTCTAACTGATGGGAATATTGCTCAGGCCTTACACGATCATCGTCGCCCTTCTGGTGGCCCTTGGATTGGCCATCATATTCGTGCCCGCGATTGGCCAGTTCACCCTGAGGTTTGGCGGTGAGACCGTAACCATAGAAGATCCGTCGTCGCAGCGGGCCGCCGATTCCGATGGCACCAGAGACCTCAGAATCATCAACATCCTGGGCCGTGACGGCATACCAGCTATCTTGCAGCCCGAGTTCGGTTTCCAGGCGGCCGCTCGGGATGAGATGGACCCGTCAGAGAGGGTGATTGGCCTGTCGATCAACGGTGACAGCCGGGCTTATCCGCTGAAGCTGTTGTCGCGACACGAGATAGTGAACGATACGGTGGGCGGCAAGCCCGTCGCGGTCACTTGGTGACCGCTCTGCTTTACGGGCATTGTATATGCCCGAGAGTTTGAGGGAGCCGAGCACACATTTGGTGTGTCGGGCAAGCTGGTCATGAACGCCCTGGTGATGTATGACCACCAGTCGAACACCCTGTGGAGTCAGTTCTTGCATCGCGGCATCAAGGGCCCGCAGGTCAATCAAGACCTGGAGATCGTCCCTGCCGTGCAAACATCCTGGCAGCAATGGTTGAGCTTGCATCCCGATACTTTGGTCTTGGACAAAGGTGGGAGCTACGGTAGGGACGTCTATGACGGCTATTACAGCGGCGGTTCCACCGGAGTGATTGGCGAGACCAACAAAGACCCGCGACTGCCCAAGAAAGACTTGGTTCTGGGCATGGCCGTGTCCGGAATCGCCAAGGCCTACTCCTTCAATGCGATAGCGGAGGAGATGGTGATCAATGACCACTTTGCCGGGACATAAGTGCTTGTTACCTTTGATCCGACCTCCGAGAGCGGAGCAGCCTTTGTCCGCAAGATAGGTGGCCGCGCCCTGAACTTTGAACCGGCGTCGGTGAGGGATGGTGTGGCGTTGATGCGAGACCGTGAAACCGGAACCCTGTGGCAGGTGCTGACCGGCCAGGCGGTGGAGGGCGAGTTGTTTGGTGAACGCCTCGAAAGACTGCCGTCCCACTACTCGTTCTGGTTCGCCTGGAGCGATTTCCATCCCCAGACAGAGGTATATGGGACGGCTGCGGGTTAAGTCCTTTCGAGGAACTCGGCGGCGGTTCTGACGCGGCGACCCCACCACTCGGGGCCTTCCAGCACATACTTCCATTCTGGGTTTTGCACTTTGTCACGCAGTCCAGCCATCACTTCTCGGAACACCGGTGCATCTTTCTCGGCGAACTCGAAGTACCCCACGAAGTCGTACTTCCCCTCCAGTCCGTATCCGTTGGGTGAATGCACCAGCCGTCGGTTGATGCCTGGTACACCAGCGGCGCTGGCCAGGGCGTGACCCTTCACCACCATCTCCTCGTTCTCGTTGTAGCGAGGGAGAAAGAAACTCTCCCGGTGAAGGAAATCCATCTGCCACCAGGCTTCGGTCTTGTTCATGGGAGTCACGGCGGCTAGGGGCGATCTTTCGCCTGGCGTCGGCGGCATGGCGTGGGCGTAAGCAAACTCGGTCATGGCATGGCTGGTGTAGCTGCGGGGCCGCATCACCCCGGCCAGGGTCTCAACAGACCCGCCAGCGGTCTCTATCAACCGGCGACAGCCGGATTCGTATTCCTTGATCGGCTCCAGCGAAGCGCACTCCAAACGAATCAGCCCATGGGACTCTGACACCGCAGGGTGGTTAATTTGCTGGTCTGTGGTCAGACCTGGTTCAGCCCGCAGCAACTGGAACCGGCCACCGGCAAAGGCATCAGCCGACGCAGGCCCATCAACATCATGGACGTTCTCCATCTGCTCGCCCAACTTATCGATGGCTGCTGCCAGTCTGTCATTGGTTCCGTCACCAAAAGTAACAAACAAAAAAAGCTGGTGGCCGGTGACGGTGGTCGTCATGTTCAGTTCTGATGGTTGCATGGTTATTCCTTGCCGGAGGTCTGATGATGGTTTGATGGGCCTTGGCATAGGTTATCATCCTCGGTTCGCCTTGAGTGCCTCCATATATATGGGTACAATTGTTGGGTTTAGCCGACTGGGGACTAGGTTTGTTCCAAAGACCCCTTTAATCGGCGGCTCAGCGATTTTTTGGAGTTTGGCATGCCTAGCAGCGATAAAAAGCAGTGGAAACAAAAAACTTTGGACCCTGCTGTCAAAAGATTTCCGGAACGGCGCGAGAATTTCCAGACCGACAGCGGTTTGGACATCGACTCGCTGTACAGCCCCGAAGATCTGCAAAACCAGGGATTGGACTACGACAACGACTTGGGCTATCCCGGGGAGTTCCCCTACACCAGGGGCGTCCAACCCAACACCTACCGGGGTCGGGTCTGGACCATGCGCCAGTACTCGGGTTACGGAACCGCCGCCGACACCAACGAACGTTTCCGCTATCTGCTGGAGAATGGCCAGACCGGACTTTCCATTGCCTTTGACCTGCCAACCCAGATTGGGTACGACTCGGACCACCTGCTGGCCAACGGCGAAGTGGGCAAGGTCGGCGTTCCCATCTGCAGCCTGGAGGACATGGAGACCCTGTTCGACCAGATCCCCATGGACAAGGTCAGCACCTCCATGACCATCAACGCCACCGCATCGGTGCTGCTGTGCTTCTACATAGTCGCGGCGCGGAAGCAGGGCGTGTCCATGGAGCAGATCAGCGGCACGGTGCAAAACGACATCCTCAAGGAATACATCGCCCGCGGCACCTACGCCTACCCGCCGCGGCAGTCCATGAGGCTGGTCGTGGACCTGTTCAAGTACTGCCACGATAACGTGCCTAAATGGAACACCATCAGCATCTCCGGCTATCACATGCGTGAGGCTGGGGCCACTGCGGTGCAGGAACTTGCCTTCACCTTCGCCAACGCCATTTCCTACGTTCAAGCTGCGTTGGACGCTGGACTCAAGATAGACGATTTTGCCCCCAGGCTGTCCTTCTTCTTTGTGGCCCAGAACAACCTGTTTGAGGAAGTGGCCAAGTTCCGGGCGGCACGCCGTATGTGGGCCAGGATCATGAAAGACCGTTTCGGCGCCAAGGACCCACGCTCCATGATGCTGCGGTTTCACACCCAGACGGCAGGCGTGAGCCTCACTGCGCAACAGCCGGACAACAACCTGATTCGCTGCACCATCCAGGCTCTGTCGGCGATTCTAGGCGGTTCCCAATCGCTGCATGTGAACTCCCGCGACGAAGCGCTGGCACTGCCCTCAGAAGACTCGGTTCAGCTGTCTCTACGTACCCAGCAAATACTGGCATTTGAGAGTGGTGCGGCCGATGTAGTCGACCCTCTGGGCGGCTCCTATTACGTTGAAAGCCTGACCAACGAGCTTGAGGCAAAAGCCCTGGAGTACATCCAGCGGATAGACGACATGGGCGGCTCGGTTGAGGCTATTGAGCAGGGTTTCCAGGTGAGAGAGATTGGAGACGCGGCCTACAAGTATGGCCAAGAAGTAGAATCGGGCAACCGGACCATCGTCGGGGTAAACCGGTTCACCACCGAGGAAGTCCCCATAGAAGGGCTGATGCGTGTCAATGAGGAAGCAGCCAAGACCCAGATTGCCCGGTTAGAACGGCTGCGTAAACAGCGCGACGACAGCAATGTGAAGGCTTCTTTGGAGCATTTGGAGCAGGTTGCTCAGAGCGATGATAATACCGTTCCGGCTATCTTGGAGTGCGTGGAAAGCTACTGCACCATGGGGGAGATCTGTCAGGTGTTCAGAGGGGTATTTGGCGAGCAAGACGGAGCCTTATCCTTCTAACCGGCGAGGCCGGATTCTGTACCTCCGGTAGATATTGAATAGATTAAATATGAAACTTATTTTAGTTTCTATTCAAAAAAATAGGCACAATAAAGTATAAATGGAGAAGTGTGATGCCTGGCTTAATACTGTCAGAAGAGGAGCAAATGCTGCAGAGCACGCTCCGTGATTTCGTCGATAATGAGATCGCCCCCAAGGCCAAGGAGTCGGACGAGAAGGCTGAGTTCCAATGGGACAACTGGCGAGGTCTGGCCGACCTTGGACTTACCGGACTGGGTATCGATACCAAGTACGGTGGCAGCGGCCCTGCTGGCTACCGGCAAGTCTCTTTGGCAGCCGAAGAAGTAGCCCGCGGCGACGCCTCAACCAGTGTCAGCTGGCTGGCTCACCTGGCTTTAGGCACAGCCTGTATCGCCAGGTTCGGCACAGATGAGCAGAAAGAACGGCTGTTAACCCCTCTGGCAACTGGGGAGGAGGTAGCAGCATTTGGCCTCACCGAGCCCAGTGGCGGCTCCGATGCGGCTGCGCTACAGACGACGGCCACCGAGCGTGATGGGACCTTCTTCCTGAACGGTAGCAAGATGTTCATCACCAACGCTTCTGTCGCTTCCACCATCGTGGTGTTCGCCACTGAGGATCGTTCACTAGGCTACAAAGGTGTCAGCGCCTTTGTGGTGCGTAAGGACGCCCCAGGCCTGACCATCAATCCCATGCACGGCAAGCTGGGCATGCGCAGTTCTACGACTGACGAGGTGGTCTTCCAAGACACTCCGGTCAGTTCTGATAACCTACTCGGCGAACGTGGGCGGGGCTTCAACCTGGCCATGGAGATTCTGACGCAGAGTCGTATCATCATCGCCGCCCAGAGCGTGGGCATCGGCCAGTCGGCCCTCGAGGCTGCGGTGCGCTTTGCCCAACAGAGGGAGACCTTCGGCAAGCCCATCGCCCAGCACCAGGGCATCCAGTTCATGCTGGCTGACATGGCCGTTGGTGTGCATTCCTCCCGGGTGGCCACCATGAACGCGGCGACCCTGATGGATGCCGGCCAACCCTTCCTACAGGAAGCGTCCATCGCCAAGTTGATGGCGTCTGAGATGTGCATCGACGTGGCCAACAAGGCCATCCAGATACACGGTGGGGCCGGTTACTTCCAGGAGGCGGGCGTGGAACGGATCTTCCGCGACGCCAGGGTGACCACCATCTATGAAGGCACGTCAGAGGTGCAGCGGCTGCTCATCGCTAGGCAGTTGATGAATCAGTACCCGATCTAGAGGATCTGGTTGAGGAGCTAAACCCTCACCCTAGCCCTCTCCCGTGCGTGGGAGAGGGGACTCGTTTAATGGAGTGGGGGTGGTAGTGGTAATCGTATTGAATATTGAGGAGACAGGCTCAAAATGACAGAAGTCTGCACCGTTAATTACATCGACCACGTTGGCGTGGCCGTGAAAGACATAGACGCGGCAATGGTCTTCTTCAAGGAGGTCTTTGACGTGCCCGATGCCGAGATCGTCCTGATGGAAGACCAGGGAGTCCGGGCCACATTGATGGAAGTCGGCCAGACCAGGCTGGAGCTTCTGGAGCCCACCAGCCCCGAGACCGGCGTGGGGAAGTTTATAGAGCGTAGGGGGGAGGGCCTGCATCATCTGGCCTTCAACGTTACCGACATCGGCGGCAAGCTCCAGACACTGCAAACCCTGGGCGTGGATCTGATTGACCAGAGCCCACGGGAGGGTTTATCTGGGACCATCGCCTTTGTGCATCCTAGGTCGGTGTTCGGGATCTTGACCGAGCTGGTGGAAACCGTTCCGGATTAACAGGCTATACCTGTGCTCCGGTGTACACATATTGAGATTAAGCAACGCGTAGGAAATAATGCAGGATAATAATCGCCCAATAAGGGTGCTGGTGGCGAAACCAGGTCTGGACGGCCACGACAGAGGAGCGAAGGTCATTGCAAGGGCCCTCCGTGACGCGGGTATGGAAGTCATCTATACGGGTATCAGGCAGAGCCCGCAAATGATCACCCAGGCCGCGACCCAGGAGGACGTGGATGTGATCGGTATGAGCATCCTGTCTGGTGCCCACCTGGAGATACTGCCGGAGATCATGAGTCTGTTGCATGACCAAGGCATGGACGACGTGATCGTGGTGGTCGGCGGGATCATTCCCGAGGTTGACCGACAGCCCTTGAGAGACCTGGGAATTTCCGAGGTATTCGGCCCTGGGACTACCACCACTTCGATAGTCGAGTTCATTGAACAGAGCGTGAAGGATCGGGCCGGGACGTAATCGCTGGTACAAGTCGGCTGGGATGGTCGTTTGGCCCTAGACCGGGAAATCGGTCGACATTATGAAGCGCCCACGCCTGGGGAATGGGCTTTACTTGACAGGCAGACGAGGGGAGAAACTATAATAACCATCGGTTAATAGCAGGGTATGGATAGGCTCGATGCAATACAACTTGGCTCAGTTGTTTAGGGAGCCTACTGGATCGACGAGAGACTACGTTGTAGACGACTCGTTTATCGGCCCTGAAGAAGGCTTGGACCGGGCCCAGGGATGGGTTCGGGTGATTCGAACACATGAAGGTTTCTTGGTTCGCGCCGAGCTGGAGACCCAGGTCAATATGACCTGCAGCAGGTGCCTCAATTGGTTCGAGTTACAATCCGAATTAAAAATGGAAGAAGAGGCTTATTCGTCGATCAACCCGACGACGGGTAGGATGGAAGAACTCCCCGATGAGGCGGACGGCGTGATCGTCCTAGATGACCAGCATGTGCTGGACATGGCGGAAGTGTTACGGCAATACACTATCACCGAGGTTCCGATAAAACCCTTGTGCAATGAGGAGTGTCTGGGCTTATGCCCAGAGTGTGGGAGCAGCCTAAACAAGGAAAAATGTAAATGTAACACAGCTCCGGTCGACCTCAGGTGGGGTTCTCTGGCGGAGCTGTTAACTGAGAAGCAGGATTAACCGGCGTTCTCGTTTTCATATAAACCATCTGGGAGATCCGAAGGGCATTCCCGGGAAGCGGTAACACTAAGAAATCAAGACTTCGGACAATTTCCTAAGAAGACCTTAAACATTCTGGCGAACGCCGGAAATACCGGTCAAACCAGAAAACCGTAAGTATCTCCCTTCTCAGCTTCTCACATTAGTAAAAGTGTACGCTTTGGCGTTTGCCTGGTAGAATACCGGCAATATCTGAAGTATTGCGTGCTTACAGGCGTGCTGACCAAGGAAAAAGGACGTGACCGATTATGGGTGCGGTACCCAGAAAGAAACTAACCAGGGCAAGGAAAGGGCGAAGATTGGCCGGCTATAAGCTGAGTCCGATGCATCCTTCCACGTGCTCCCGTTGCCGAACGGCCAAAAGGCCGCACGTTGTGTGCCCCAATTGCGGATTCTACCGCGGGCGCCAGGTTGTGGAGGAGATAGTCTAGCCAGGCTAAAGGGCATTTGCCTTTTACAAGCTGACTGTTCTTCGTAGACACAAACCATCTAGTTATGTATGCAAAGCACGAAAAAAGGGTAATAGTGGAGTTGTTTTCGGGTTGTACTGTTTTAGGGGGCTGCCCTAAAATCCGTAAGGTGTCGAAAACCGGCGTCGTCCGGTGGAGGTAGCTACGAGTACCGAAGAAGCAAATAACCGAGCGTACGTGTTCCCTGGACAAGGGTCACAAAGCGTGGGAATGGGAACGGAACTTTTCGAGACGTCGCAGGCGGCACGTGAAACTTTTGAAGAAGCCGACGACAGTCTAGGATTTCCGCTGTCCCGTCTGATATTTGAAGGTCCGGCAACGGAGCTTCAGAACACCGCAAATTCCCAACCGGCCATCATGACCATGAGCGTGGCCGCCTGGCGGACCTGGAACGAGATGCAGGGTCCCGAGGCGATGAGCGCCAAGGCCGTGGCTGGTCATAGCCTGGGTGAGTACACCTCACTTGTGGCGGCCAACGTCATCGAGTTCTCTGATGCTGTGAGATTGGTCCGGAAACGCGGTGAATTGATGAACCAGGCAGCGGTCAATCGACCGGGTGCCATGGCGGCGATTCTGGGGCTGAATGAACTGGCCTTCGATCAGATCTGCAATGAGACCGGTGTGGAACTGGCGAATATCAACACCGACGACCAGATTGTGATCAGCGGTGACAAACTCGCCGTGGCCAGAGCCATGGACTTGGCCTCAGCCCGGGGCGCCAAAAAGACGATTCCCCTGCCAGTTAGCGGGGCGTTCCACTCCTCGTTGATGATGGAAGCAGGAGAGGGTCTGGCCGATGTAGTCCAGTCCCTCCATTTCAATGAACCCAATATGCCAGTGATTGGCAATTGCGACTCCAAGCCGTTGACCACAGCGGATGAGATTCGCTCTGAATTGGTGAATGGCCTCTGTCAGTGCGTCCAGTGGAAGGACTCAGTCCGCCATCTAGTCGATTCTGGGGTAACCCAGTTTGTGGAGTTTGGCTCCGGTGGAGTGCTGGCAGGCTTAATTAAAAGAATCGACCGAGGAGTAAAGGTGTCAACGGTGTCAGATACCGCATCCATGCGGAAACTGGCCGGGGTTGATGACTAGTACTCTCGGTCTTTAACGGTGACCCATGATTAGGGTTAAATACACGGATCAAAGGCGACAATCAAGAACGGCGGCACTACAATCCTTGTTCGCAGCCGATGTACGGGATCTCTGGGATAACCCGACGTTGGAATGGTTGGATGAAGAAGAAGAGCTGTCCGATGAGACTTTAGAGTTCGCTCAGGACCTTCTGAGAGGCGTGTCCAGGATGCATGAAGGGTTGGACCACGTCATCACCCGTTACGCTCCGGCGTGGCCCGTGAATCAGTTGTCGGTGATTGACCGAAACATTCTGCGTTTGTCCCTGTTTGAACTTATCTATACCCCCTGCATTCCCAAGAAAACGGCCATCAACGAGGCTGTGGAATTGGCGAAAATATTTGGCAGTGAGAGTTCGGCTCGGTTCATCAATGGTGTACTGGGGTCCGCAATGTCCGGAATTGAGTCTGGAGACGTTGCATCGATCGAACCGGTGCCTGAAGGGAGATGATTGATTGGCCACTGTTTATGACAGAGTGAAAACCATCGTGGTCGATAAGTTGGGAGTTGAAGAGGACGAGGTCACCGAGACAACGTCTTTCATAGAGAACTTGAATGCCGACTCCTTAGACCTGGTGGAACTGATAATGGCATTTGAAGAGGAATTCTCCACTGACGGCGAGCCGTTGGAGATATCCGATGAAGATGCTGCAAATATTGCAACTGTGAACGATGCTGTGACGTACCTCAAGGACCACGGCGTCTCAGACTAAGGCGACTTTAGCCCTGCTGGTGGGCAAACACCGGCTGTGTGATGCAGTGAGGCGGTGGTGGGAGCCTTCTACAACGGACACCACCTCGGAACACCATCCTGGTTTTGTTTCTTCTCTCCATCCGCCTACTCTGTTGCGTCCCACCAATGCTACCTGGCACTCTTGGCAGGCTAATATGTAGGGAAAAATGTTATTGATTGCGGTGGGTAAAAGGGAGCTGGAGCCTCGCCTACCTAGGCCCCGATCTCTTATTGAACCACCGGTCATACGGCGCCATCCGCAGCCCTGATTTAGGGTTGCTTCCCCTGTTGACTAAACAGTCGAATCGGGAGGTTGGAAACCATGACTCTGCTTGACGAGACACCAGGAGGTGCCTCTATGCAATCATTGGAACAGATCGCCCTCCTAGTCAGAAACTGCTCTGATTGCCCATTGTCGGTTGGCCGGACCAATTCCGTACCAGGTGAGGGTAACCCCAAAGCAAAGGTCATGTTCATCGGTGAAGGCCCGGGTTACTACGAAGACCAGCATGGGCGTCCATTTGTCGGGCGAACCGGGAAACTGCTTGATCGCTTGTTGGCCTCGATAGACCTCATCAGAGAAGATGTGTTCATAGCGAACATGGTGAAATGTCGTCCGCCAAGCAACCGTGACCCGGCCACTACAGAGATAGCCGCCTGCACCAAGTACCTGGACCGTCAGATTGAACTGATCAACCCAAAGCTCATCGTCACCTTGGGTAGATTCGCCTTTGCGCGGTACTTCCCCGGAGAGGGCATCACCAAGGCCAGTGGGCAGGTGCGGGAAAAAGATGGCCGGTTGATTTTCCCTGTGCTGCACCCTGCTGCGGTGTTGCGCCGCGAAGAGCTAAGGCCCACAATGATAGAAGACTTCAAAGCGATTTCGGCGATATTAGAAGGCGCGATGAAGGATATTGGCACGGAGCCAGGCGATGATTCGCCTGAAGCTACCGAGACATCCCAATTGTCCTTCGTAGATGCCCAAGGGCATCTAGACGTTGGCTCGGCAAATGCTGAGATATCCACCGCCACCGCAGAAGTAATATCTCAGGAAGAAGAATCCCAGCCCGAGCAACTGGCCCTGTTTTAATTTAGGGGCCGCAATCTCGTCTCCCATCCAGCGCTGGGCAATCCACATCTAGGAACGACCAACCGTTGACAGCTTCTCTACGCGTAATTCCCCTGGGCGGCCTTGGGGAAATCGGCAAGAACATGATGGCCCTGGAGTACGAAGACGATATCGTGATCGTCGACTGCGGGGTTCAATTTCCGGAGGAGGGCATGTTTGGGGTGGACTTGATCATCCCCGACATCTCCTATCTGATGGAACGGCAGGACAAGGTCCGTGCCATCCTCATCACCCACGGACACGAGGACCACATAGGCGCACTGCCGTTCATCCTGCCCCAACTCCAGTGCCCGGTTTACGCGCCCCGTTTGGCCCACGGACTGATCACCGCCAAACTGAGGGAAAGGCGCGCCGCCCGAGATTCGGTCGTTAACCCCATCGACCCCGGGATTGTCCATCAGATCGGTGGCGCATTCGAGGTCTCGTGGTTCCGGGTCTGTCACAGCATCCCTGACGCCATGGGTATCGCCATCGGGACACCCTTGGGCACCGTTATCCACACCGGAGACTTCAAGATTGACCACACCCCGGTGGATGGACGTATCTTTGATCTTCCTTCTTTGGCCCACTACGGAGACGACGGTGTATTGCTGCTTTGCTCCGATTCCACCTACGCAGAGGTGCCGGGTTACACCACCTCTGAGAAGGTCGTGGGAGAAGCCCTTGACCGTGCGATAAGTGAAGCCGAGGGACGGGTGCTGGTTGCCACATTCGCGTCGCTGGTCTCCCGGGTCCAGCAAGTGGTTGACGCCGCCACGAAATACGGTCGCAAGGTCAGCATCGTCGGTCGTAGCATGGTGGATACGGTGAAGGTTGCGTCCGAGTTGGGCTATCTAAAGATACCCGAAGGGGTATTGGTGCCCCTGTCGGTCACAAGGAACCTACCTTCCAACGAAGTCGTCCTGATGACCACTGGCAGCCAGGGCGAGCCAACCTCGGCCCTGGTGCGCATCGCTAAGCAGGAACACCGTGACGTCAATATCATGGCCGGAGACACGGTGATAATCTCGGCCACGCCCATCCCAGGAAATGAACTGCCCGTCAGCCACACCATAGACAACCTGCTCCGGCAGGGCGCCAAGGTGCTCTACGACCGGATCGCCACGGTCCACGTCCACGGGCACGCCAGCCAGGAAGAACTCAAGCTGGTGCTGCGTTTGGTGCGGCCGAAGTACTTTGTGCCGGTACACGGCGAGTTCCGGCATCTAACGGCCCACGCCCAGCTAGCCTGGGACTTGGACGTTGCCAAAGACGGCATCTTTGTGATGGTGGACGGCGACGTGTTGGAGCTAACAGAAGATGGCTCTCGAATGGCTGACCGCATCTCTGCAGGCCCGATCTTTGTGGACGGCCTGGCCACCCGAGACACCCAGAGCGCGGTGTTCTCGGAACGTCGCAGCCTCTCCAAAGACGGCGTCGTCGTCGTCTGCGTGACAGCCGACAAGAGTACCGGTGAGATAGTGGGTGAGCCGGTGGCTTTATCCAGCGGATTCTTGGATGATACCGAGACCGGCGACCTGTTTGAGAGTCTAAGCGTGTCGGTAGCCCAGGATCTGACCAACAGCGGCACCCGTTACGGAAAAAACGGTGAAAACGGCGCATTTAAGGCAAAAGTCAAAGAAACTGCCCGTAGCTTCATAGCTAGCTCAGTTCGCCGTTCCCCTATGATAATTCCAGTGGTTTTGGAGGTTTAGTCCGACCACTCGCCGAATATCGGCCATAGCAACTGCCACTGGAGGGATATAGTGGCCAGTTTCATTGGGCGTAAGCGGGATGATACTGCTTCGCCATCGATTAAGGACCTCGCTCATGGAGCCCCCGGGTCACTGCTAGACGCACTGGTCATATTGGCCATTGGTTTTTCTGTCGGCCTGTACTTCGGCTTCTCTACAGATGCGCGCGTTTGGGCTGTCGAAGCCCTTGGCTACGGCTGGATTCCCCTGGGAATCTGGATCGCCGTAACGCTGGTAACGCTCCGCTACAACCGCCACCTAGTTATCACCCACTGGCGTCGCTGGACCATAGCTGCGGCATTGGTCGCCATATCCATTGGCATACTCTCCACCATCTTCCCTGAAGACGGCGCTCTTGAAGACGTCAGCATGGGCGGAACCTGGGGCGCTTACATTGGCGGGGCTCCCATGATGCTGGCCGTTGCCAAGATGGCTGGTATCGCCGTTGTGCTGCCGTTGGTCGTCAGGCCCAAAGGGGCCGGCACGATCTATCTGAAATACCTGAGAGGGGGACTGCTTGGAATACAGGTGGCTGTCCTCTATTTCTACATCGGCATCCAGGAATCAGCCAGATTCATCGACCGTAGGGTGCGTATATTGCGCTACGGCATGCAACGAAAGGCCTCACGCAAGGACCTGCTGAAGATGGTTATAATGGGTCCGTCCAATGCACCGGTGCGCACCTTGGCCTACCAAGGGGAAGCGGATTCCAGTACCGGATTGAGTGTTAGGCCCGAGTCGGATCTGGACGAATTTGAGCCTGAACCAAGCAACCGTCGCGGTCCAGATGATGACGCCGATGAAGATTGGCGAATGCCTGAATCCGGTTTGATTCCCACCTGGGAGAACAAAGAACCGGCTCCGATAAAAGCCCCCAAAGCTGGCAGCAAGGTGATCAGCGCCAACGCTGGAAAAGGCAGTGGTAAGGGAGGCTGGCAGACCCCCACAGTGGATTCGCTGACTCCCCCCGATACGCACCACGCCCCGGAAACGGCCCTGCAAGAGATGGCGCGCCTGGTGGAAAGTACCTTGGGTGATCACGGTGTCAGGGTTGAAGTCACCGATGTGAAAGCAGGCCCAAGGATCGTTCGCTTTGGTCTGGTCCCGGGTTGGGTTCCCAAGAGGGGCGATTCCCGTAGAGGCTCCGCTGGTTCTGATACCGATGACGATGATAAGTCCGATTTGGAACGCAGTCGGGTCAAAGTCCAGAGCATTCTGACTCGCGAGAAAGATATGGCCCTGGCATTGAAGACTCCATATCTGCGGATCGAGGCTCCGGTGCCTGGTGAAGCGTTGGTCGGTCTGGAAGTCCCGAGCCCTTCACCCAGCAAGGTCCATCTCAGAGAGGTGATCGAGACCCCAGCGTTCAGTAGGTTGGTCACCAAGGGTGGTCTGCCCATAGCTCTGGGCCAAGACACCGGCGGCGCTCCAGTGGTGCTGGATCTGGTATCCTTGCCCCACATGCTGATCGCGGGAGCAACCGGCAGTGGTAAGAGCGTCTGCATCAACTCCATTGTCGCGTCGTTCCTTCTGACCAAGACCCCAGAGCAGTTGCGTATCTTGATGGTGGACCCCAAGCGCGTGGAGTTGACACCATTCAACGGGATACCTCACCTGGTCGGTCCGGTCATCGTCGACGCCGAAGAGGTAAACACTGCTCTGCGCGGCCTAATCCGTGAGATGCTTGCCCGCTACAAGTTGATGGAAGAGATCGGCGCTAGGAACATCGAGGGATACAACAAGCGCGCCAAAGAGAAGATGCCCTTCCTGGTGTTGATAGTCGATGAGCTTGCCGACCTGATGATGGTCGGCGGGTTCGAGGTGGAACAGAACCTGGTGCGTCTGGCCCAGCTTGGCCGCGCAACCGGAATCCACCTGGTGCTGGCCACCCAGCGTCCTTCGGTCAACGTAGTCACGGGCCTGCTTAAGGCCAACGTGCCAGCGCGTGCTGCCTTTGCCGTGGCCTCACAAGTCGACTCTCGGGTTATTCTTGACGCCGTTGGCGCGGAGAAGCTCTTGGGCAAGGGCGACATGCTTTTGCTGCACAACGAGTCTCCCAAGCCCAGTAGGGTGCAAGGAACCTTGGTCTATGACCAGGAGATCGACCACATCGTCGAATTCTGGCTGAACCAGGACGGTCCCCCGTTGCCGGTGATCGACGTAAGCGATCCGGAGCCGGAAGAAAACGAGGACAGCGTCGACGCCCACATCATGGAAGACGCCCGAGAGTTGGCTGCCAGGAACCCGCAGTTGACCGGTTCCTATCTGGAACGCCGATTGAAGATCGGGCGGGGCAAGGCTGAAGAAGTGATGGAGCTCTTGGAAGAAGAGGGCTTCTTGGAAGTTCGTTAGTCTCTGCTGCCAAGCCTAGGGCGATGTCACAAAGTCGCCGCCGTGGAGATCGACAAAAACCTGGTTGACCCTGGATGCCTTGTCGTCCGGGGTATAGGCCAGGAATAGCTCGTAGATTTCCTCGTCGGTGAAAGTCCGTTCTTCTTCGATCCCGTTTCAAAATATATATCTCCAGGCCGCCTGGAATGGCCCATCGCCCATAGCGGCTTTCAGTCCTCTGATGATCCGTTCGCCGTAGTTGTGATAGCAGAATCGGTGGGCGATCGGTTCAGGATAGAAACCTGGATAAGCCGCTTTTATCTCCGTTATGTTGGTCACGTCATTTGGGCAAGATGACCGGTTGCTGCGGGGCGCTACTTCCTGGTTGTACAGTTCAAAACCTACGTGGGTCGCCAGGAAATTGGCCGTGCCTTCTCCAAACCAGGCCGATTCAGCCACCGGGTAGAAGTGGGATATCTCGTGGACGATTCCACCCTCGATCAACTGCGGAAGGCTGGCGTCTTCAGAGACATCAAGGGTGAAGTGAGACCCGTAGTTGATTCCTCCGGCGTCGATGTTGGTGCTGAACAGCATGATGATCTCTTTCACTGGCAGCGGGAAACCCATGTAGTCTTCTATTTCCAAAACTGCGGAACGCAGATGGGTCATGGTGGCAGACTCCGTTTGGTGCTCCAGGAATCTGACCAGGTACAGGTCCACCGATCCCGACCGTGGCAGCGGCTCTGTGACCTTCTCCATGTAGAAGCGGTTGTCCACCAGTGATTGGTAATCCGTAGGGACGTTCTTTGCTTGACCTGGCAGCACGGTGAGGACCACGGCCTCATCGTCGCTGATACCGTCTTTGTACCAGCTTTGCTTGCTGAGGAGCGCCCAGTCCTCTGTGTCTTGGTTGAGGGTTTTGATGGCGTCCACAGCGCTGACATCGTGCCTCTCAGCCGAGCCTCTGAAGAAATCCATCTCCCTTACCATGACGCTCAATTCCGGAGAGTGGGCGAACAGCCTGGCGATGGCTTTAAGCAGATTTATCTCTTGGGTTTCTACCGGCCCGGCGATGAACCATGGAGTTGTCGAAACCGTTCCGGCAGTTGGCTGATCCAACAAGGCTAGTAGGCCGATAGCCAGTTCATCATCCTCAGAGATCCCATCTGCTGTCCATTCAAGGCCAAGTGAGGTAGAGGGCAGGTCAGCGTCGGCTCCGGAAATAGTGGCCAAGCGAGATATCAGGGTGGACTCCTGAACGGTGAGTTCGTCCAAGAACCAGGGGAGATCGAGCAAGGATCGCTTGGCGGCGGAATTCAGAGCGACTATCTCTTGGACGGCGAGTGCCTCATCCGAAGATATGTCGTCATTCAGCCAAGACACATTTAGTAACCCCTCCAAGAACGCACTGTCGTCTTGGGCGATCAAAGCCAGGTTACGTTGGGCTACCCTTCGGTCGCTTGTGTGGCCTTCCACCACCCAGGGCAACGATGCAACTTGGGTGGAAACCTCTGGGAATGGCGCCAATTCCAAGAAACTCTGAAGCCAGAATTCCTTCTTCGCGATAGGAACCTCGAAGCCTTTCAACCATTTGAGTTCGGTCAAAGCGATGCCGAGCTGGGCGTTCTCTGCTGAAATGTCGGCGAACGTTTCGATGGTGGCTGCCTCGGTACCACTGATGCCGTCGGTGACCCAACTAAAGCCCGTTATGAACCGAGCCAAGTCCAGGTTCTGGTCGGTGATTGACGAGATGGCAGCGATAGCTCGTTGCTCGGACTGGTCTAGGTTTCCCTGTGCCCAAAAAGGTCGCTGAATAGAGCTTGTTCTGGCGCGAGTGTCGCTGTTGGTCGCGGTCTTGGTGTTGCGGTTGGGGTAGGAACTGGCGTGCTGGTAGCGACGTTTGTGGGCTCGCCGGCCTGCATGGTTGGTTCGACGGTTGGGGTTACAGCAGGTGGCTGTGTCGCTTCAGCTACTACTGTGGGCACAACGGTGGCAGCAGGAAGTGTCGATGCTGGAGTGGAATTCGCAGTTTCTGCGCCACAGGCAGCCAAAGCTGCTAGAAGCACCAGGGAAGCCAGCAACTTGGTGAGCAGTTTTTTGATGTATCTGTTCGGGGGCTGCATGCGAATCGCCAATTTCTCTTATCCAGTTCGATTAGATGCAATCTTACCAAAGCGAGCAAGGCCATAGCCGAATCCCACCAAGTATTTTTCAACCATGCTTCGGTTTGCTATCATGGGCATTGTCCGGTCAATCCCGCCGTCTAGGTCAAAAAAGTAGCACTTGCTGATAGATCTTCACACCCATAGTTACCCCCACTCGGACGACAGTTTCATGAGTGTGGATGAGTTGATAGAGGGCTCCAAGTCATTGGGACTGGACGGCATCTGCCTCACAGATCACGACGCATTTTGGACCGAAGATCAGATAAAAAAACTCTCCAATAGGCACGATTTTTTGGTGATCCCAGGTTGTGAGATCAATACCGAGGCCGGGCATGTCTTAGTCTTTGGACTGACTAAATACGAATTTGGTATGCATAAGCCCGAATTCTTACAGGCGTCTGTGGACAAAGCCGGCGGGGCAATGATCGCGGCCCATCCCTACCGCCGCCGCTTCATAGAGGAACCAGCTGAAAAGCCGGGCGTGCGGGACGAGATGCTGGAGCGCGCAGGCGGCGACGAGTTCTTCCAGATGTGCCAGGGTTTGGAGGCGCTCAACGGACGCGGCCTCACCATCCAGAACCAATTTTCCAGGGACCTTGGTGGTCTCTTGAGTGTGAGTATGTCTGCCGGGAGTGATGCTCATAAAGTTGAGCAGATCGGCACGGTGGCAACGGAATTCCAGCGGCCAGTGACCGGTTTGGCAGATTTGATTTGCGAGTTGAAAGAAGGTCGGTTCCAGCCGGTTGATCTGAGGCAAAAGTCAGTGCGTAGTACATAGCATGGCCGATCCTGAGATGGAGCACTTAGGCAAATGACAGCATTCCTCAGTATAGAAGACTTAACGGTGAGTTTTGGCACCTCCGCCGGACGGGTCAAGGGGCTGAACAATGTGAGTCTGTCCCTTGAAGAAGGCGAGGTCTACTGTGTGGTTGGGGAGAGCGGGTCAGGTAAGAGCACCCTGGCGCTGTCCGTGATGGGACTACTTCCCCAGAACGCCGAGGTTGCCGATGGCCGGATCATGTACAAAGACATTGATCTGCTGCGGGCGGGCCCAGAGCAGATGCGCGACCTGCGGGGCCGGGAGATCGCTCTGGTATTCCAGGATGCCCAGTCTGCGCTGAACCCCATAGAATGCATCGGTCCCCAACTTGAAGAGGTGATCCTGGAGCATAGTGATATCTCGCTCCGGAACGCCAACAAGATGGCCCAGGACATGCTCTTCGCAATGGGTTTGCCTGACCCCAAACGGGTGATGGGCCAGTATCCCTTTGCCCTGAGCGGCGGCATGTGCCAGAGGATCATGATGGCCATGGCGCTGGTGCTGCGTCCCAAATTGCTGATCGCCGATGAGCCGACATCCGGACTGGACGTTACCCTTCAGGCTGAGATACTCCAGCGCATCAGAGAATTGGTGAAGGAGCAGAACGCATCGGTGCTGCTCATCACCCATGATATGGGTGTGGTTGCCGCCATGGCCAAGAAGGTGGGTGTTATCTACGCGGGTAATGTGGTGGAGGATGCCGCCGTGGTGCCGCTGTTCCGCCGTTCCCAGCACCCGTATACCTATTCACTTCTCCAGGCGCTTCCCAGGATGGATGATCCAGAGAAAAGGATCGAGCCCCTACCGGGAAGTCCTCCAGATATGATCAATCTGCCCATGGAATGCCCGTTTCTGCCCCGGTGTTTCAAGGCACAGAGCGAGTGCCGGTCGAATGTTAAGCCCAGGTTGGTTGAGACTGAGAATAACCACTTTGTGGCCTGCTACAACCCGGTCATCCCCGAGGTAAACGACTAACGTTGAGGTGAGCCGTCGCCCACCAGCAACTCCAGGGCCAGGTCTGGTTCCAGCTTTCCCCGTTTGATGGCCAAGTCGGCCTCCAAAAGTTGGTTGTACCTGAGGATGATCTCCGACATGGGATGACGCCTGGCCTGCTCAGCGGTCTTCCGAACCACAAAGTCTGAAGATGTCCCCAGCCTTCCCTTCAACTCGCTCTGGGGTACTCCCCGGTCAATGGCGTCCCGGGCCAATGCCAGCAGTCGCAACTGGCGTTCCACCATGCTGATCACGTAGAGGGGTTCTTTGCCGTCCTGTTTCAGTTGGTGAAGTAAGCGCAGCGCCACGCCAGGCCGCCCCTCGATCATGGCGTCCACAGCCGTGAAGATACTGGCTTCTCTGACCTGGGAGACCATCTCTCCCACATCCGACTCCTGTATCTCTCTTCCGCCACAGAACAGCGCCAATTTCTCCAGTTCTTGGTCCAGGGTCCAGAGGTCATTGCCGACCAGATCGGTGATTGACCGGTTTGCCGTTGGGCTGATGGATGCGCCCTTGGCCTCAACCGTGGATTTCACCCAGCGAGCCAGTCCTTCACCGCTGGGAGCAGACAGCTCTTCCACCTGGGAAACCGGTTTTAACATCCTGAGCATCGGGTTGTTGGCACCCAACGAACCGTCGGTGAAGACCAGAACCGTGGTGTCCGGCATCTGGGGGATGGCCTCGCCTAAGGCTTTCCACTGGTTTGCGACGCTGGAATCATCGGAGGACGCCCGTCTTCGGCCCCGGCCTTTGGATTCGGCAGTGCCCAACAGCCCTTCAACGATTACCAGACGATAATCGTCCATGAAGGGAAGGGCGTTGCACATGCTCAATAGCTCGCCCGGCTTGGTTTGAGAGCCAATCAAGCGGTGTCGGTTGGCTTCCAACACGTCTGATGCACCGGACTCATTGACAAGCTCGTCAAGGCGTCTGGGCACCAAGAAACTGTCGCCGTGCAGCAGATGTACCGACAAATTGGACTCCCAAGATTTGGGCCAGCAGGATTGGGTCTGGCGGGCAGAATTATACACCAGCCAGACCCTGGTCACGCCTGGAGATGCAATGACGCGGTGTCACTGATTGCTTCAGTGGCAAGGGCGTCGGTTGTATGGTTTAATGATGCGGGCCTAATAAAGATCATCACGAAACCCAATATGGAGAGCAGCTAAAGATGGATTTCGCCCTATTCTCCCACGTGCCCTGGCCAGAAGGGGCCGACCCTAAGCAAGTCTATGATGACATTACCGAAGAATTTGTTCTAGGCGAGGAACTGGGGTTCAAGAGCGCCTGGACAGCCGAGCACCACTTCACACGTTACGGACTGGGCGCTGCGCCAAATGTCCTCGCCAGTCACCTTGTGGCCAACACCAGCACCATTAGGATTGGATCCGCGGTGTTCGTTTCCCCGCTGCATCTTCCCGCTAGGTTGGCTGAAGAGATAGCGACGCTGGAT
>PCAH01000145.1 GCA_002730485.1 Dehalococcoidia bacterium | reverse complement strand
CCGGGCCCGGTTCACGATCGCCGCTCTCGATGCCATGCCGACGATGTCCCTGGTGCGGATCTCCGGCGGTGGCCGCGCCGCCACGCTCACCGATCGCCAGGTGGCCGCCCGCGAGAACGTGCACCGGGCCATGGCCGCCCTCGGCGGCATGGAACTCGCCCCCGATAGCCTGCTGCGCTTTGGCTGCGGCAGCGAGCACGAACTGGCCTGCAAGCGCCTCTTTCTCGAATCCTGCAAACTCGATCCCACCGCAACTCCGATGGCGAGCCCCATGGCGGTTTTCGACAAGAAGGGCAATTGCAATATAACCGTGCTCAGCCGCGGCAACGGAGTCTATCAGGCCACGACCGACAGCGATGGGACCGAACGCCGCCTCGCCATTTTAGAGGGCGGTCTGGCCAAGCTCGCCGAGTTGGAAGATAGAGACAATGCCGTCGCCTTTGCCTGCGGCTGCCCCCACGATGCCCTGATCGGCCTGTTGATGAGCCGCGCCCTCAATGTGCGCGCCGCCATACGCGAACAGTTTGGCCACCCCGGTCTGCCCTTCTACCAGAACATGCTGATTGCTTCCGGTTATCCGGAGGCGTCAAACGGACAGTGGAGCGACGCCATGATCGACGGCGTGGCTATCCTGGGCGACGAAGAAACCTGCGCCCAACGCATCCAGGAGCTATTCGACATGGGTGCGACCGAGGTCCTCGCCTCGCCCGTAACCGCAGGGGCAGACCGGGCGGCATCCTTGGACCGGACCATGAGATTACTGGGACAGGCTGCTTCCGCCGTCCGATAAAGGAAAACATGAGATACGACGTTGTTATCGTTGGCGGCGGGTCCGCTGGTTGCACCCTCGCCACCCGTCTGAGCGAAGAGCCAAATCGCTCCGTCCTGCTGCTGGAGGCTGGGCCGGACTATACAGACCTGGAGCAAACGCCCGATGAACTGAAGCTGGGCCACCGCCAGGAAGCTTCAGATATCGAATCGCGTTTCAACTGGGCCTACCGCGGCCAGGGCACGCCGGAACAAACCGTGCCCATGCAGGTGGCCCGCGGCAAGGTCATCGGCGGTTCGGGCGCGGTCAACGGCCAGGTGTTCCTTCGCGGCGTGCCCGAGGACTATGACAACTGGGCCGCCGAGGGCAACGACCAGTGGAGTTTCATCAATCTGCTGCCCTTCTTCCGCAAACTTGAAACCGACCTGGACGTGAAGACGACTTTCACGGCACGGACGGCCCCATTCCGGTGAGAAGGCTGCCCCGGGAAGAGTTCATGCCGGTGAATGAGGCTTTTCACCAAGCTACGGTGGCTGAAGGGTTTCCCGAAGACTCGGACATGAACAACCCCGACTCCACCGGAACTGGCCCGGTGCCCATGAACAATCCAGACGGCATCCGAACCAGCGCCGCTCTGGCCTACCTGAACCCCAATCGCCACCGCCTAAACCTGACCGTTAAAGCCAATGTCCACGCCCGGCGGGTGATCTTCGACGGTGACCGGGCCGTTGGAGTAGAGGTGGAGAGCGGCGGCGAGAGGTTCGTCGTTGAAGGCTCTGAGATTGTCCTTTGTGCCGGCGGGATTGCCTCACCCCAGTTACTACTGCTTTCAGGCGTCGGACCAGCGGATCACCTGAATGAGATGGGTATTCCAGTAGTAAAAGACCTGCCAGGTGTGGGCCAGAACCTGCGCGACCATCCGCTGATAACCGTGGAGATGGAACCCAGAGAAGGGGTCAAACTGGCCACCATTGAGCCTCGAATCCAGAGCGGGTTGCGCTACACGGCCGAAGGCTCGGAAACCAGGAACGACATGCAGCTCTTCCCGTCGTCGTTCACCGGATTGCGTGCCGGAGACCCGCTGCAAGGTCGCAGCCCAGACCGGCCCCAGGGTATGCGGATCACCTGCATCCTGAAATTGGCCGACAGCGCCGGAGAACTGACCCTCACATCAACCGACCTCAGCGACCCACCCCACCTTGAATATGGGTATTTTGAGACTGAGTGGGACCGCAAACGCATGCGCGAGGCGATACATCTGTCGCTAAAGCTCTTGGAGCACCCATCCTTTGGCCCGTTGGTGGAAAGGCGTATCTCACCCACCGATGACGATGTTGCAACCGACGACGCGCTGGACGCCTGGCTGCGGCAGAATACAGCAACCACCCAACACACCTCCGGCACGCTTAAAATGGGGCCCGAGTCAGACCCCATGGCCGTGGTTGACCAGTACTGCCGCGTGCGCGGGTTCCAAAACCAGCGGGTGGTCGACCTGTCCATCTGCCCCAACGTCGTCCGCTCCAACACCAACGCCACAGCCATCGTGATAGCAGAAAGGGCCGCTGGCTGGATCAGCTAGCGGCCCTTTCTAGGCTTTATATGGTTGTCTAGGTTAAGTGACGGGAGACTTAGGCGTGGCCGCGATCTTCCCAAATACCTTGGGTGCGGTGTCATCCTTGAATGACAATTTCTGTGACCGTTCCTGCCAGCCTCGGTCCGTGTCCAGATCAACGCCCAGACCGTCAGCAATCCGGCACATGTAGTTGAACAGCGCCACCACGTGCACGATGTCAATTACGTCGGCATCTTCCCAGCCCAGACCGCGCAATTCTTCCACCCAGTCCTCGGTGACTGCCGATGGTGTGGTTGTCAGGAATTCGGCAAATTCCAACATTGCGACCTGCCTAGCAGTCAGGCCCGCTTCATGATAATTCTCACCCAGTTGCTCGGCTAATTGCGATTCGGGGTCCTCACCACGGAGGGCCTGCGTGTGAGCAAGGGTTCAATATTGGCACTTGTTGGTGGCTGACACCACCGAAGCCACCATTTCGCGCTCGGCCCGAGACACTCCGGATTCGCCAAACATGACCGAGGCCGAGTGGGCTACGAGGGTTTGCATGATATTCGGTTTGAGGCTGCTCACCGCTTGGACGTTTGAAATGAATCCCCGCGACTTGATCATCCGATCGTAGGTTTCTTTCAAATCACCCTGGGCATCCTCATACGGGATGGTCTTCACGTATGGCATCTCATACCTCCAGTCTCGTTTTCGTTAATTGTTTTGATGTTAACTAGCAGATAACGGTTCGATTGCCGTGAACGTTACCACCGGCAATGCCCACCTTCAAGCGTGTCCGGGTTTCGTTGCCGAGGAACTGCCATAGGCTGATATACTGCGTTCACTTTCCGCCTAGAAGCGGCTCCAAGAGGGATAGACATGGGTATTTTGAACGACGACATGAAACGGGTGATCCGGCAGCAGCGCATGGGCTTCATGGCCACTGTCGGTGCCGACGGCTCCCCCAATCTTTCGCCCAAGGGCACTGCCACGGTCTGGGACGATGACCACCTGGTCTTCGCCAACCTGGGCTCTCCGACAACAATCGAAAACCTGAGCCACAACTCGGCCTGTGAACTCAACATCATCGACTACTATCTCAGGAAGGGCTATCGGTTCAAGGGAACGGCTGAGCTGTTGACCAGCGGACCGCAGTTCCAGGAGATTCAAGACGCCTACGCCACCGGCAGTCGGGGGATCAACCGGTCGGGAATACCGGCCCAGGGCTACGTCCTCATAACCGTAACCAAGGCCGCTCCGATGATGTCCCCCGGATACACTCCAGGCAAGACCGAATCCGAGATGCGGGAAGAATGGACCGGGTATTGGGCTGGCGTGCAAGAAACCAATACCTAGGAACCCAGTTCAGACTCGCCGCATCCAAAAACTAGATCTGATACCGAAACACTACACACGTTAGGAGTTGCCCCATGTCTTGGATCGAACAAGATGAGGAAGCCACAAAGAACCTTCCTCCGGTGATCTCAGTCATGTCTATAAATGAGCAGGCGATGAAGGCGGTGCAGAACCTGAACGCCAATATCACCTTTGGGGGGTCTGTTCTCACCAGGGTTCAGGAAGAGGCCATCGCCACGGCGGTGGCCGCCGCCAACAGGTGCCGTTATTGAACCATGTCTCACGGGGGGTTCCTCCGTCAGCATTCCGACGATACTGATTTGGCGAACCACATCATGCACGACTACACCCAGGCCGACCTGGACGACCAGACCCGGGGTATGTTGGACTTCGCAGTCAAACTGACCAGAGACCCGTCATCCAACCGCAAGGCAGATGTTGAGCGGCTGCGTAGCCTGGGTCTGAACGAACAGCAGATCCTTTCCACCGTTCTAATCACCTGCAATTTCAACTTCATGACCCGCCTCGCCGACGGTCTGGGCGTGGAAGTGCCAGAAGCACGGTTCGAGGACGCCAAACGGTGGATGTCAGCCGACGTCCAGGCCCTAACCTGGCTGATGGACCGCAAAGAGGCCTAGGTTTCTGCCGGGAAATCTCTCCCAGAACTATTTCTAGCGGTACAGCCGGTTCAGGTTGCCGTGATTGTCCGGATTCAGGTCTTTGCCGGCGAAGGCTGGGTGGTCATCGGCGTACCGGTGGGCGCGGAAGACCGCGTTGGCGTAACCGAACCTGCTGCCACCGGCCGTGGGTGGATTGCCCACAAAGAACGGGCTGACGTACTCCCAGACGATCTCGCCACTGGGGGTCACTTCAAACACCCGGCCTGGTGCGCCCTCGCAGATCAGCGTGTTGCCGTTTGGCTGTCGTTCCGCTGAACTGATGTTGTAGCTGTAGAAAGAAAGCGGCGGGTCTCCCTGGTACTCCCAGGCAATCTCATTGGTCTTGGGGTCGATCTCGATTACTCGCGAGAAGTTCATCCCCCGGCGGTGGGCGCCGTTGTCAAAGAGCAGGATGTTTCCATTCGCCAGCATGGTCGGATGATGCTGGTGCGAAACATCGCCAGGCCCCCATTTCCAGGTGAACTCCCCGGTCTTCCGGTCCACTATTCCAATGGTGCTAGTCTGCCTGAAGCTGATGAGGAAATCGCCGTCCGGCGTGAGGCTGATACTGTTGGCGTGGGTCCACTCCCTGCGGTTCTCCAAGGGGCAGATAACGTCTGTGGCCGGATCAAGGTGCTCCCAGGCATTCCAGGTGTTCATGATCTCCCCGCCTTGCGAGACCTCTATGACGCTGTCACCAAACATCCCCGGGTCGACTCCATCTTCGTAATAGCCCCCGCCCACAGAATCGGCTAAACTTTGGTCCAGTTTTTCCCAAGTTAATACAATGGTCGAGCCTGATTCAGTACGGTGGAAATCGTGGTGCAGCAGCGGGCCTCTGAATTCCCAGACCACGTTTCCGTCCCAGTCCAATTCGATGATCGACTTGGAAGATCCGCCCATGCCTTGCCCCTCTGGGTCCGGCTCGGTCCTGGCCAGTAGGTTGCCGTTGGGCAGCAAGAACCCGTAACCAATCCCTTCAGGGCTATACCAACGGTGAACTACCTGCCCTTCCATATCCAAGAGATTGGCGTAGTTGCCGCCACGCGTGGCCGTCAGCGTGTAACCGGCGTAGGACCGCATGATGGAGTGATGTATCAAACCGTTTTTGTGGTGTCTGGACCAACCCATATCTATGCCTCATGCCAAAAAGTTCAGGTCAAGAGTATACAATCGTCATCCCAAAACGATATATAGTTAGCGCAGATTGAAGATTCACCACACGCAATAAGGGGTTTAACAGTGGTCCGTTGGGCAGACATTCCAGAATCTTTACAGAACAACTTCAAAAACCGGACCTCGCCCTTTGAATCAACTCCCTGGGTTGAAGTTCCCGCGTTGGCCGACGCCCGAATAGCCATCATCACCACCGCCGCGATCCACCGTCACGACGACCGGCCATTCACGGGCCACGAGGGCGATTATCGGATCATACCTGGGGATATCGACTATGCCGATCTGGCCATGACCCACTCCAGCGTCAACTTTGATCGCAGCGCCTACCAGCAGGACGTGAATGTCTGCTTCCCGTTGGAGCACATGCGCACCCTGGTGGACTCCGGCGAGATCGGTTCCGTGGCTGATTGGCATTACTCGTTCATGGGATCCACGGCTCCGGTTCGAATGGAACCGGCGGCGAAAGAAGTCTCAAAACTGCTTCTTGGTGACAACGTCAACCTCGCGCTGCTCATACCTGTTTGACCCGGCTGCACCAACGCCGTGGGCGTTCTAGCACAGTACATCGAGCGGCCAGTTTCAGAAGGTGGGGCCGGTATCGCAACGGTCCAGATGAGCCTGGTTCGACTGGTCACAGAAAACGTTAAGCCGTCTCGCGCCTTGTGGGTGCCCTTCCCCTTTGGACGCCCCCTTGGCCCGCCGAACCGCCCCGAAACACAACTAGATGTCCTACGGCGCACCCTGGCGTTGGTTGATGAGCCGTCGGGACCCACTATCCAGGACTACCCAGACGACTTGGAAGAAGAGCAGATGGAGGAAATGGCGTGGTCTTGTCCGGTCACCTTCCCGTCCGTCGTGCCTGAGACCGAATCTGCAGCATTGACTCTCCAACTCAAGCAGGAGGCCCAGCTTTTAAAGCCCTGGTTCGATGAGGGCCTGCGCAAGCGGGGTAGAACCGAAGTGGGAACCAGTGGCAAAGGCGCAGATAACATCGATGAGATGCTCGGGATTCTCGCCAGGTTTGCTGTCGATGGGGACATGGCGGTTCCGGACGGATACGCCCACCCGATGCCCCAGCTCCTGCGTTACATCACCGATGATGTCCGCGATTTCTACAATGAGGCCGCAATCTCCAAGCCTGGCGCCGCCTTTCCATCGCCGACTGACCTGCTGGAGTGGTTCTTTTTGACCACGGTAGCCGGGGACGTGCTCTACCAGATCCGCGACCGTCTAAGGGCCGCCGACATGCTAGTTCTGATGGCCAAGGGCCTGGAGGACGAGGAAATCGACAGTCGTCTGTCCTTGCTAAGTGGAACGACCAACTCCCTTTCAGAGGGACTTCTCCGTGAGCCCGAGGTAAGTCGGGAATTGCTGCACAAATCCGCTGAGGTCTTTCAGGCGGATCAGCCCAACCGCCTCTCCTGGACCATCGTCCCCATAGCGATGCGAGACCGCCACAGTGAGCGCACGGACGCCAAGGGCATATCACCCGTATAGCCAGTATGTCCGGGCGCGCAGGCCGATTAGCCAGACGATTGCCCTGACATTCAGGGCCAATTAGCCCCATGAAATACAGCCCATGCCAGTCGAGGGTTGCTGTAATATTGGCTTCAACTCTTGAATTGAGGTAACCCGAAATAGAGTTGCCAAACCACCCATTGATCGACCGCCTGAGGCAATACTGCTTCCGGGAAGCTTTTGTTGTCGTTTGTCTGCTGACGGTTGCTGTCGCATTCAACTTGATCTTCCTGTTTTCAAGCTTCGCGACCGATATCTCAGCGGGCTCGGACATCCTGCTGCACACCCTGTTAGCCGAGTCGGTGGTAGACGCCCTCAAGAACGGCCAGAACTTCACCGATCCCTGGCAGGCCTCCATGGGCATGGGCCATCCCATGCTCCACTACTACCAGCACCTGCCTCATGTGGGCGTCGGTCTGGCCCACGTGCTCACTTTCCAAGTCTTTTCCGTCGCCGAGATCATACGCTGGTCGACCTATGGACTGATCAGCGTGTTCCCGCTGTCCATCTTCTGGTCGCTGCGCAAATTCGGGTTCGATAAGCTCACCTCTGCCATGGGTGGTCTGATCGCCTCGCTGATTGCGACCAACTCCATCTCGGGGTTCGGCTACTCAAGCTACATCGGAGGCGCTCAGGGTCTCTACACCCAGCTTTGGGCGATGGTGCTATTGCCCATGGCCCTGGCCACCGGCTATCAGGTGCTCAGAGAAGGGCGAGGCTATTTCTGGGCGGTGTTGTTGCTGTCCTCGACGTTCATGTCTCACTTCCTGTACGGGTACATGGCCTTCATCACCCTCAGCATCTTCACACTCTTGATGCCCGTCCGCTTCCAACTGCCATGGAACCTGGCGAATCTGGCAGCCGCTAGAGGTGGCACGAGAGCAGAACGCAGACGCTCCCAGCGCTCCGGACGCTCCCAAACCCAGGAAGAAACGGCAACTACAATTCCCGATTTCGATACGCCATCAGAGCTGTCCAATCTCTTTGCCCGAGTCCGACGGTTGGCGCTGCTCTCCGTGTTGGTAGCTGCGGTCATGTCGTATTTCCTGGTCCCGTTCTTCCTGGACCTGAGATTCTTGAATTCCAGTGAACTACTCGACCCCAGGCTTTACGACTCCCACGGTCATGCAGCGGTGCTGAAGGGATTGTTCAAGGGCGACCTGTTCGATTTTGGCCGGTTCGCCTCGCTGACCATCCTGGTGTTCGTCGGACTTGGTATCAGCATCTATAGCTCGCGGCGAGAACTCTACCTGATCCCCGTCACCGTGTTCATCCTGTGGCTGCTGCTCTATTTCGGTCGGCCCACCTGGGGTTCTCTGACCAACATATTGCCCTTCAGCGACGACATCCTGATGTTCCGGTTCATCGGCGGCGTCCACTTAGGGGGCATCCTGCTGGCTGCCGTGGCCTTAGGGGCCTCCTGGTGTTGGGCCGTCACCAGATTGAATATGTGGTACTCCGTGGCTGCTCTGGTCTTGACGCTGGCTCTGTTGATTCCCGTGTTCATCGACCGGCAGTCCGTCGCCGCCGACAACTCCAACCGGCTGGACCGCTGCCAGCAGAGTGAGTACGAGGAAGACCCCGACGTTACAGCACTGTTCACCGAGCTTAAACAGCTTCCAGAGGGGCGGCTCTACGTAGGAAGATACGTCTACAACCAATCGCATTGGGGCGCGAGTTACCGGTCCGCATGCACCCTGATTCAATCCTGAGCCCTGATAGAAGGCATGGATACCATGGCCGCCCTTTACCACCGGTACTCGCTGACCAGCGACCTGCTGGATGATTTCGATGAGGCAAGGTCGGAGCAATACAACCTGTTCAACATCCGGTACGTGATCGCTCCTGAGGAGCAGGTATTCCCGGAGTT
>PCAH01000144.1 GCA_002730485.1 Dehalococcoidia bacterium | reverse complement strand
TTTCTCCGTGATGGTGGGCCTAATCAGAACTTTATTGATGTCCATGGATTATGCCTCCTCTTCCGGAGTTTCAGGAGTCGCCTCTGGAGCGGCTTCCTGAGCGGCGCTGGCCGTGGTCCGACGTCGTCGGGTCCTCGGCTTGGGCGCTTCTTCTTCTGTCGTCTCAGCTGTTGCGGCTTCAGCCTCTGGTTTGGCTGCTGCGGCCCGTCGGCTGCGAGGCTTGGGCTTCGGCACTTCTTCTTCGGCAGCGGTTTCTTCAACCGCCGGTTCGGCCACTGCTACTTCTTCAGCGACTGGGGCATCTGCCACTGCAGTCCCGCCGGTCACCTTAAGTCCGCGCCGTCCGTGGGGTTCAGAGGCCAATGTCTCTTCCACCCAGCGGGCAGCTTCCACTGTCATTATCACCAAGTCTCTGGACAGGAGCTCCTGAGCATTCAGTTGCTCCACCGGAAGCGTCCAGATCTTTTGGATGTTATTGGCTGCCTGTACTACGTTTCGGTCCGTGCCCTTGGTTATAACCAAAGCCGAACTGGAAACAGAAAGGTTCGCCAACAGTTGAGTCATGGATTTGGTCTTGCCGTCGATGGTGTTCATCGAGTCAAGACAGAACAGACGGTCTCGCCTGGCCTTTTCTGACAGCACACAACGCAGAGCTTGTCTCTTCATGCGCTTTGGCAGCGCGGCCCGGTAGCTGCGGGGGTGCGGCCCGAAGACCACTCCACCGTGACGCCACTGGGGTGACCTGGTGCTGCCCTGACGGGCGCGGCCAGTGTGCTTCTGGGTCCACGGTTTGCGTCCGCCTCCAGAAACCTCGGCTCTGGTCTTGGTGTCATGAGTCCCGTGGCGCTTGTTTCCTTGGTAGATGACCATGGCCTGATGCACCAGGGATGGATTCATGGGAACGTCGAAGACTGCATCGTTTAGATCGATGCTATCCAGCGATTCCCCATTTTGATTCTTAACTGATACTTGCATTAGTTATCTTTATTCGCCGTTTATTCCAGTTGGCGGGCCCGTTTAGGCGCCCTTCCTTCGAATCTGTACCAGACTGTTGGTTGCGCCGGGTATACCGCCCTTGATCATGAGCAGGTTCCGTTCGGCATCGATCTCGACGATCTCCAGTCCCTTGACTGTGATCCTGCGGTTACCCATGTGACCGCTCATCTTCAGGCCTTTGTAGACCTTACCCGGGGTGGTACCACCACCGATGGAACCGGGGGCACGGGCGCGGTCGGACTGGCCATGGGTCCGGGGGCCACCGCCAAAGTTCCAGCGCTTCATGGTACCGGCGAAACCGCGGCCCTTGGACTTTCCGATGACATCGATCTTTTCACCGGCTTCGAAGATATCGACACCAATGGTCTGACCGACGGTGAACTCGCTTGTGTCGTCGGTGGTTACTTCGCGGAGGTACCGCGACAGTCGACTGTCCTTCAAGTGACCAGCCTGAGGCTTATTCTGGCGTTTTACGTCGCCGTATCCCAGCTGGATGGCCTCATAGCCGTCGGTTTCCTTGGTCTTCACCTGGGTGACCACACAAGGACCGGCTTCAATCACGGTAACGGGGACTACCCTTCCGTCTTCACGGAAGATTTGAGTCATCCCTATTTTCTTTCCCAGGAATCCCTGGAGCATGGTAAGTAGCCTTTCCTATTAATTGCCTGACTGCCTGGATTTGAGGCTCAAGCTTTCGGTTTATGCCTAGAGTTTGATTGAAATATCGACGCCCGCTGGCAGGTTCAGCCTGGTCAGAGAGTCGATGGTCTTGGAAGTGGGTTCCAAGATGTCGATCAATCGCTTGTGAGTCCTAATTTCAAAGTGCTCTCGTGAGTCTTTGTCCACGTGGGGACCGCGAATCACACAGAACCGCCGAATGTGCGTTGGCAACGGCACCGGACCGGCAACACGTGCACCAGTCCGTTCAGCTGTTTCAACAATCTGCCCGGTGGAAAGGTCCAACATCTTATGGTCGAACGCTTTCAATATGATCCGTACTTTCTGCCGAGTTACCATATGCCTACTTTTCGGACTTCTCTTTTTCTTTAGGTATAGTCTGCTGGGGTATTAGACGAGTATAAGCCTAGGTAGTGACCAACGTTTTCACGATATGGTCTGGCACTGCCTCATAATACTTGAATTCCATTGAGTACGAAGCTCTACCCTGGCTTAACGACCGAAGCGCAGTGGTATAAGAGAACGTCTCGCCCAGCGGAATCAACGCCCTAACCGACTGCAGATCTTCTTGAGCCTCGATGTTCTGAATCTGCGCTCTCCGTGTTCCCAGGTCTCCGATAACATCACCGAGATATTCACTCGGGGTTACCACTTCGAGATCTGCGATGGGCTCTAGCAGGACGGGCGAGCACTTGGGCGCACCCTCCCTGATGGCCAACATCCCAGCACTTCGGAAAGCCATTTCAGAGGAGTCTACCTGATGGAAGCTTCCGTCCACCAAGGCTACTTTTAGGTCCACCAGAGGATAACCGGCTAGAGGTCCATTGTCTAGAGCGTCCCTCACACCCTTCTCCACCGCAGGGATATATTCCCTGGGAATGGCGCCTCTGGTGATGCTGTTTTCAAAGACTATGCCAGCCCCTTGTTCCAAGGGAGTGAGTTGCAGTATCACGTGACCAAACTGACCGTGACCACCAGTCTGCCGGACGAACCGGCCTTCGACCTCTTTGGACTCGGTCAGTGCCTCGCGGTAAGAGACCCTCGGCATGCCGACCTGAGCAACCACGCTAAACTCGCGGCGCATCCGGTCAACCAGAACCTCTAAGTGAAGCTCGCCCATGCCGGATATGATCGTCTGGCCGGTCTCCTCATTGACGTTGACCAAGAACGTGGGATCCTCATCAGCCAACTTCCTTAGAGCGTCGGCCAAACGGTCTTGATCCTGTTTAGTGTTTGGTTCAACGGCAACCGATACCACCGGTTTCGGGAACCGTGGCGGCTCCAAGATCACACCATCGCTTTGGAAACCGATGGTGTCACCGGTGAAGGTATTCTTCAGTCCAATGGCGGCACAGATGTTGCCAGCCGTTACTTCTTCTAGTTCTTCCCTTGAGTTGGCGTGCATACGCAGCAGCCGACCCATACGCTCGCGGTCGTTCTTGGTGATGTTATTGACAACAGCGCCAGCTTTAACCGTGCCTGAATAAACTCTCAGGAACACCAAACGCCCCACATAAGGGTCAGTGGCGACCTTGAAAGCCAAGGCGGCGAGGGGTTCTGCTGCATCGGGGTTCCTAAGTTCGGTTTCTTCTGTCCGGGGGTTGGTGCCTTCCACGGCCGGAACATCGGCAGGGGAGGGCAGGTATTCAACGATGGCGTCCAAAAGGTTGTGCACGCCCTTGGCAAACATGGCACTGCCGCACATAACCGGAACGATCTTGTGGTCGACTGTGGCCTGTCTCAGCGCGTCAACCAACTCCTGCTGGCTGATCTCTTCGCCGTCAAGGAATTTCTCGAGAAGTGCATCGTCGGTCTCGGCGACCTTCTCGATCATCTCTTCGCGGTACTGTTCATATTGCTCTTGGTAGGCAGCGGGGATCGGCGTGTCGTCAGGGCGTTCCACGTTGCCTTCGTTCACACGTCCAACGGGGAACTCCGTCGCCATACCTGTGATCAGGTCGATCATACCGGCGAACTGGTCTTCAGCGCCAATGGGAATCTGGATGGCGACAGGGTTGCCGTTCAACCGCCTGCGGATCGACTCGATGGTTCGCTCAAAGTTGGCACCGACCCGGTCCATCTTGTTGACGAAAGCAATACGGGGGACCTTGTAGGTGTCTGCTTGCCGCCAGACCGTTTCCGATTGGGATTGCACACCGGCGACCGCGTCCAGTACGACGATACCGCCGTCCAAGACCCTTAGGCTGCGTTCTACTTCAGCGGTGAAATCTACGTGGCCTGGGGTGTCGATCACGTTGATACGGTGGTCGTTCCAATAGGTGGTGGTGGCCGCTGCGGTGATGGTGATGCCGCGTTCTTTTTCCTGTTCCATCCAGTCCATGGCGGTATTACCGTCATCTACACCACCAGCGCGGTGAATGCGTCCGGTGGCGTAAAGGACCTGTTCGGTTACAGTTGTCTTGCCAGCATCGATATGGGCAATGAACCCGATATTACGAATCTTGCCAATAGGAAAATCAGCTTCCATTAGACTGGGCACTGGATACTTACAAAGAAGACAGGGCGCAGGGGCCTACAGGGGGGGACTATCTAAAGCGATAATTACCTACGGTAGTGCACAAAGGCCCGGTTGGCTTCCGCCATCCGGTGCAATTCCTCCCTTCTACGGACTGCAGTACCCTCGCCACGGGAAGCATCCATCAATTCTTGTGCCAGTCCTCGCCGCATAGGCATCCCATTTCGGGACCTAGCTCCTCTGATGAGCCAGCGCATGGCAAGCGCCTCGCTACGTACCCCACGGAGTTCCGTGGGCACTTGGATGGTCGATCCGCCAATACGCTTGGGGCGAACCTCCACCGCGGGGGTGGCATTTCTTAATGCCTGTTGGAAGACCTCCAGAGGTTCTCTGCTGGACTCTTCCTGGATGATGTCAAATGCGTTGTAGGTGATTCGCTGGGCGGTGGATTTCTTGCCCTTGATCATCAACCTATTTATAAAACGCGCCAACTCCGCGTCGTTGAAACGCGGGTCGGGGGCTATTTCTCTTTTTTCTGCGCGACGTCTTCTGGACATGGCTAATCACACCTCTGTTCAACTCCCACCCTGCTCCGAAGGTTTCAAGGCGAGGACTGAATCAGTCGGCTAGGCTCCTTCCCGAGGCTTGAGTGCCCCGTATTTGCTGCGGCCTCGGCGGCGGTCCGGTACACCTTCGCAGTCGAGTGCGCTGCGGACTACGTGATAACGGACGCCTGGAAGGTCCTTTACACGGCCACCCCTGATCAGAACCACTGAGTGCTCCTGGAGGTTGTGACCTTCACCACCGATATAGGCGGTTACTTCTTGTCCATTGGTCAAGCGAACCCTGGCGATCTTACGAAGAGCGGAGTTCGGCTTTTTAGGCGTCATAGTTCGTACTTGAATACACACGCCGCGTCGCTGCGGGCAACCGGGACCCCATTTGGTCCGGTTGGTGAGTGAATTCTGAACCCAATGCATCGCCGGCGCCTTGGTCTTTTTACGAACCGGCTTCCGACCTTTGCGAACTAACTGATTTACTGTTGGCATAGGAATATCCCCTCGCCACAATGGGCGCGATTTATAACTCTATCAATCGAGTCTGGGAATGTCAACAGATTTTACGAGTGATTCCAGTGTAATCAAATAGGGCTCCAGGGACACCCATTGGGGCCGAAATTTGTGCGTTGCACTGGCTCTCTTCGCCCGATCGCAACACGAAAATATCCTCCCGGTTAAATCAAGATTCAAAAACCGTTTTGGTTTCTTGACAACCCAATCTACCAACCATAAAGTAACTTCGTTTCCAGTTTCAATCTGGATTTCCCGGCGGTATTGAATCAGTACCAAAGCCGCGGGTTTTATACGATATTGGCCCCGCACCAGCTGGCACCACCGTCTATACCTATTTAGACTTACTTGTCCAATCCAAACATGATCGGCCAGACGCGCTCGTCTGCGCGTGACGTATCCATGGCCATATAAGGCTTTCAATGACCTCAACCAACAAAGGCACTCGGGCTACCATCGTGGCTGTAGGCCCGGGAGATAAAGGGTTTCTAACCCTTAAAGGTAAACAAGCGATCGAAGAAGCCGACCTAGTCGCCGGCTTTGAGACCGTCCTCAATGTGATTCGGCCCTTCGCGACCAAGGCTGAGCTCTGCTCCATGGCCTACCGAGACCAGGAAGAGGTCCTGGACTATGCCGTGGGCAAGGTGATCAAGGAAGGGAAGAGTTTGGTGGTCTGTGCTTGGGGGGACTTAAACGTGTCTGCCAAAGAACTGTTGGACCGGGTGCGGCGACGGGTGGACCACGTCGACCTGGTTCCAGGTATAAGTTCGGTACAGATCGCCATGTCCAGGACTGGTATCTCACTTGAACACACGGTGTTTGTGACGTTACACACCAGAGCCGGTACCGAAGGCGCATTGGATGAACTGATCCATTATCTGAAGGACGCACGGCGCAACATCATCTTATTGCCGAGGCCGTATGACTTGATGCCAGCCGGCATAGCCGCTGGTATCTTGAGCAAGGGCGTGGCGGGAGACCGGCAGATGACCGTCTTCCAACGGCTGACCCACGATGATGAGCAACGCTGGGACGGCACCATCAGCGAATGCGCCGCCATCACCAGTGAGTTCAGCGATCTATCTCTAATGGTGTTCCACCAATCCGACGAGGTCTAGGCACTACAACGCTGTCTGTTGGAAGCCAGCCCCACCTTTAATAACTTCAACCATTGATTTTCACTGGCAGCCCCTCATCAGATGAGGGGAAGCCAGAAGGGATTGTTCCCAGTTTGATTCTTTTCGTCACCACGGCCGATACCGACCTTTTAACCGCTGACCGGGCACTGGAGAGTCTTCCCGCGGATTTCCCCGAGGTTAAGGCATTCAACCCGGCCAACCTGGCCGCACCTGGTTCCTTGACCGAGTCCTCAGAGAAAATCCCTCCAGAAGGCCAACAACAGGAGATATTGGACGCGGCAGCTCTGGCCGACGTTGTGGTGCTCCGTCTCTTGGGCGGGAAACGGGCCATGCCGGAGATCTTCGACCCTCTGGTTCTACTTTGTCACGAGAAGGGAATCCCCTTGATCGCCTGCCCAGGCCACCAAGAATGGGACCAGGAATTGGTGACGGCCTGTAACGTGCCGCCATCCGAGGTTGATAACGTATTCTCCTATCTAATAAGAGGCGGCGTTCCCAACTTTCAGAACCTGCTCCTCTTTTTGAGCGATTCCTACCTGGGTACCGGTTACGGCCATGAAGCGCCGGCCGAAGTGCCCTGGGAGGGCGTGTACCACCCAGACGAAGCCGACGGTCTAACAACCCAGGAATTCGTCGGCCGCAGATTCCAGGCCGGTCGCCCAAGCGTCGCAGTCCTCTTCTACCGTGCCTACTGGATGAGCGGAAATCTGCTGACCATCGACGCGTTGATCCGTCGGTTCGAAGAACTAGAGGTAAATGTACTTCCGGTCTATTCCTTCAGCTTGAAACACAATCCTGAGGGTGATGGCCAGGGCAACCGGACATTCTCCGAGATTCTCTGTGATCCCAGCGGCCAATCCCGGGTGCATTGCATTGTCAACACCATGGGCATGTCCATGACCGACCTTCAGCAAGACGGCGCCACCTTTGCCACTGGGCCGCAGGTAGATTATCTGGATCAGCTCAATGTGCCGATCATCCAGGGCATCTTCAGCACCGGAAAAGAGTCGGATTGGGAAGACAGTGAACTCGGACTCGGCCCCATCGACACCGCCATGAGCGTGGCTCTGCCGGAATTTGACGGGCGTATCATCACGGTGCCCATATCATTTAAGGAGGAGGTGGCCTCGTCGGGGAATGGCCATTCCGGCAAGATGGATGCCCGCCTCCAAAGGAACCTGCCCCGGCCAGACCGGGTGGACTTCCTGGCCAGGCTGTCGACTAAATGGGCCGGACTGAGGCTCAAGAGCAATGCGGAAAAGCGAATCGCCATCATCCTCAGTAACTATCCCACCAAGGACGCTCGAGTGGGCAATGCCGTTGGACTGGACACTCCAGCATCGGTGATCAACATACTGAACGCCATGAAGAAGGCTGGCTACAACGTGACCGACATTCCGGCAGACGGCGACGAGTTGGTCCACCGGATCATCGAGCGCTGCAGCAACGACACCGACACTCTGACCGAAGAACAGCTTAGGCTGGCTGCAGGTCATGTGACCGGCTCCCAATATAAGGAATGGTTCGGCACATTCCCCAAGCAAGTGCAGGCTGAACTCCGCGCCGCTTGGGGTGAGCCTC
>PCAH01000143.1 GCA_002730485.1 Dehalococcoidia bacterium | reverse complement strand
TCTCTCTCCAGGGAGTATTGTTCCTGGTCCAAGAACCCGGCATAGGGATCGCCTAAGGCAGTCAGCATACCGCGAATCGCGCCGTCGCTGATGGTCTTGGGGTCCAGTTCTGCGCCGTCGATCTGCTCTTTATTCAGAAGGTCCCAAACCTGACTGAGGCGTCCAAACTCAGGGGGAAGTCCCTCGATCTCCTGCGCAGTGGGCTGGGAGTTACCGTTACCGTTGCAGGCAACAACCACCAACAGGATTATCGCCAGAGTAGCCGCAGACAGACTGGTAATGGATAGGAATCGGCGGAACATGGGCGTCCTGATCACGGGTGTTCACTCCTGCCACGGGGGGAAACCCGCTCACCGATAAAGAGAGAGCCGAGGCACCGAGGCATTCACATTGCAGGTTTAAATTGTACCATAGGGCATGCGCGGCCCAGACTCCAGCCGCCCGTCGTTATGCCCCCACCAGTCCGCTATCGCCAGGCACGTTGACACTAATTTCAGCAAACTGCTAGCATGGCAAAATATGGGAGTACGGCCCGACATCTCGGGCTGTCACAAGAAGGTGTAAGTTGGCAGGAATCTCATCCTTTGGGGGCTACGTCCCCAGATATCGGCTGGGCGCCGAATCCGCGGGCTGGGAGTCTTCCGGCCAACGCTCCGTCGCCAATTTTGATGAAGACAGCGTCAGCATGGCAGTGGCAGCCGGAATCGATTGCCTGAACGGACGAGACCGGGACACCATTGACGGTCTACTGTTCGCCACAACCACCCCGCCATACGCCGAGAAACAGTGCGCCTCTATTATCGCCACTGCATTGGATCTCCGCCGGGACATCTTCACCGCTGACATCACCGACGTGCTCCGTGCCGGTACCACCGCCCTGAAATCAGCCCTGGACTCAGTAACCGCCGGCTCGGCCAAAAATATGCTGGTGATCGCCAGTGACAGCCGCCAGGGAGCGCCCAAAGGCGAAGCAGAACGCAACTCA
Organism: Dehalococcoidia bacterium; assembly: GCA_002730485.1. Next base: position 8,565 of record PCAH01000143.1, on the reverse strand, counting down.
GGGGACGGTGCTGCGGCTTTCATCATCTCCAACGAATCGGTCGTTGCCGAGCAGGCGGGCTCCCACACCATCACCGAAAACATGATGGACACCTGGCGCAGCGCCGGTGATCCGTTCGTCCGTTCCTGGGAAGACCGATTTGCCATCGAAGAAGGTCTGGAACGAATCCTCGGTGAGGCCGTCACCGGGTTCCTGGAGAAAGAAAGCCTGCAAACGAAGGATGTCGGCAAACTTGCCCTCTACTCACCGGACGCCCGACGGCATGTGCAACTGGCACGACAACTAGGTTTCCAACCGGAACAAGTCCAAGACCCACTATTTGGTCGGATGGGCAACACGGGCGCAGCTTTCCCACTAATGCTGCTGTCGGCAGCGCTGGAAGATGGCACCCCAGACCAATTGCTGTTGACTGTGTCCTACGGCGATGGCAGCGATGTTCTCGGTTTCCGAACCACCTCTCATATAAAAGAAGCAGGTCACGGAATGGGAGTCTCCGGTTATTTGGAATCGGGCCAAGTTCTAGACAACTACGAGACCTACGCCAAGTGGCGGGACGTCTGGCTGACCGATTCCTCGTCCAGAAGACCACAGGCCCAGTCCCCGTCGGTCACGGCCATGTGGCGGGAGAGCGAGCAGAACATCCGGTTTCACGGCGCCACCTGCAACCAGTGCGGATACATTCAATACCCAGCTCAGCGGGTCTGTGTCGAGTGTCAGACCATGGACGACTCAACACCTATCCGCCTGAGCGACCAACCCGGCACCGTATTCACCTATTCACTGGACTACCTGGCCGGTACGGTGGATACACCCCTAGCAATAGTTGTCGTGGACTTCGAACCGGGCGGACGTACCCTCTGTATGATGACCGACCGCGAAGTCGACGAGGTTCAGATCGGCATGGAAGTCGAGATGAGCTTCCGAAAGCTCCGGGTTGTGAACGGAATACATAATTATTACTGGAAGGCGATTCCAAGGCGGCAAGCCAAGTAGGTTCTTGGCGATATAATCTAGACTAACTGACTAAGGCGATAGCGAGCAGGAGAGCGTCATGAGCGGGATAAAAGACAGGGTTGCCGTCATTGGCATGGGTTGCAGCAAGTTTGGCGAGCGGTGGGACTCAAGTTCCTCAGATTTGATCGTCGAGGCAGCCTATGAAGCATTTGAGGACGCCGGTATCGAAGGCAAAGACGTCCAAGCTGCCTGGTTGGGCACCGTTGGCTCCTTCCGCACCGGACAACCCCTGGCTGCCGCCCTCAAGCTCGACTACATTCCCATCACCCGGGTGGAAAACGCCTGCGCCACCGCAACCGACGCCTTTCGTAACGCCTGCTACGCCGTGGCCGCTGGTATCTACGACATCGTCCTGGCCGTGGGGGTGGAAAAGCTTAAGGACTCAGGGTTTTCCGGACTCGCTGTGGCCGAACCCGCTGGCGCCGATGTGAACCCGCCTGTGCCGCCGCCGTCCCAGTTTGCCCTAGCCGCCACCCGTTATTTCCATGAGCATGGCATCTCCTATGAAGACGGCAAGATGACCCTGGCCCAGATTGCCTCAAAGAACCACCATAACGGAACAATGAGCCCCAAGGCCCACTTCCAGCGGGAGGTTAGCGTTGAGCAGGTTGCCAACGCCCCCATGGTTGCCTGGCCGCTGGGGTTGTTCGACTGCTGCGGGGTTTCAGACGGGGCAGCCGCAGCGATCATCACCACCCCAGCGATCGCCAAGACTTTCCGCGACGACTATGTATTGGTCAAGGGTCTCGGCCTATCAGTGGGCGCTTACGGCATCATGCGGAACGACTGGGATTTCACCCATTTCCCAGAGACCGTGCGGGCCAGTCAGGCTGCCTACCAGGAAGCAGGGGTGACCGACCCGCGCAAAGAGATCGACATGGCAATGGTCCATGACTGCTTTACCATCACCGAACTGATCATCTATGAGGACCTGGGGTTCAGCCCCAAAGGTCGGGCCAGCGAAGATGTTGCCGCCGGGACTTTCACCCTGGAGGGAGAGGTTCCAGTGAATACCGATGGCGGCCTGAAGTGCTTCGGCCATCCCATCGGAGCCAGCGGTATACGCATGATCTACGAGGTCTACAAGCAACTCCAGGGCAAGGCAGGTGGCCGCCAACTGAAAGACCCAACCCTAGGTTTGACCCACAACCTAGGCGGCCGTCCCGGGTCGTTCACCTGCTCCGTAGCCCTATTCGGAACCCGCGACTAGCGGCACAGGCGCGGTTTCTGAATTCGGGCGTTGGAAGAGCACATAACAGTCGCTGAATTGTCCCTCGAATGAATAGGAAATCGTAGTATCAGCCTATAACATCTATGGAAACTCCCGTAATTCCGACCCAACCGCTTGGAGCTTCTGCAGAAGCGCAGAGGTATATCTGGTGATCGTATCCTCGGTCAAGACCTCTGCTCAAAACGATGCGTCCGACTTCAGCTTCACTATCGCAATCTGATTCAGGTGGACGGCCGTTGATAATTGGGATTTGGATATAATCTCCATTTACATGCAAACTGCTCTGCGGGGAAGTTGTCCCAATTTCTACAAACCGTCCGTTATCTCGAATAGTTCCAGACGTCAGTTGTGATCCGCTCCACCTCGGTACCGTATTCGTGGTGAGAGAACCAACCTTGGGGTCTGACTCTCCTTGGCAGGTCACGGTACCGCTGGGAGATATTAAGCGGATGCTGCTGCCAAATACGCAAGTTCTATTAACTCGCCGTTGAACTGAGTTTAAATCCACGTCGGATCCAACAATCGTGCCATTTCGTATCTTCACTGATGTAATCGAATTATTGGCAACTGACCCGTTGTCGTCTGTCTCGCAGGTTACGGTACCGTCGGCATATATTACGCGGATGCTGCTGCCCACATCACATGACCGATGTACCCTGTTTTGTACGGTTGCCGTATCCACGTTGAATCGATTGGAGACCAGGGTGAGACCGGTTCCTGCGGAGTACGTTGAGTCCGAGTCTTTGGTGCATTGCTGCGCGTTTCCTAGTTCATCCACACCAAGGGGATACATTCCGGCTAAGCAATCACGTCCGTCTGGATGAGCGATCTCAATTATAGGCGCAAATCCACTGAACCCTTCACTTGAAGCGCAGATAAGTGAACCGTCTTCTTCAATCCCTGTCATTAACTGGTCACTATTGCAGGCCTGATTGCCATGCGCGAAACCATCTTTGACGGGTGGGCTTGAAAAGAACGTAGCATAGTTATTTGTCGTATACACGACACTAAGAGAAATCGTTATGGTTATCGAAAGTAGCGTGATCTTACCCAAGAGTCCACTCAAAAATTCCGTCGGCTTATTAGTCTCTGATTCCGAACGAGGCTCTTCATTTTGATCTTCAGTAGCCATTGGTCGCTCCTTGCTTTTGTATCAACCGAACGTTGCGAAATCCTTTGCTAACCAAAGGTGTTGTTAACCCAGGCACAATTAAATTAGTCGAGATCGACCTACCCTGAGAGAGCCCATATCATATTGGTCTAATTAGCAACCCAGAATATTCAATCTTTGGTTAGAACAACAGAACGCAGACAGCATTGCCGATTTTATAATTTTATGCAATGTAAACTTACCGTTTAACTTCAAAGATAACCATAAACAAGGCTAAATCACTCAGAAATTATTGACCAGGGATCAGGTTTCCGCTTCCCTATTTCGCAGTCCTCTAGCACGATCGGGTGGGTTCGGTTTTTTGCGCAAAATAAGCCTCATTAAGTTCCAATTTACCGCCATTAATTGGGCAACTGTTTCGATTTGGAGGCTCAAGATTGGACATAATCTTAAATTTTGTTTAAAATCTGACCAATAAATCGTTGTGCCGGAGACTGTCCGGCTGAAATAATCGTGATGACATAAGGTGGGAGTGTGAAGTGGGCAGAATGTCATCTAATAATCGAATATCCACCCCATGGCTAGCCACGGAGGTCTCTTGCTAGAAGCCAGCGTAGTGCAGGTTGTCGCAAGGGGTACTGACGTGGCATTTGTCATTGACGAAAGCGCGCCGTTCGACGTTGTAGCCTCTGAGCTTCGTGAACATCTCTCCAAACAGAGTGGTCTCTGGTCCAAGGGCGACATCACCATCAACGTGGGCCAACGGATGCTGGCCAGAGATGAACTGGCCCAGGTCAAGTCAATAATCGAGACCCATTCGGGTTTGACCGTCACCCGCTTTTGGTGCGCGCCCGAGTCTCTGGGAGGCGGCGATTTTCAGATCGAAGCCAAGGCTGCTCCCACACCTGAACCGACTCAAGTCCCCAAGCCTGTTGTTGAGCCCGTGGCACAACCCGTCGCTCACAACGAGGTTGTGCTGCAAGAATCCCCTCTGGAGACCGCTCCAAGCACCGCCGCGGCATCCAAGACGGCCATCGAGTCGATCATTGAGAGTTTGAAATCGCGTCATAACAAGAATGGCGCCCGCAACAGAAACATCACCGAAGCCCTATTCATTAAATCTACGTTCCGTTCCGGTGAAACACTGGAGCACTCTGGAGACGTGATCGTTTTGGCCGATGTGAACCCGGGAGCCGAGATACGAGCCGATGGCGACATCGTCGTGTTTGGATCCCTCAAGGGTTGGGTTCACGCCGGAGCTTCCGGTGACAACAAGGCCGTGATCATTGCGCTGGACCTGCCTTCGGCACGGTTCCAGATAGGAAAGTACCCGGGTGTTGCGCCAACATCGGCGCGACGCAAAGCAAAATCGTCTGCCTCCGACCCCATGATTGCCTACGTGCGGAGTCGATCCATCCACGTGGCCCCATTTGCTGGTCGGTTTGCTAGATATAACAAAGGAGTACCTTATGACGGGTAAGACCATCGTAATCACGTCGGGTAAGGGCGGCGTGGGCAAAACCACAGCCACCGCGAACATCGGCACTGCTCTGGCCATGCGCGGCAACAGAGTAGTGGTGGTCGATACCGACATCGGCCTCCGCAATCTGGACGTCATCATGGGTCTGGAAAACCGCATCGTCTATGACGTTGTGAATGTGATCGAAGGCGTCTGCAAGCTGAACCAGGCCATGATCAGCGACAAACACGACTATGAATTGTTCCTGATTCCAGCGGCCCAGACCAGGGACAAGAACGCCATTGAACCGGAACAGCTAAGAGAGCTATGCGCTGAACTTGAAAACGACTTCGATTACGTGTTGATCGACTGTCCGGCTGGCATCGAGCAGGGGTTCAAAAACGCCACTGCCGCAGCTCAAGAAGCAATCATCGTCACCACTCCTGAAGTCTCGGCCATCCGGGACGCGGATCGCATCATCGGACTGCTGGAGTCCTCGGGATTGCACAATCCCAAACTGATCATCAACCGCATAGCGCCAGAGATGGTGAAGCGCGGGGACATGATGGACCAGAAGGATGTGGAAAGCCTGCTAGCTGTTGAGGTCATTGGCCTGGTCCCAGCCGACGAGCAGACAGTTGTTGCGGCCAACCGGGGTATTCCAGTCGTCCACAACAACAAGTCATCCGCTGGTGGCGCATTCATGCGCATCGCCGCCCGGGTGGATGGTGAGGACATTCCATTGATGGACCTTGAACCTAAGAACGGCCTGCTGTCCCGTGTTAAAGGGATGGTCGGCATGAACGGGAGGGCCTACTCTCATGCGTGAACTACTACGTTGGCTCTTTAATATAAGCGGCAAAGAATTGGACAACGCCACCGAGGCAATGTCCAAGGACACAGCCAAACAACGTCTCAAGCTGGTTCTTATCCAGGACCGGCTGGAGCTGGCACCGGACAAGCTGGAAGACATGAAGAAAGAGATCTGGGAAGTGGTCTCCAAGTACATGGTGGTGGACGACGAATTCATGGAATTTGAAGTCCGCCGCGTCGATGACCTAACGGTGTTGGTTTCCAACATCGAGGTCAAAGACCTGTCGGAGCTAAATCCAGCGCCCACTGGTTAGCCTTACCTCAAGTAACACTAGAATCCTCGGAAAGGACCGCCGTCCCCCCTTTGGCGGTCCTTTTTTATTGCCCAATCCATTGACCCCAGGATTGGCCGCGCCTATGATTGGCTAACCTTGGAAAAAAGCCAATAAAAGCAGGTCGAAAATATCTCATGGCTAACTCAAATGAATCTGATGTCTTGGTGATCGGCGGCGGTATCTGCGGAGTCGCCACCGCGTTCTACCTGGCCCAACACGGACAACGGGTCACAGTCTTGGAACGGGGCGAGGTTGCCGGTGAAGCCTCAGGGGTAAATGCCGGAGGTCTTGGCGGCTTGGGCTGGGGAAATAACCCAGATTTGCAGTCACACCTGACCGCAGGCAGCTTTGAGATTTTTAAATCCTTGCAGCTGGACATGGGATATGACATTGAGTTCATTGCCCCAGGCGGATTGCAGGGCATCCACAATGAGGAGCAGTGGGACTGGGTATGCGACCGCGTGCACAATTATCAGACTCAGGGCTATCACGCGGAACTGCTGACATCAAGAGAAGCCCGTGCCATTGAACCTGAAGCTTCAGCGTCGATTCCTGGTTTCATGTACCTTTCCAAGCGCGCCAAGGCTAACCCCACCATGGCTACGGTGGCATTCGCCGACGCCGCCACCGCCCTGGGGGCTGATATCCGGACCGGCCACAACGTCGAGGGGATGACTCAACAGCCGGACGGCTCCTGGCAGGTGCAGACCAACCGAGGTGAATTCAGGGCTAAAACCCTCGCTTTAGCGGTAGGCGCTTGGTCCAGGCCGGTGGGAGACATGCTCGGAATCGAGATTCCCGTTGCGCCGATCAAAGGTCAGATGTGGGCCACAGCGCCAGTGCCACCCAGCATCTACCACTTGAGCGGTTCCATGGAATCGCCCTTTGATTGGAGCAGCCAGTCCCCAGACGATAACTTCCCACCGGAGATCACCCACCGCGGAGACACCCGAGTAACACGTCACCTCTACGGCGGACAATCCAGGAACGGGGAGATAATCTTCGGCGGCGACCGGCAGCTCGTGGGTTACGATTACACGCCAGACGCAACCGGAATCGAGGTCAACCGGGACCAGGCCTCTGAGATCATCCCGTTGGTGAGCAAACTGCCAATCACCCGTACCTGGGCCGGTATCATGCCCTTTTCCATGGACGGCAAACCAATCATCGGCAAGATACCTCAGTTTGAGAACTTGTTTGTTCTGACTGGCCTGGCATCCTCCGGGTTCGGGCGTGGCCCAATGTCCGGCAAGCTACTGGCAGACTTTATTCACACGGGACACCCCGCTCCAGTGCTTTCTGAAGCAGACCCAGCCCGGTGCGTAGTCTTTAAGTAACCCGAAACTGTAGTTATCCAACCTTGGTTATCGAATAGGAAGTGAACCCATTGCGCTTGATATTAACCAACTGCAACGTCATCGACTGCGTGAACCCAGACCCCAAGACCCAGGCCACGGTCGTCATACAAGACGGCCGCATCTTGGAGATAAGAGACGGCGCACTATCGAACACCTCATCTGAGGACCAGGTGATCGACCTGGGCGGCTCTTATCTGCTGCCAGGGCTTTGGGATGTGCACGTTCACCCGCAGCACCCGGTTCCAGCGGGCACAACCGTGGCCCAGATCACCGCTGATTTCGGTCAAAATCTACAGCGGGGACTGACCGAGGCCGGAGTGACCGGGATACGTAGTGGCGGTGCGAACAATTGGATCGACGTGGCCTGGCGTAAGGCGTTTGAAGGCCCAGGGCCTGCCGGACCAAGGGTCTTTGCCTGCGGCAGTTTCCTGACCACCACTGGCGGCCACTTCTTGACCTCCGGCCACGCCCGCGAGTGTGACGGCCCTTACGGTTACGCAGAGGCCATCCGCGACCAGATGAAGCACGATGTGGACCACATCAAACTGAATCTCTCCGGCGGCATCATGGGCCCTCGATGGGACCGACATACCGAATCGTTCCTGCTGCCAGAGGAGATGGAAACCGCATTTGCCCTGTGCAAACAGCGCAACTTCCCGGTCATGGCCCACGCCACCAACCCGGAGTCGGTGAAGATGGCCATCCAATTGGGAGCCCGCAGTGTGGAACACGCCTACATCACAGATGAGGATTGCATCACAGATTTCGTGGCCAGCGGAACCTGGTACGTGCCCACACTATCCATCAGCCAGCTTTCGCCGAACCTGGCTACCACAGAACATGAGAAAGCCTACGCCGCACGTAAACAGCTTGCGGAAGACCTGGTGGTGCGGGCCGATGCTGCGGCGGCCGAGCACCGAGCATCCTTCCAAAAAGCCCTGTCCGCCGGGGTGAAGATGGCATTGGGATCTGACATATCACCCATGAAAGACTCTGCGCTGCTGGAACTTGGCCTGTGGGTGAAGTGCGGAGCCACAACCTGGCAAGCATTGATTGCCGCCACCAAGAATGCTGCCGAGTTGTGCGGCGTCGGACCGGAATTAGGCACGGTTGAGCCCGGCAAACTGGCTGATCTGATTGTCGTCGGTGACAACCCGCTTGCCGACATCGAGAACCTGCGCAAGCTGGAACTGGTGATGAAAGAAGGTCAGATTGTCGCTGATCACCGCGACTAGATACGGTTT
>PCAH01000142.1 GCA_002730485.1 Dehalococcoidia bacterium | reverse complement strand
TCGCTGGCCATGTATTCCTTTTCGAAAAACACGTCCTGCAACTGGTGAACCATGCCCAGGTTGGTGTTGTTCAGGATGGCAAATTTCACGTCGGCCCCGCTCTCAACGGCGGTGGCGATGTCGCACATGGTCATCTGGAACCCACCGTCGCCGCAGACCGACCAGACGGTGGTATCCGGGCGGCCCACCTGGGCACCCAATGCCGCGGGGACTTCAAACCCCATGGTGCCCAACCCACCGGACGTGATGAAGGTGTTTGGCTCCCTGAAGAGACAATGCTGGGCGGCCCACATCTGGTGCTGGCCCACGCCGGTTACGACTATGCCGTGACCCTGGGTGACCTCGGTCAACCGCTGGAGCACGAACTGGGGCAGCAACTCGTCCGACTTCCGAACGGTGTGGGACGGGTGCTGGGTCTTTAATTCCTGGACGCGTCGTAGCCAGTCGATATGGACGTTCGGTTCGACCTTGGGCAGCAACTGTTCCATCACTGCTTTCAGGTCGCCGCAGACGCCAACGTCGGTCTGGACGTTCTTGTCGATCTCCGAGGCATCGATGTCCACGTGTACGAATTTGGCGTTGGGAGCAAAGGCCGATATACGGCCAGTCACCCGGTCGTCGAACCGCATACCCAGGCCGATTATCAAGTCGGCTTTATCTATGGCCAGGTTGGCGTAAGCCATGCCGTGCATGCCCGACATACCCAGGTTGAGTTCATGGTCGGATGCTATAGAACTGATTCCCAACAAGGTGGTGATCACCGGGATTTGGGCCTTTTCAGCCATCTCGGTCATCAACCCGTGGGCGTGGGAGATCAACACACCATGTCCCGCCATGATCAATGGGCGCTGGGACTGGTTGATCAACTCAGCGGCGGCGGCGACTTCGCCTTCGTCGGCTGGGCCGGGGACCTTGTAGCCGGGAAGGCTGTGGGTTTCAGGCCAGACAAACTCGGTCTTCGCGCCTAACAAGACGTCGCGAGGGATGTCCACCAACACTGGGCCGGGGCGTCCGGTGCGGGCGATATAAAAGGCGTCATGGATGGCCTGGGCCACGTCTTCCACTTTCATTACCAGGATATTGTGCTTGGTGATGGGGAGCGTCACGCCGGTGACGTCGGTCTCCTGGAAGGCGTCGGTGCCGATGTAGGGCCTGGGAACCTGTCCGGTGATGGCGACCATGGGCACCGAGTCCATCTGGGCGGCGGCGATGCCGGTGACCAGGTTGGTGGCACCGGGGCCAGACGTTGCAACGCAGACGCCGACCTTGCCGGTGGCGCGGGCGTAGCCGTCGGCGGCCATGGCGGCAGCCTGCTCGTGGCGCACCAAGATGTGGCGGACCTTCGGGTAGTTGGCGAGGGCTCCGTATAAAGGAAGCACCGCCCCACCAGGCAGTCCAAAGATCACATCAGCGCCCTCTTTGAGAAGGCTTTCGCAGACTATTTCAGCGCCGGTTAGTTCCATTTTTATTCCACTGTCCCGTTCGTCCCGTCCTTCCGCGGAAGGATGTCGAAGGATTAAAAAATCCCATAAAAAAACCCATCCCAATGGAAGGGACGGGCCGGTAGGTCCGTGGTACCACCCTTCTTCTGGCCCCGCATCCCGTCCCGATTAATCGTGGAGGAGTTTCGTAGCTTGGCCACTCGAAGACATTTTATCGGTGTCAACCGCCGCGCCTTACTGGTATTTCAGGCGGGCCGCTCCCGGGCGAGTTCGGGACCCTACTGCCACCGGATTCACACCAACCACCGGCTCTCTCAGGCAGGGTATCCTTACTACTCCCGTTCTTAGCGGAATTCGTAATTTGTGAATAAAGAATCATATCAGTGAGGGTATAGGTTGTCAAACAGACATAACGTGGGGGTGCGGTGGAGGCATACCTGTTCGTTCAATTTGCTTGTTAATCAAGAATTCTAACCAACAAAGTGGTAAGCTTACCAAAAACAATTGATTAATGACGAGGAAAATGGATGCCAGAATATGTGCCTATACTGAAAAGTAAGCCTGCCGAGATTTGGGCTTGGTGTAACTCGACTCCAGCAGTAACGAGCAAAAGCCGCGTTCTTTTTGAGGTAGTACCTTCGACAACAAAAAGAGGTCCAATTTACGATTTTATTTCACGGATAAGTCGTAACTGGCCAACTGGCTCTGTAATGACAGTGGATAGCCGGAGCGTCAATCAGCCATCGAGCGGAGTGTGGGCAATTGCCGAGTCACTGCGACAGCGGATAATCCCAGTTTGTCCGGTAGTTCGCCTTGATGATTCTCCTCAAATTCTTTCAGAAGTAAATGCAGCGTGTGCATTGCATTCTGAGGGAGCTTGCTTGCGTTTGGGGTCGGAAGACAGGGATCCTGATCCCTGTGTGACTAAAAGTCAGGTGGATATTTTGCTCCAGGTTATAGGCCTCAATACCACGGAGATTGATCTGCTAATCGATTTTAAGGTGATTGGCTCTGAACGCGACGGGGCAAGATGTGTTCCGTTGGCTATTAGCATGCTTCAATGGGCCGCCAAAACTGGGTCTTGGCGAAGGGTTACAGTTGCAAGCGGAGCATTCCCTCAAAGAATATCAGACTTATCAACTGGGATGGCTACGTCGGTGCCTAGATTTGACGCAGACTTCTTCTCACAGGTTGTTTCAGCAAGTGGGAATATACAACCAGACTACGGAGATTATGGCATTAATTATCCGATTATAGGGCCGGTAATCCCAAGGTCACCTAACCCTAACTTACGTTATACAGAGGGATTAGTCTGGCAGGTCGACAGGGAAGCCAAATTACTACCAGGTAATGAATCCTTCTTCACCATCTGTGAAAGGGTTGTTCAGTCAGGGTATCGGGCAGGTGCAAACTACTCAGCGGGAGACGAGGAGATTGAGCGTTGCTCACAAGGCATCGGAGGAGCGGGCACAGCTACCCAATGGTTGTCATATGGGACGTCGCATCATCTCGCGACTATAGCCGACCGCCTGACCAATCTGGGCGCGCCTTGAGTCGTGCCCTGACTATCGATCGTAATTCTTTTTTAGGAACAGCATCGGCAAGAGCGACCCAAATATAATGCCTCGCCTTCTTAGATAGACCTCGGCCAGCATTCCGTATGCTGAGTTCCTCGAGTGCTTCATCACGCCAGAGCAATTGAGCCAACGAAAACGGATCATGCTGACGGTTCAAAGTCGGCTTACGGGTGTAATTAAGCCGAATGGCTCCCTTCCTCGGTTTGGCAACCATGACACCCCACCATGTTGGGAGCATATCAGTGGCAGCTTCAAGGTGCCGCTGAGTAGTGACTAAGATGGCTCTATCAAGTACCTGTCCGTAAGCCTCAGACTGACCTGCTAACCTGGCAAGAGTATCCTCGTCACTCTTGATTTCATAACCAGTTAATTCTCCATTAACAAGGACAACATCGATTCGTCGCTTCCCTGCGTTGACGCCCACTTCATGACGAATCAGAGTGTCTGGGTCACTGCTATGCTCTGTCTGGAGTGCGAGATGGAGAGCTCTCCGAATATCGGCATCTCTCACAGCAATCCTCCAAATCAGTTAGTTTAGTTTGTCTATCGACCAGGTTGAACTTTAGGGATTGGCACCTGTGAAGTCAATCGGATAGCGAAACAGTTGCCCTCAGAATTGATGCTTTTATGCCTCAACTACAACCTACCGCCCCCTAATCCACTCCAACCGTCTCCGGCTTAGCGGCCATACTTTGCACAGGCTGCTCTTGGCCTCGCGAACCTCTGGTTCTTCGGGGAAGAAGGCTAGGAGCCAGAGGGTTAGCATTACGAAGATGGGGCCGAGGATTATTAGCAGTGGCCTTAGTTGTTTGGCGTTGGTCCATATTGAGGATGTTAGTAGGACTGTTCCGAAGAATGGGGACAGCAGCAGTCGGAAGAGGACGTGGAGCATCGCTGGGGCGCCGTAGCCCAGGAGTCGGAGGGGGAAGCCCAACTGCCGGAATACGATGGCCAAGGGCGAGGCGACGGTTACCGATAGCTCGGTGACCTTCATGGCGAGATTTAAGAACCTGCTTTGCTCACGTAGGCCAGCCACGTGCACATCCCAGGTGGTCAGGTCGTCACCGCTTAATGTGACGGCCTCGCGGCGGCTTTGGTCCGGGTCGTAGTTGGGATCATCCTCGGGGTATTTCATTAGCTTCCGACTTCCACAATGGATGGCGTCTGATTCGAAAATCTTTTTAGGTTGGCAGTGTATCCCAGCGAACTTGGCGTGTGCCACTGTTCCCTGGTCATGACCTTCAAGCGTGGGCAACACCCTCGGCGCGCGAAGCGTATCTAGCGTGCGCAGCACCAGCATTATGATAGAATCGTTTACGATTAAATCCGTAAATCGTCGCGAGAAATTTCCCTTTGCCTGAACGCATATTTGTGGCTGTGGCCTGGCCCTACGCCAACGGTCCACTTCACCTTGGTCATATCGCCGGCTGTTACCTGAGCGCCGACATCTTCGCCCGTTACCACCGCATGAAGGGCAACGAAGTCCTGATGGTCTCCGGCAGCGACACCCATGGCACTCCCATCACCATTCGCGCCGACCAGGAAGGCATCACCCCAGAGCAGGTGGTCGACCGTTACCACGCCATGTTCATGGAGTCCTGGGACAAGCTGGGCATCTCGTTCGACCTGTTCACCTCCACCGAGACCAAGAACCACGAAAAAGTGGTCCATGACGTCTTTGAAACCCTGCACGAGAAGGGTTATATCTACACCGACAACATGCTACTGGCCTACTGCAGCCAGTGTGACCGCTACCTGCCCGACCGCTACGTGGAGGGCACCTGCCCCCACTGCAAGAACGGCCGCGCCCGGGGCGACCAATGTGACGCCTGTGGTCGCACCCTCGATCCTCAGGATCTGGTGGAACCCCACTGCTCCATCTGCAGCACCACTCCCGAGTTTCGGGAGTCGGAGCACTTCTTCCTGAAGCTATCGGCATTTGAGCAGCCGCTTCTAGAGTGGGTCGAGAAGCAGGATCACTGGCGCAGCAACGTCAAGAATTTCACCAGGCAGTTCCTCCGCGACGGCCTCAAAGACCGGGCGATCTCCCGTGACCTGTCCTGGGGCGTGCCTTTGCCCGTCGATGGCTATGAGGGCAAGCGGATCTACGTCTGGTTCGAAGCGGTAATCGGCTATCTATCAGCGGCGATACAGTGGGCCAATGAGAACGGCGGCAATTGGGAGAACTTCTGGAAGGATGAAAACACCAAGAGCTACTACTTCATCGGCAAGGACAACATCCCCTTCCACAGCATCATTTGGCCGGCCATCATTATGGCCTACGACAAGGGTCTGAACCTGCCCTTTGACGTTCCAGCCAACGAGTTCTTGAGTCTGGAGAACCAGAAGTTTTCCACCAGCCAGAACTGGGCGGTGTGGGTGCCCGACTACCTGGAGAAGTACGACCCCGACCCGCTGCGTTATCTGCTGTCGATCAACATGCCCGAGTCCGGCGACTCTGACTTCTCCTGGTCCGAGTTCGTCCGCCGCAACAACGAGGAATTGGTGGCCACCTACGGCAACCTGGTAAATCGAGTGCTGTCCTTCACCTTCCGGAACTTTGACGGCAAGGTGCCTGAGGTCCAGTCCCTGGACGAAGTGGACGAGGGGTTGCTGCGCACCGCCAGCGAGACCATGGACTCGGTCAGCGACAACCTCTACAACTGCAAGTTCAAGGCCGCTGTGACCCAGGCCTTTGGTCTGGCCCAAGAAGCCAACCGCTACCTGGACACCAAGGCCCCGTGGAAGTCGATCAAAGAAGACCGGGAACTGGCGGGCTCCAGCCTGACGGTGGCCATGCAGGCCATCAACTGTCTCAAGACCATCCTCTATCCCTTCATGCCCTTCAGCTCCCAGAAGGTCCACGAGTTCTTGGGATTTGACGGTCCGGTGGAAGAGGGCACCTGGGACTACGACGACCTGGTAGGCCAGATAAAGGCCGGCGCCGACCTGCGGCAGCCATCTCCGCTGTATACTAAGTTGGACGCTGAATTAATCGAGGAAGAAGTCCAGAAACTTGGTATAGGGACCTCTGGCGAATAACATGCTCCACGGCCTAGACGAACGCACAGCAACTATCTACGCCCCGGTCCAAGAGGGCCTGCGGCGAGTAGACGATAAACTCCGCAGCCTGGCGAAAACCGAGACTTCCGCCGTCCAACCACTGCTCAAATACGTGACCGATGTTGGTGGCAAACGGGTGCGGCCAGCCATCACCCTGCTGGCGGCCCAATTCCATGACCACGATCCGGAGCGGCCAATCATCATGGCCAGCGCCGTTGAACTGCTGCATCTGGCCACCCTGATCCATGACGACACGGTGGACAATTCTCCCACCCGACGCGGCAGGGCCACGGTCAGCAATACCTGGAGCCCCTACGTGGCGGTGCTGTTCGGCGACTACGTGTTTGCCACCTCAGCCACCTTTGTCTGTGACACCCAGAACATCCGGGTGATTCGGCGTTTCTCCGAGACCATCATGGAGTTGGCCAGCGGCCAATTGATGGAGTACTTCACAGCCTACGACCCATCCCAAGCCAGAGCGCTGTATAACGACCGCATCTACCGCAAGACGGCTTCCCTTTTCTGCACGGCCAGCGAGTCGGGTGCCATCCTCGGAGAGGCTTCCGAGACTGAGGTGAAGGCTCTGAGGGACTTTGGCTACAACGTGGGCATGGCCTTCCAGGTGCGCGACGATCTGCTGGATTTCCAGGGTGATTCGTCGGACTTGGGCAAGCCGGTGGGGAACGACCTCAAGAACGGCGTGCTGACCCTGCCGACCATCTTGCTGATGGAGCGTTACCCCAACGACAACCTGGTCAAGTCGCTGTTCGAAGACCGGACCAATGATGCCAAGCTGCAAAAGGTCATCGAGGTGATCAACGACTCATCGATCATGTCCGACTGCGAACAGGTGGTTCAGGACTATATTGACAAGGCTTGCCAGGCGCTGGATAAACTCCCCAACTGCGAACCCAAGCAGTCGCTGCTGGAACTGGCCGACTACCTAACCGCCCGCCGTCGCTAGCCCACATAGTGGGGTTTTGTACGGACGAGCGGTCCAGAGCTGGTGTTGGTTGGTGCGGTCGTAAAACTCTGGTTCTTTAGCGGCCTTCCCAGGCTATTTTTCCGCCTATGATGGTCATCTTGGCTTGGATGTCTTTTAGTTCTTCTGAATGGATGGTCAGTGGGTTGGCATCTACCAATATCAAGTCAGCTAGCTTGCCTGGCGTGATTGATCCCTTATCCGACTGCGTGCCCTCTGATTGTGCTCCGGATAGGGTGTGCATG
>PCAH01000141.1 GCA_002730485.1 Dehalococcoidia bacterium | reverse complement strand
TCAACGAGCACCACAACACGCCCACCTGCCTCGGCGCCACCATGAACCTGGAAGCTGCCATCCTGGCCCGCAACACAAAGAAACCCAAAATCGTTTTGATGGGCAACCCGCTGCCCACCTTCGAGAACCCGTTGAGGGTTGCTGAAGAGATAGCCGAGATCGACATGATCTCCAATGGTCGTGTGGTGTCGGGATTCGTCCGTGGCACCGGCGTGGAGAGCCTGGCCGCCAACATCAACCCCCTCCACAACCG
This sequence comes from Dehalococcoidia bacterium, assembly GCA_002730485.1. Next base: position 25,261 of record PCAH01000141.1, on the reverse strand, counting down.
GGAACGGTTCGAGGAAGCCCACGACCTGATAATCAAGACCTGGACCACTCCTGGGCCGTTCCGCTGGGAGGGCAAGCACTATCACTTCCGGGTGGTGAACCCATTTCAATTGCCGGTGCAAAAGCCCCATCCCCCGGTCTGGATACCCGGGTTGGGCAGCCCGCAGACCTTGGTCTGGGCCGCCGAGCGCGGCTACCCCTACATCTACCTGGAGACCGACCCCCAGGGCACCCAGGACATGATGGCGATCTACACCGAAGCTGCCAGAGAGGTCGGGTATGAACCTGGTCCCGAGAACTTCGGTTACCTTTGCCGTATCCACGTTCAAGACACCGACGAGAAAGCCTACGAGTCGGCTAAGGGTTTCTTGACCGGCAACGTCGGAGTGGGGCGGGTCCCAGTGCCCAAGGACTACATGCTGCCGGTCGGCTACGGCGGCAACCGCAACGACCCCAAGATCGCCAAATACCTGGGCCGCATCCGGAAGGACCCATTCCTTGGTCTGGGCTTGGAGACCGCCTCCTATGACGAGATATTGGACTCCAATCGCTGGATCGTGGGCAGCCCAGAGACTGTCATCAGGAAGCTGCGCGAGACTCTGTCGGTCATCCGTCCAGGTATCCTGGGCGTCTGGACCAACGACGGCGACACCACCCACGCTGACACCATGCGCTGCCTGGAGTTAATGGGACAAGAGGTGCTGCCAGCCCTGCGTGAGATCGGCAAGGACCTAGAGCTGACCGACCCGTTCCAAAAAGAGGCCATGGCGGCCTAGCTGGCAGCTATCGACCAACAGTGGCCAACTCAAAAGCTGGTTGCTAAGAATACTTAGAACAAACTAAACATGCTGGGCTTGGCTCGGCAAAAAGGCCATCTCTGAGAGCTGATTGCTATCAGAGACGGCCTCCAAAGGAGATACAAAATGGTTGCTTTCACAGAAGAGATGGTGGACGTTGGCGGTACCAAGGTCCATACCCTGAAGGGCGGCTCGGGGGAGCCCCTGCTGCTGCTCCACGGCGCCGGCGGAAACAACGGCTGGCTCAAATCCATCGACGCCCTGGCTGAAAAGTACACTGTCTACTACCCCTCCCACCCCGGCTACGGAAAGTCGGACCGGCCCGACTGGTTGGAGACAATCCCCGACATGGCCGCCTTTTACACCTGGTACCTGGAGACCTTGGGATTGGAAGGGATCAGGGCCGTCGGCTTCTCCATGGGCGGCTGGATTGCCTCGGAGATAGCGGCCACTTGCGGACACTCCTTCAGCAAGCTGATGCTGGTGGGAGCGGTGGGCATCAAGCCGAATATCGCTGAGATCGCCGACCTGTTCATCATCAGCCCCGCCCAAGTGCTGGACCTGATGTTCCACGACCCCAGCCAGGCCCCCGAATACCAGGCAGTCTACCAGAAAGAACTCACGCCGGAAGAGGCCATGACCGCCGAGACGAACCGCGAGATGGCCGTGCGCCTCTGCTGGAAGCCCTACATGCACGACCCACGACTAACCAGCCTGCTGGCCCGAGTCAACATCCCCACGCGCATGGTCTGGGGCAAGAACGACCAAATAGTGCCCGTGGAATGCGGCGAGCTATACAACAAGGCAATCAAGGGTTCAGACCTGGTGGTCATCGACAACTGCGGCCACTCGCCCCAGGTGGAGAAACCCGACGAGTTCATCAAGACCGCCCTGGATTTCCTGGCCTAGACAGCTTTCGCCAAAGGAAGAATTATGAGCCTAGACGTTTATTACTTCACAGAGATGCCCTACCACTACATCGACGATGAATTGGCGGAGCAGTGGCCGTCTCTGAGATTGACCTTTCCCAACAGTTACTTCGATCCCAACAAGGCCACTGACCTGTTCAAGCGGTACCTGGACGAGTTCCAGTACGCCGAGGAGGCCGGGTTCCAGGGGTTGATGATCAACGAGCACCACAACACTCCGTCTTGCATGGACGTTGAGGTGAATATCACCGGCGGCATCCTGGCCCGCATGACATCAAAAGCTAAGATCTTGATGCTGGGGAATATGCTACCGACTTCAGACAACCCGCCAAGACTGGCTGAAGAGATCGCCATGCTGGACGTCTTGTCCGGCGGGCGTATCGTCTCGGGCTTCGTCCGCGGCATTGGCGTGGAAAGCTGGGCCAACAACACCAACCCAGTACACAACCGGGAGCGATTTGAAGAGTGCCACGACCTGATCCTCAAGACCTGGACCACTCCAGGCCCCTTCCGCTGGGAAGGCAAACACTACCAATACCGGGCGGTGAATCCGTGGATGGTGCCGGTACAGAAACCACATCCGCCAGTCTGGGTCCCAGGAACGGGCAGTCCGGAGACGGTGGCGTGGGCGGCGGATAACCGCTACACCTACGCGGCGTTCCTGACTGAACTCACCCGTGCCAGGACGCTGTTTGACAGCTACCGTGAACACGCCAACAACGCTGGCTGGGAACCAGGGCCGGACAAGTTCGCGTTCATGATCTGCGCCCACGTGAACGAGACCGACGAGAAGGCTCAGGAATCAGGCAAGGCTTTCATGTGGCGCATGGGACATCCGCTTAAAGGGCCCAAAGAATATTGGGCGCCCCCCGGTTACTTCTCACAAGCTGGTGTCGCCGCCAACGCAGCCCGCCGCCAAAAGCCCATGAATGAGATGTCATACGAGGAGCTTCAGGAGAACTACCACCTAGTGGTAGGCAGCCCGGATACCGTCATCAAGAAGCTGCGTCACATCAAAGAAACGCTGGGCATTGGCTCGCTGCTCCTGGAGACCCAGGGCGGCCCGCTCTCCCACGAAGACACCATGCGGTCCATAAAACTAATGGGCGAAGAAGTCATTCCAGCCCTACAAGACTGACGAATAAAACTCAAAATCAGGGAGAAATTTCCCACCATGCAATTCATTACTTATTTTGAACTGAACCAAAACCTATCCGAATCCGACCGATTGGGAGGAGCGGGTATGGTCATGGAAAAGGGCCTGTTCCCACCGGAAGGCATGAACATCATCAGTTGGATGTCCACACCGGACATGTGGGGCGTCTTGATCTCAGAGGCTGAGACCGTGGAACAAGTCATGCGGGGTTTGGCAGTTTGGCGGGCAGCCGTGCCCGGTTTCTTCGAGTCAACGAAGACAGCTCCTGCGATGCCAGTGCTGGAAGCTATTCCCATAGCAGGTGAGATCAACCAAACCATAAACGGTTAGCGTCAATCCCATCTGATTGTCCCTTCCCTCTCTGGGGGCGGGGAAGGCTTGGATGGGGGCATCGCTCAAGATTTAGTCTTGGTTAGGGTGCGATACGAGCCCTCACCCTAACCCGCTCCCTTGCGAGGGAGAGGGGACTTTATGGCTAAGGCCTTAAAATAAGCAGGGGACCGACATCTCACCGCAGGTGTCTCTGATCCAGTCGGCAACGTCTGAATGGAGGGGGATGCCCTCGTCACGGCGAACCGCTTCAACCTCGGCCTCCGGCTGACCCGCCACCAACACCCGGTCCTGGCCTGGCGCTGGCTTGGTGTCTTGCATCATCTGAGACCACTCGTCCATCTCAACCTTGAAGGCTTCGACATCGGTGAAGGCATCGATGCTGTAAGCAGCTACCATGTGGCCGAAGTTGGGCCTGCCAGGAGCCACTCCATAGCCGAACCCGGTCAACACTCCGGCCAGGATGTCCACCATGCAGGAGAGCCCGTAGCCCTTGTGAGAACCACCTTCCCGGTCTGCGCCCAGGGGAAGAAGGGTTACATTATCTGGGGCGATGGACGGCTCCATGATAGGACTGCCATCCTCCGCGGCCAGCCATCCTCCAGGTATCTCAGCACCCAGTCTGGCTGCGATGCGTATCTTGTTCACGGCGACAGAACTGGTGGCCGCATCAAACACGAACGGCGGCTGGTCTTTGGCCGGGACTGCGATGGCTATCGGGTTGGTGCCCAGCCGGGGCTCGGCGCCAAACGTCGGCAACACCGACGGAGGGCAGCTGGTCATGCACACACCGATCATGTCGTGTTCCAGGGCCATCATGGCGTGGTAAGAAGCCATTCCCAAGTGCCTGGCGTTTCCGAGGGTCACCATCCCAATGCCCACGTTCTTGGCCTTCTCGATGGCGATATCCATGGCCTTGGGGGTGATGATCGTACCCAAACCCCGATCTGAGTCGATGTTTGCGGTGCTTGGAGTCTCCCTGATGATCTTCCAGTTGGGACGTGGGTTGATGGAACCCTCTTGATAGCCCGTTATGTAGCTCTTCAGCATGTTGGAAACGCCGTGGGAGTCCACACCCCGCAGGTCGGCTAGAACCTGGACGTCCGCTGCCAATAGAGAATCTTCCGGGTTTACGCCCAGTTTCTCGAAGATACCGGCCACGGTCTTCTTCAAATCGTCACCCTGGACGAATTGGGCGTCATCGTGGCTAACTTTGAACTGCTCTAGCATGCTGTGTTTCCTCTCTTGGTCTTCTTCTGCAGGCTGGGAAGGCCCCGGTCCTGCTCAATGGTCTTTGGCCAGATTATAGCACCCGTGCGCCAAGCCTGACCCTGCCTTGGCCTGAACCTGTCCCGTTGCTATAATCCGGCCAACCCCATCGTAAAGAGAATCTCCACCAAAGGTGCCCAATGACCGATCTCAGAGAACAAGCCCTCGATTTCCTTTCCCGCCTCGGAAGCAATCCGGCAACGGCCTTCAAAGAAGACGGAGTGGTCGAGACCGTCAAGCACATCCTGACTGAGGTTGGCCTGGAGTACCAGGTGGACGACTTCGGGAACATCATCGCCAAGGTCACAGGCACAGACCCCACCGCCAACCCGCTGGCCATCGTCGCCCACATGGACCACCCAGGTTTTGAGATAATTTCCAGCCACGAAGATGGATACATCGCCAAGGCCATGGGCGGTATTCCCCCGTCCAGTTTCGAGGCTGGAGTGCCGGTTCAGGTGATCCTTCCCGACGGCACCCGCACCAAAGGCTCAACGACGGGGAAGTTCGGTGAGGAAAGCGAACGCCAAGTCCTGATTAAACTGAACCAACCCCAGGATTTGGAACCACCGCTCTCAGCCGTCTTTGATTTAACGGACTTTGAACTGGACGGAGAGCACATCCGCATGCGGGCCGTGGACGACTTGGCCGGATGCGGCAGTATCCTAGCCGCCTTGGCCCGACTATCCAGCGGAGATGTCCCTCCCGGAGACGTGTACGGCGTCTTTACCCGCGCCGAAGAACTCGGCCTGGTGGGGGCCAGGCTCATGGCAGAAGCCGGCACCCTGCCTCCGGAAACGCTGGTCATCTCGGCCGAGTCCAGCCGCACGCTGCCAGGCGCTGAGATGGGAGAAGGAATCGTCATCAGAGTTGGCGACGCTGGATTCACCTTCACCGCAGATGCAGAATCTGTCTTGGTCCGCGCCCGTGAGACTCTCCAACAACGCGAGGGCGGATTCAAGTGCCAGCGGCAGTTGATGAGCGGCGGCACCTGTGAGGCCAGCGCGTTTGCGGTCTTCGGCTACCAGACCACCGGAATCGCCTTCCCGCTGGGCAACTACCATAACGGCGCACCGGAAGGCCGCATCGAGGCCGAATACATCAACGTAGACGACTACATCGGCGGAGTGGAACTGATCACCGAAGCCGCCCGCCGGGTTTCAGATAGGGTTAACACAGCGTTCAGACAACGTCTTCGCGAAGTTCCGTCAGACATGCGTCAACGCATGTTGGACACCAAATAGCAAAGCCAACCGACATTCCAGTGAAAGCTGGAATCCACTGCGGAGTCAAACCAGCAAAACCTAAATCAAACTGACCTACTCCGTCTTTCCCGCGAAAGCAGGAATCCAGGAATCATCGACGAATGAATATTGGCTTACGCAAGCAATCTGGATTCCTGCCTACGCAGGAAAGACGTATATAGTGACCAAAAAGACACGCAAGAAAACCGTTCGTCCTGAGCTCCGTCGAAGGATGCGCATAAGTCATACCCGCCAGTGGAATTTGGCACCTGAGGCCCGTGGTTCGACAGGCTCACCATGAACGGATGACGGGCGAGGTGAGTGGATACCAAGTTGGGTTGTTCCGTGGATACCTGCCTCCGCAGTAAAGACAAAGACTCCGAATTCTAAAGTGAAATGTTTAGAGGTATGAAATGGCCGAAAAAGATATAGCGTTCCTGTCAGCGACTGAACTGGGTACTGCCATCAAAGATAAGCAGATATCCCCGGTGGAAGTGGTGGAAGCCTATCTGGAGCGTATCGAGCGCATCGACCCCCAGGTCAACTCATACATCACCGTCACCGCTGACCAGGCACGGCAAGAAGCCCTGGAAGCCGAAAAAGAGATTCGGAACGGCAACTACCGTGGCCCGCTCCACGGCATCCCCCTGGGCCTCAAGGATCAGATACATACAAAAGGCGTCCGCACCACCGACGCCTCAAAGATCAGGTCCGAGTTTGTGCCCAAATACGACGCCACGGTTGTGACCAACTTAAAAAATGCTGGAGCCATCTTTCTGGGCAAGCTGAACATGGCCGAGTTTGCCCACGGGGAGCCGCAGAGTTCTTACTACGGAGCGGCCCGCAATCCCTGGGACCTGACCCGCAGTCCAGGCGTTTCTAGTACCGGTTCCGGCGCCGCCACCGCCGCTCGACTCTGTGCCACATCCATTGGCGAGGACACTGGCGGCTCCATCCGGGGCCCGGCAGCCAACTGCGGTCTGGTCGGACTGCGCCCCACCTGGGGCAGGGTCAGCCGCTACGGCGTGGACGGCGCGGGCTGGTCGTTTGACACCCTGGGCCCCATCTCCCGCACAGTGGAGGATGCCGCAATAACCATCGGAGGCATTGCCGGTCACGACCCACTAGACTCGTCCACCCACAAGGTACCGGTGCCCGACTACCTGGCAGCCCTAACCGGAGACATCAAGGGCCTGAAAGTGGGCGTGGTAAAAGAACTTATCGACCCGACAGAACTGGACTTGGATCCACAGATGCGCCAGTCGGTTTTGACGGCCATTGAAGTCCTGGCCGAACTGGGGGCCGAGGTCAAAGAGGTGTCCATGCCTTTGGCTGAGAAGTCGGGCTACATCACCCGCGCCATCACCCACGTCGACCGGGTCAGTCTCAGCCCCGAGTTCCTCAGGGAACAAGCAGAGGACTACCACCACAACACCCGAGTCCACTTCACCACCGCCAACCTGATTCCGGCCCAGGTCTACTACAAGGCCCAAAAGCTGAGGACACAGGTCCGTGAACAGGTGCTTGGTCTGCTGGAGGATGTGGATGTGCTCATCCAGCCTACGTCTGGCCGACCAGCCAACGTCATCAACCTGGACCAAAAAGTGGAGAGCCAAGAGGGCGCCAAAGCAGCCTTGGCCGCCGGTGGTTTCAGAGGCCCGTACAGCCTCAGTGGAGCCCCCGCACTTTCCATCCTCTGCGGATTCACTTCAGAGGGTGACGGCGGCCTACCGCTAGCTATGCAGATAGCAGGCCGCCCCTTCGAAGAAGCGACAGTCCTACGCGTAGCCCACGCCTACGAGCAAGCAGTTAGCTGGAATAAACGGATTCCGCCAGCCGCTCTCTAACAAAATCCGGCTATTGCCGGTCTTGCAGTTCGTCTATCTGTTCTCGGGTTCGGCCGTAAATTTGGGGGACGTCCCAGCCTTCTAGACCGGCGTAGGTGTCAATCTGGGAGCGGTGGTGAACTTCGTGTTCCAGTAGCATCATCAGGATGCGCCAACCGCTAAGGGTGCCGTCCGTGTCGATCATCTTGATGCGACGGTCCATCCACTCGGCGGGCGTTCCGGCTATCTGCGCCTGAAACTCCACTGCTGAGGCTTCCAGCGCGCCGACCCAGTTTGATTGCTGCTCCGTGCTGGGCGGCCTCCAGTCGTACCGCCACCCCTTGCCGGTGTAAGCCGACGCGAAGTACAGCCGCGACTCGGCAATATGGTAGACGATTCTGGAAATACCCCACCCCTTCTCGCCTTCACCAACAGAAGGCTCCCAATTCTCCGCAGGCGGAGGCAAAGCCTCAATATCCCGAAGCGTCCTCCGGTGAATAGACCTGAAATAATTCAGGAAAGCCTCAGGGTCATTTATCAATGTCGTACCTCAGAAGTGATGCCCCAAACTTAGCGTGCGTAGCACTATTTTATGGCTAGCATGTCATAGGCTAAGGCAAGCATGATCCTGGTGCCACTGATCAGACTTCTGATACCCACCGACTCGTTGGTGCCGTGGACAAAGCTGATCATTGGGTCATCATCGGGGTGAGAGCCCACCATGCCGTAAGTAGTGGTGCCCAAGTTGCGCGTGAAACGGGAGTCAGTGAAACCGGTGGTCAACGACGGCACCCATTGGATATCATCCCGCTGCAACGCATGGGCGGTGCTTATCTGAATGCGATTGGCAAAGTCGGTTTCAAACTCGGATGAATTAGGAACCGACATGTAGTCGATATCGATCTCCACACCCTCAATACCATCCAGAATCTTGCCCAACTCCTGGCGGACGTAGGCTTCATCTTGGTGAGGTAGAGTCCTTACGTCGCAGGTCAGCCTGATCGACTCAGGAACGCTGTTGGACTTGATACCGCCCTGGATCATGGTTGGGGTGATGGTCATCCGCGACAGGGCCTTCATGATCGACGCGAACCTGGGTTGGCTTTCCTCATTGTCGGCAATGATCTGATCGATGTTCTCCGGCGAGGGCTTATCTTCGATGGCGAAAGTAGACAGGTGGTCGAACAAGCTGGTGGATGTGTCCCGCTCCGCCTCATAGGCCTCGATTCGTTTTACCACTTCCGACAGCCCGAATAGAGCGTTGGTGCCCTGCCAAGGGGTGGAGGCATGGGCGCTGGTTCCTTTGACGTCGATCTCCAGTTGAAGACGGCCCTTCTCTCCGATTCCAAGCAGGTAGGTCAGGGCACCCGCAGCCTCAATGGGAATACCGCCTCCCTCGTTTACCGCGAAGGGTGCCGCCAGCTTCTCGGGGTGGTGCTCGGCCATCCAGCCGAAGCCGTAGCGGCCGCCGTGTTCTTCATCGGCACAGGACGCCAGAATGAGGCCATCCTTGAGTTCGATGTTATTGCGCTTGAGCAAACGCATGGCTATGAGTTGGCAAGTGAGCAGCCCTTTGCAGTCCGACGCGCCCCGACCAAAGATTCGGCCATCGGCAACCGTGGCGCTGAAAGGTTCGAACCTCCACTTCTCTTCTTCCTCGACTGGCACCACATCCAAGTGAGACATGAACATCAGCCCCGCCTTTCCTGAGCTGCCCTCCAATCGGGCGATGAGGTTACCCCGGTCCGGCGCAGACTCAATGGTCTCCGAGCTTATGCCGGCCTCAGCCAACCATTTCTCGATGTAGCGGCAGGCTTCGGTCTCGTTGCCAGTGGGCATGAATCCGGTGTTGACCGTGGGTATCTGCACTAAGGCCTGTTCCAGCGCAATGATCTCATCGCGCATCTCATCGACTTGGTCCAACAAACTCTCTAAATCAGGCATCAAGCCCTCCGATAAGTTTAATAATTAATCAAATTGTCCCTTCCTCCGTTCGGGGGAAGGTAAGGATGGGGGCGTTCTCCGGCAATGTCCTGCTAATACCCCACCGCGTAGGCTTCGCACCGTGGGTCCGCGCCGCCCTGCAACACCTTGGTCTGCGGGTTGCGGGTGATTGCGCCGTACAGGGCCGAGCCCTCCCACCAATCAGGGTAACGCTCAATTGTGAGGCCCTTCTTCCGGAGCCCTTCGGCTGCATCCTCGGAGATTCGACCCTCCAGCCGGAGCATGCCAGGCTCGTACTTACCCGGCCAGCCCGACTGCTGGAAGTTGTAACTGTAGAACCTGGGTTCCTCCACCGCTTCCTGGGCATCACGGCCAAACTCCAATATGTTCAGCAGCAGTTGCAACGTTCCCTGGGGGATGTGGTCGCCGCCGTGAGCGCCCAGAGCAATCACCGGCTCGCCGTCGCGCAGTACCAACGCCGGAGCGGGGGTGAGCCTGGGCCGCTTGCCGCCTGCCACCGATGCCGCATGGCCCTCGGTGATTCTGGATTGACTGCCGCGAAGGGAGAAGGCCAGCCCGGTCCCGGGGATGATCGGCCCACCGTTCTTGGTCCCCTCACTGGGCGTGCTGGAGAAGATATTTCCCTCGCTGTCGATGACGGCAAAGTACGATGTTCCGCCGCCGGTGGGGCCGGCGATGGCCACGGGTTTTTCGGCGTTCCTGGGGGATGTAGGCCCGCCGTTGATCGTCGCCTTCCCGTTTCGCGGGTCTCCGGCGGGAGGTGTCCCAGGCCAGGCCACCTCCGGGTCAATGAGACCCCGGCGCTGGCTGAGATATTCTTCCGAGAGCATTTCCTTCATGGGAACATCGGTGAACTTGGGATCTCCGACATACTGCTCCCGGTCGGCAAAGGCCAGGTTCAAGGCCTGACTCACCGTGTGGATATACTCCGGCGAGTTGTGGCCCATGGATGCCAGGTCGAACCCTTCCAGTATCTTGAGGGCTTGAGGGAAGGTCGGACCTTGTCCCCAAGGGCCGGTGCTGTAAACGTCATACCCTTTGTAATTAACCGTCACTGGCGCGCCCACGGTCACGTGATAGTTGGCCAGGTCCTCTGTGGTGAGCAGGCCGCCCATTTCCTGGTTGAATGCCACGATCTTGCGGCTGAGTTCTCCGGTGTAGATATCGTCTCTTGCCGCCTGCAGCGCAGCCTCTCGACCCTTGCCCGTGTTGGAGTTCTCGATCTCGGCCAGTTTTGACAGCGAGTTCGCCAAATCTTTCTGGTAGAACATCTCGCCTTGCCTGGGGCCGCGGCCGCCTGGAAGGTATATCTCCGCGGTGGACGGGTAGGTGTTGTAGGCGTCAAAGGCAGTGATGAACCGGCCGGCCAGGTAACGGAACATAGGGAAACCGTTGCCAGCCAGGTCGATGGCCGCCGACGCCACCTCGCCAAAAGTCATGGTGCCAAACCTGGAAAGGGAGGTGATCCACGAGTCGGCAGCGGCTGGAGTTAACGACCGCAGCACACCAGGCGGGTAATTGCCGCCGTGGTTCTTCTTGAAATACTCCACCGAGGCCGCTTTGGGCCACACTCCCAGTCCATCGACCTCCACGACCTCTTTACGGTCGGCCAGGTAGATAACGGTGGGCGCGACACCCAAGAAGCTACAGTCATCGACGTGAACCACGTTCAGGGCCAGCCCAACGGCCACTCCGGCGTCGATGGCGTTGCCGCCCTTTCTAAGTACATCCAGTCCCGCCATGGCGGCGGCGGGATGGCTGGCAACCACCATGCCATTGGTGCCCTGCATCAATGGACGCAGGCTGGTTAACGAAGTTCCTGGTACGGGCATTTCAATTACCTCAAATATTCTTGGATTAAACGGCGCTGCTGAAACTAAACCTCTCCAGCAACGTGGTCGATGAAACCCTGGGCAAACTCCCAGAATTTGTAAACGTCAGCGAAGTTGGACGCCAATCCCATGGATATGCGGACCGCTCCGGCGCTCTTGCCGTCCCGGTCTTCCAGCACACTCAGAAATTGCTCAAAGGTCATGCGCTCGCCATCGGCAAATGCTGCAGCCATGTCTTCTTGTGTCAGGCCATGGGCCAACTCTCCGGCGCCCGGGTTGCAGAAACAGCCGGTGCGCAGGGATATACCAGCCCGTCCAGCCAGGGCGTCGATGCGTCGATGATCAATCAACACATCCTGGGGGTCGTAGAAATTCACGGTAAGAGTCCCACCTCGGGCTTTCATGTCGGTGGGCCCGTAGACCCGAACCACCCCAGTGCCGTTGCTGTGCCGCAGAGCCAGCAGACTGCCGAGCAACCAAGAAGTCAGCGAAGCAACACGGTCATGTATTGTCTCAATACCAATATTTTGCAGATGTCTCAGCCCGATCTCCACCGCCGGGATATTCAGGTAGTTAAGAGTCCCTTCCTCAAAAGCCTGCTCGCCCTCGGCCAGGAAATGCTTCTCGGCCTGCACCGACGCAATAGTAATCGTCCCACCGGCAAACCAGGGGCGGACCAGTTTATCGAGGGAGCTCTTTCGGGCCAGCAGGCACCCAACACCCGTGGGATAACCGAACATCTTATAGAAAGATAAGGGCACAAAATCAGGCAAGACTTCCGCCAAATCAAGGCGATTGGAGGGTGCGAAAGCGGCGCAGTCCAACAGCACGTCCCATCCCCGTTCCTGGGCATACTTGGTCCATTCCATGGGGTGCTGAACGCCAGAGAAATTGGACTGGGAAGGATAGGAGAACAGGTTGTGTCCGCCCGGATTGGGCCGGTCTAGCTCTGCCCGTAGTTGGTCTTCGTCCAAACGCAGGTCGGGCGGCACAACACGCACATACGTGACGTCAGCATCATTGGCGCGGGCGAACTCCCTCACCCCGTTGATGGAGTTATGGTTGTCAAAGGCCAGCAGGTACCGGTCTCCGGCCTGAAAGGGATAGGCCTCACCCACCAACTTGATTGCTCCGGTGGCGTTGGAGGTGAAGATGGCTACGTATTCGTCAGGCGGGGCGTTGAAAAACTCCAACACAAACGACCGTGCCTGCTCAACCAGCCCTGTGATCGCCGATGACGCAGGGCTGTCCGAGTGGGGGTTTCCGAAGATCCCACCTTCCAGCAGGTCAGACAACTGACGAATCTGCGAGTCCGCGTACAACCCGCCACCGGTGTAATCGAGGAACACCTGGCCCAGCCGGTCCAAGCGCCCGTACTCAGAGGCGCGCAATGTATCCAACTGACTGGTGGATCCGTAGACCGGCGTCGCCTTCAGGAATTCCTGAAAAGCCTGGTCCATATCGCCCTGGGGCGTATTTCGGGATGTGGTCATATCCCCTCAAAGCTCAGGCTCGAATCAAACAAGAGCATTCTAGCAAAATCCCCACTCCAGCGGTGCGTGTCTCCGAATTATCAATGTTCCAAATAATCCGGCGGATTTGGAATCGGCCTTTAGGGGGAGTAAACTGACTCAAACGTTCTTCCCCTTTGGGGTAAGGGCAAACAAAGTTCCGGAGCAAGCTACACATGAATATGCCCAATCGGATGAAATTCGGTTCCTTCCTTGGCCCATTCCACAGGGCCGGAGAGAACCCCACACTGGCCCTCGATCGCGACCTTGAGTTGGTCGAATGGATGGACAACCTGGGCTATGACGAAGTCTGGGTTGGTGAACATCACTCAGCCGGATGGGAGATCATCTCTTCTCCAGAGGTATTCCTGGCCGCCGCGTCCCAACGGACCCGCTACATCAAACTGGGCACCGGCGTAGTCAGCCTGCCCTATCATCACCCACTGATGGTCGCCAACCGGATGGTCCAGCTAGACCACATGAGCCGGGGCCGCGCCCTCTTCGGTGTGGGTCCGGGCGCACTGCCCGGTGATGCCTACATGATGGGCATACCCCACGAGAAACAACGGGAGCGCATGGATGAGTCGCTCAGCATCATCATGCGGTTGTTCAACGAGACCGAGCCCATCACCTACAAGTCCGACTGGTTCGAACTCAATGAAGGCATGCTGCAACTACGACCCTACCAGCAGCCCCACATGCCCATCGCAGTTGCATCAATCCAGACTCCGGCGGGTGTTGCCCTGGCCGGGAAGCACGGAGCATCGGTATTGACCATCACCGTGCCCCGTGACCCATCGGCAGGCCCCGCAGACCTCAAGGGTCTCTGGGCGATTGCCGAGGAATCAGCCGCCGAGCACGGCCAGACCATGGACCGCAACGAATGGAGATTAGTGCTCCCGGTCCATCTGGCCGAGACTCGAAAGGAAGCCCTGGACGATGTCCGCATGGGATCAGCCCAGTACCTCCGTGAGTACTCAGAAGGCACCAACGGCCGGAAGCCCGTCTTTGATGGCCCCATGGACAAGGTGGTCGACAACATGAGGGATTCCGGCGCCTGGATCGTCGGCACCCCCGATGACTGCATCGAAGCCATCAACAAGCTGCAGGAACAGAGCGGCGGGTTCGGTGGTTTCCTAACCCAGACCGTGGACTGGACCTCCAGGGAGAAGATGCTGCACAGCTACGAGCTGCTAGCACGCTACGTGATGCCCCAGTTCCAGGGCACAGTGGCAGCCCCCATCGCTTCCAACAAATGGGCAGCCGAGCGCCAGGAAACCCTGGTAGCCGGTCGTGTCCGAGCGCTGGACCGCGCCAGACAGGTCTACGCCGACCGCCAAAGCTAAACCCAGCAACAATGTCCAAAGAAAAGAGGGCCTGAATAACAGGCCCTCTTTTCTTTGTCATACCGAAACCAAATCAATCCACGTAGGCGCGGGTTTCCAACCCGCCCTGTTTCTAGAAAATAACCTTTTGCCTAACCGCGCACGTTTGCTCCAAGAACCATACTGGATGATGAAACCTGGCCGGTTATAAGACCGGCGCCTACATACAATCCTGCCCTTACAGATACACCAGTGAATTGTAGGCGCGGGTTTTCAACCCGCACTGCCTCTGGTAAATGACGTAACACCAGACCACAGCGAAAAGAGCAGGTTAGAAACCTGCCCCTACGGATACGCGGAATTGACGGCGGGTCGGTCTAAAGTCCGAGCAGCTTCTCCAGGTTCGTATGTAGGATGGCCTCTTTCTCGGCGTCGGTGAGGCTTTCCAGTCCCATGATCCAAGACACCGGCCAGTCAATGGCCATGTCAAAGGGCCAGTCAGTGCCGAAGACTACCTTGTCAATTCCCACACAATCGATCAGGTAGCGCAGGGCCGGCTCACTATGGGTCAGGCAGTCGTAGTAGAACTTGTCCAGGTAGGTGCTGGGAGGCCTTTGTATGTGCTCCCTGGCCTCCTGGCGGACCTCCCATCCTCGGTCCATGCGCCCGATGCCGTAGCAGGTGTAGCCGCCACCGTGACACAGGCAGATCTTCAGGTCTGGACAGGCATCCATCACTCCGCCGAAAACCAGCGAAGCGAAGGTCACCGCCCTATCCGCCGGGTTGCCGATGGAGTTTGGCAGGTGATAGCGGTTGATTCGTTGATTGACCACCGTGTCACCGCCCTGGTGCACCAAGATCACTGCGCCCAAGCTCTCCACGGCCTTCCAGAACGGGAGGAATTTCTTCTCGTCAAAGGTCTCCCCGTTGACGTTATCGCCGATCATGGCCCCTTTGAGCCCCAACTTCATACTCCGTTCCAACTCGGCAATGGAACCCTTGATGTCCTGCATCGGCAGAGTCGAGAAACCGGCAAATCGGTCCGGCTGGGCTTTGACCAAGTCGGCGACATGGTCGTTACATTCAGCGGTCATCTTCTTGGCGGTGGTGGCTTCGCCCTCGTAGTTGTAGAAGTAGGCGTTGGTGGACAGCACCTGGACATCTACACCCAGTGAATTCATGTCAGCCAGCCGTTCTTCCGCAGTCCAGGTTATCTTGGGGTTGTTCCGGTGAACGGCCATGGCATCAACGGGCATCCCATGCCAGGACTCGCCCTTCTTGCTGGCCTCGATAAATCCGCCTGGTGTGACATGTGCGTGGATGTCGATCGTCCGCATCAGTACTCCTAAATCTTTGGTATCAGTGAGGAAATGTATCCCTTCCCCCTCGTAGGGGGAAGGTTAGGATGGGGGCTACGTTTCAGAATCAACCAAACTTGCCGAGAAAGGCATTCCCCCACCCTAGCCCTCCCCCTTGCGAGGGGGATGGGATTATTCTTTTTGGCTTGGATTAATTAGACGCCAACAACCCTAACGCGGTGGTTGTTGCTGTCGGCTACGAATATGTTGCCTTGGTCGTCAATGCCACAGCCGTGGGGGCGGTCCATGGCGGCGTTGGTGGCCGGGCCGCCGTCGCCCTCGCCGCCCAACCGTCCACCGGCGATGGTCGTAACTATCCCAGTGTTGACATCAATGCGTCGGATGGCGTGGTTCTCGGTGTCGACGACCACAACGTTGTCCTCGGCATCGCAGCGAATCCCTTTGGGCGAACCCCAGGTGGCCGTTAAAGCCGGACCGCCGTCGCCTTCATAGCCCCGTTCTCCATTGCCGCCCACGGTGCTCATGATCCCATTGGTGTCGATCATGCGGATGCCGTTGCCCTCGCGTTCGGCCACGTACATGTTGCCCTTGCTGTCCAGGCACACCGCTCTGGAACCCAAAAAACTGGCTTCCAGGGCTGGTTTGCCGTCGCCGGTGCGTTCTTTCTCGCCGTTACCGGCGACGGTGTTGACAATGCCGGTGGCCAGGTCCAGACGGCGTATCCGCTGGTCTTGGATATCGGCGATAAGTAGGCCACCCTTGCCGTCCAGGAAGCAGTCGTTTGGCTCGCGGAACATGGCCTGGTTGCCAGGCCCGCCGTCGCCGCTGTAGCCAACCTCTCCGGTTCCAGCCACGGTGGTGATTATCCCTGTGGCGGCGTCGACCTTACGCACCACGGCATTCAAACGGTCAACTATGTAGATGTCTCCGTTGGTATCCACCTGTAGCGAGTAGGGTTCCTGCATGGTCGCCTGGGTGGCTGGGCCGCCGTCGCCGCTGTAGCCCAACTCGCCATTGCCGGCCACGGTGGTCACGACGCCGCTGGCCTTATCGACCCGCCGGACGATGTGGTTCTTGGCCTCGGTGAAATACAGGTTGCCAGCGGAATCAAATTCGCACATGAACGGTTCGTTGCAGAGCGCCTGGCCTGCCTGGCCGCCGTCTCCGGCGTAACCGCCTTCTCCAGTGCCAGCATAGGTCACGATCTTTCCAGCTTCGAATGCCATTTGGTTAATACTCCATAGTTTGGTTGGGGTGCGAAATCCCCCTCGGTCCCCCTTTACGAGGATTTCGCCTCTTCGTTGTACCAGTCCAGTATCTCGCTTCCGGTCATGAATACGACTTTATCGTGTTGTTTGATGTACTCAAATATCTTGTCGTAGTACTTGATGCGGTGGGCCGCGCCGGTGATGTAGGGGTGGGTTGATACACACATTATGCGTGCGCTCTCTTCTCCCTCCCGGTACAAGGTATCGAAATGGTCCTTGGCCCGCTCGAATAGTTCCGGTGAGCGGTGGTGTTGCACCATGTACACGGGGATGTCGTTCAGTTCCACGGTATAGGGAACAGACACCAAATTGCCCGATTTGACCTTCATGGGATACGGCTGGTCGTCGTTACACCAGTCGGCCACGTATTCGATACCCTCTTCCGCTAGGATGTCTGGGGTGTCGAAGGTCTCGGCCAATCCGGGCCCCATCCAGCCTCTGGGGGCCGTGCCGGTGAACTCTTTGATGGTATCGATGGTCTTTCGGATGGCGACCCGTTCGTCGGGTTCCTTGTTGATCACCCGCTGGATGTAGCTGTGGGCCAACATCTCCCAGCCAGACTTCATGCTCTCGGTCACCAGGGAGGGATAACTGTTGCAGACCGAGGCATTGAGACTCACCGTCGCGCGGATGCCGTAGTTGTCCAACACCTGCTTCATCCGCCAGAACCCAACCCTGAGCCCGTAGTCGAACCAGCCAAAGTTGGGAATGTCCGGTATGACCGACACCCCTTGGGGCGTGGGCAACACCGTGCGGGCCATGGGTTCATTTATATCCCACTCCTCCACATTGATGACCGGCCACACAGCGACCCGAGCGCCGCCGGGTAGCTTCAGGGGCTTGCGGTCAAAGATGGAAGAAAATTCAGCTCTCGGGTTAGACATAGTTGCTCCTTAAAATAGCTGGAAGGCACGGAAATCCCCCTAAATCCCCTTTTTCAAGGGGATTTAGGGGGATTTCTACAGCTTCATCGCCGCCATACCGATCTTCGCCAGGTCTTCGTCTTCTTCGGCGGCCAGGCCGCTCACGCCGATGCCGCCCATTATGGAGCCACTACCGGGGTGCAGGATGACCACTCCGCCCTGGACCGCAGCCAGCATGGGATCGCCCATCTCGACGACGGTACGACCCTGTCCGGCCAGCCGCTCAGCGTAGTCCTTGGAGTCTTGTCCGGAGAGAGCGCAGGTGTAGGCCTTACGAATGGCCATACGCTTGGGCACTTCGCGGCATCGGTCCATGCGTCCATAGCTGATCATGCTGCCGGTGTCATCGACGATGGCGATAGCCAATGGACGGTCCGGTTCTTTGTTGGCCTCGGCTAAGATCGCTGCAATGGCGTCCTGTGCCTGGCCCAAGCCCAGCATTGGTTTGTCATACATAAGAAAATCCCCCTGAAGAATGGTATGCGCCATTCTAACTGGGGGGTAAGTGCGTGGCAAGGAAGCCGGAAATCCCCCTCGGTCCCCCTTTTCGTAAAGGGGGATTTAGGGGGATTTTGCTATCAGCCATCAGCCCCACTATAAATAAGCGTCTCCGGATTGAACGTGCCCCAGGCGAACCAGAAGTGGTTCCCATGGACTATCGGCGTGAGCGACTTGCCGACCATTGGGCCTTCGACGGCCTCGCTCAGGATGTTCCAGACCGTGCCTGTCTGGTCGTCAACAAAGTTTCCGTCCTTGAGATTGAAGGTCAGCTTTTGACCATCCAGATGGCCATCGAATACGCCGGTGGAACCAACATCGTTAGAATCGATGATCAACGCCCGGTCCAATGCAGAAACGGTACCTGGCTTGAAGAAGACCACCACGTCTGTCCCATTGATCGGGTAATTGACCACTCTTTCGGTCTCCAGGACCTTGAACGGGAAGGCCGCAGAGACTTCCCCTATCTCCAGCGCAGCAACCCGCTCTTTTGGCAGCAACCGGGCGTCCTCCTCGCCGTCATACAGGAACGGTGGCCGGTCGACGCGGTCATACCCGCTGTAGGGGTTGCTTCCGTAGGGACGGTTGTAGCCCGTGTTACGGGAAAGCACCAGTCCTTCCGGATTGGCCGTTTTGAAATCGGCCCACGAGATGATGGAAGCCGGAAGGAAGGGCAATTGGTGCCCAGCCAGTTCTCCGATGATTGCCTCTCCCGTAAGCTGCTGCCACCAGGTTTGGGTCTGCCGGTCCCACATGATCAGGTCGCTGTTTCTGAGGTTGCCAGAAACTCCGAAATCAAACACTCGCCCGTCCAGCGTCCGCTCGAAGGCCAACCCCGAGTTGCAAAGCGGACAGAAGGTCACTGTGACCGGTACACCGCCGACCACGTCGTTGACCACTTCATGCCAGGTGAGGATGGCCAGAGGATAAGCCCGTGACTCACCGTTGACTTCAAGGGTCACAATCGGCTCCAGGTCATTCATCACCGATGCTGCTTCTTCGATGGACTCGAACCTGGGTCGGTCCAGGGGAGGTATCCCGTCCCGTCCCACTCCGCCGAAGAGTATGTCACCAAAGTCGACCGTGTGGCGACTGAAGTCGGTACGCCAGCCCCGAGTCTCAAACCTGGAGTCCTCAATTTTCTGCTGATAGTCAGGATCGGGCTCGATCATGGTAGAGGGTCCAGGCCCGGTGTCAGCGACAACCGTAGTCGTGGCTCCGACGTCTGACGGGTTGATTAATCCGGAAGAATTAGACTGGCTGCCGCAAGCGATAGCCAGACCGGTGGCGACCATTGACCCGATCATCAGAAGTTTCTTGAATCGCGGGAATCTCATGCTAGAGCAGGCCCCCTATGGTCAGCCAGTAGAAGACGATGTAGGTTCCGGCGATCACCATTAGGGCTGACCCCAATGGCTGGATATAGGGCAAAGCCTTTCTGAGCGCCCCCACCATGGCAGTCTTGAAGAAGGCCATTCCCAGGGTCAGAGCCATGATCACCAACCCCATGCCCAGGGCGAACAGCAGGAAGTCTGACAGCACCGAAGATGCCCCGACACCGGCGACACTGATGCCCACCACCGCCAGGAATATGGGGAGAGTGCAGCTCAACGATGCCGTGCCGTAGCTAATGCCAAATATGAAGTAACCCTTCATGCTGACCTGTGCCGGATTACCCATATGACTGGCAGCCCTGGCGGCCACTCCGGTGTAAAGTTTGCCTCCGCCGACCATCCAGGCGCCAACCAAGACCAAGCCGATTCCGATAACCAGGCCCAGCCACTGCAGGAGGTCACCCACAAAGTTGGCTCCAAGACCGATTATGGCCCCGACCACTCCGAACAAGACCACGAAACCGGCGGTCACGGTCAGGCCAACCAAGATAGCTCTACCAAAATACTTGACCGGGTTGGTCTGTGCCGCCTCACCGGCCTCGTCACCCAGGTACATGCCCAGATAGGCGGGCAGCATGGCAAAGCCGCAGGGGTTCACCGCCGAGGCCATTCCTGCTGCGAGAGCGAACAGGGCAGATGCCCCAATCAGCCCTCCCAGCCAGGAACCTGAATCGCCGGACAGCCTTTCCACAAACAGGTTGACGTCGTCTATTCCGCTGTCATTACCTATGATTAGCGCGCCGATCAACGCCGTTGCCAGAGCCACTGCGGCCACTGCCAACGGAACGAAAATGGTGCGCATGATGTCGCGATTGTTTAAGTTGATCATCCTACTGATTGGTTGAAACATCTCTCTGTGAAGCTCCGTGCGGGCAACCACACCCTGGGTGTTTCATCCCAGAGACGCAAACCGGTCGGGCACGCTGTCTGTTACTGGTTATACGTTCCGACCATCGCAGTGGGTTTCTCGTCGCTTCAAATCCAAAGTCAGTAAGACCATTCTATCCAACGGAGAAGACTAGACCTACGCCAGGCCGGAGTACCGTGTTAATTCCGGTTTTGAACCAACACTTCATTAGTTGAGATGCCCTTGAACACCTGGGGATGCATAACCTCGGCCAGTCCCTCTAAAACATCAACCACCCGGGGACCATGTCGAGTCGGAATCCGCCCGTCAAAGAGGAATACCTGGTCGCGCTGCACGGCGGGCAGGTCGGTCCAACCAGGCAGGTTCGTCAATTTCTCCGACGTCTCCTTGAGGACTCTGTCAGGGTCGAAGGTACAGGGCATCACCATCAAATATTCGGGTGCATAATCGACGATCTCATCCCAACTCAGCTCCCTGGAGAGACCTCCCGGGATAGCCAATCGCTCCTCTCCCCTGGCGATTTCAACCATCTCAGGCATCCACTGGCCGGTGTTCCGGAGGGGGTCCAACCAGTCCAAACACAGCACCCGGGGTCGGGAGCCATCTTGTGGGGCTTCGTCTTTTACCCGCTGGGTCCTCAACTGCAAAGAATCAGCCAAATCATTGGCTTGGCGGGCTTCACCGGCCGCAGTTCCGATCAGTCGGATATTTTGAATGACATCGGCCAAGAAGCTGGGCCGGATGGTCAATATCCGCGGCTCGTAGTCCAACACCTGGGCCGCCGTCTCAAAAACCGAGCCAGCGCCGATGGCACAGACTTCGCACAACTCCTGGGTGATGATCAGGTCGGGTTTTATCTCTCGCAATAGGTCAGCGTCGATCCAATAAAGGGGATTACCGTTGGCCCGCGCCTGCTGCACTATGGCGTCGATCTCTTCGCTGGGCAGGTGGGAGTTGCGGCGAACGCTCCGGCTGACCACTGGCTTGTTGGCGGCGTCTTCCGGGTAGTCGCAGGCGTAGGAGACGCCCACCAACTGGTCTCCCAAACCCAGGGCGTAGACGATCTCAGTGGTGCTTGGTAACAGTGAGCATATCCGCATGATCCAAGTATAAGATGCCCATCTCCGGTGAATCAAATCCTGGCGGATTCAGGCCCGAGCCATGCTAAAATTGCGTCGCACTAGTTAGTCGTAATCGCGTAACGAAAGATTGAGGGCCGATTGACCGCAAAGATTCTTGATGGCAAGGCACTGGCTGAAGAGATTCGACGTGAAGTCGCCGTTGGCGTGGCCGAGATGCAAGAGAAGCACGGAGTCACACCAGGCCTGGCCGCGGTCTTGGTAGGGGACGACCCAGCTTCGGCCATATACGTGCGCAACAAACGCCGGGCCTGCGATGAAGTGGGCATGGTCAGTGACACCTTTTTGTTGCCAGCCGACGCCACCAACCAGCGGGTCCTGGACGTTGTCGCCAAGTTGAACGAGGACCCACGGTTCCACGGCATCCTAGTTCAGTTGCCACTGCCGCCCCAGGTTGATGAATTGGCCGTCATAGAGTCTCTGAACCCCGATAAGGACGTGGACGGACTGCACCCCTTCAACGTGGGCAAACTGGTCCAGGGCCGGGCAGATTTCATACCAGGCACGCCCTTCGGCATCCAGCAGATATTGATCCGTAACGGCCACGACCCCTCAGGCGCGAATGTGGTCGTCTGCGGCCGCAGCGACATCGTGGGCAAGCCCATGGCATTGCTGCTGATGCAGCGGGCCGACGGAGCCAACGCCACGGTCACGGTCTGCCACACTCGCACCAAGAACATGGCCGAGGTCACCCGTCAGGCAGACATCCTGGTCGCAGCCATCGGCAGTCCAAACGTGATCACGGCTGATATGGTCAAGGAAGGCGCGGTGGTCATCGACGTCGGTATCAACCGAGTCGACGACGCCTCCCGCAAGCGGGGCTACCGTCTGGTGGGTGATGTCGATTACGAAACTGTGGCTGAGAAGGCATCAGCCATCACTCCAGTCCCAGGCGGCGTTGGCCCCATGACCATCGCCATGCTGCTGGTCAACACCCTAACCGCCACCCGCCTCAGCATCCACGGAAGGGACAGCTAACGGTCCCGCTGACAGTTGTTAGCCCACATCCATGCGCACCGACGATTTCGACTACCACCTGCCTCCGGAACTGATTGCCCAGTCTCCCATCGAGCCAAGGGACTCATCTCGGCTGATGGTGCTCAACCGTGATTCCGGCGAGATCGTACACCGACAATTCCCTGACCTGCTGGAGTACCTGCGCTCCGGTGATGTGATGGTCTTCAACCAGAGTCGGGTAATCCCGGCCAGGCTCTACGGACGCCGCAGCGATACCGGAAGCAAGGCCGAGTTCCTGCTCCTCCGCCGCAACGCCGACGGCACCTGGCAAGCCATGGCCAGGCCAGGACGAAGACTGCGGCCAGGGGTGGTGGTGGAGATTGAAGAGCAGAAATCCCCCCAACCCCCCTTTTTCAAAGGGGGGTTGGGGGGATTTTCCGTAGAGATCGTCACCGCCCATGATGACGGTCTGAAGACTGTGAGGCTGTCTTCGGAGGAGGGTATTGAGCGGTTTGGTCACACGCCGCTGCCGCCATACATCAAAGAATCGCTGGACGATACTGAGCGTTACCAGACGGTGTATTCCCGTCAACCTGGCAGCGTGGCCGCCCCCACCGCTGGCCTGCACTTCACCGACGACCTGCTCCAAAAGGCCCGTGACCTGGGTGTGGAGACGGTGTTTGTCACCCTGCACGTGGGACTCGACACCTTCAAGCCGGTGGACGAGGACGACCCCACCGAGCACAAGATACACACCGAGCACTATTCGATCGATAGCCAGGCCGCCGAGGCGCTGAATCGGGCCAAAGACGAAGGCCGCCGGATCATCGCCGTGGGGACAACGTCGGTACGGGTGCTGGAGCAAGCAGGCATGGACATGGAACAGAGCGGCAGAACAGAACTAACCGAGACCGATGCCGAGGCCAGCCTATTCATCCTCCCCGGCCACACCTTCCGGCTGGTTGACGCCATGGTCACCAACTTCCACCTACCCCGCTCCAGCCTCCTGATGCTGGTGTCCGCATTCGTGGAACACGGTATGGGTGCCAGCGGTCCTTCGTCCTTCCGCGGAAGGACAGGACGAGCGGTGGTGATGGATGCTTATCAACAGGCTATTGAGCAGAAGTACCGGTTCTACAGCTTTGGGGATGCGACGTTCATCGTCTAAGCAACGGACAGCCAAACCTCGCCCAGGGTGTCGATCTCAAAGCTGACTTCGTCGCCCGCGTTTAGAAACTTGGTGCTGACTATGCTGCCGGTCATGACGATCATGTCCCTTTGCAGGCTCTTACCGCGTTCGGCCAGGCTGTTGGCCAGCCAGGCTAGGGCGTCCAGAGGGTGGCCTAACGCGTCACCGCCCTTGCCCTCGCCCGCCGGTTCACCGTTGATGACCATCTCCCCGGCAGCCGACACCAGGTCGATATCTTGCCACTCGATCATCGGCTCGCCCAGCACCAACCCGGCGTTCCAGGCGTTGTCGGCCATCACTCCCAGGAAGAACAGGTCCTTGTACTCAGCTCCTCGGTCTTCAATCAACTCAAAGGCTGGCATGACCGCATCGACGGCCTTGGCCACGCTCTGGCGGTCATACGGTGCGCCTGAAGCCGGAAGGTCGGCGTTCAACTGAACTGCGATCTCGCATTCAGCGCCCAGGCGCACATAATCCGAACGTTCGACCGTGACCGGAGAGTTCTTGACCCCGCTGGCAAAGATCGCACCGGAGCAGGGGTGGTCAAACCCGACCATCTTCTGCATCACCGCCGAGGTCAAGGCGATCTTGTAGCCGACGATGGCCCCACGCTGGGGGATAACCAGCTTCTGGAACGCTTCCTGGATTGTGTAGGCTTCGGCCTCGTCCCGGGGTGTTATCTCGTCGGGTATGGGTTCGAATTTGGAGCGTGCCTTGTGGCCCTCAAACAAGAATTGGGCTGCCTGTTGGATCCTGTCATCATCGGCCATGCTGTCCTCCCAAGCTCCTGTTACGCCTTATTCTATCGTCCAAATCACACCAACTGCATCAACTGAAGCACATTTCCATCGGGGTCTTTAAACGTGGCCACCCAACCACCCCAAGACTCCTGCTCCGGCTCCCGGATGAACTCGACTCCAGCACCGGCCAGCCGCTTGGCTTCCGAGTGGATGTCCGCCACTCCCAGGTGAGGCATAAACCGGAACGGGTCCTTAGATTCCCCACTGACCTCACTGTGGCGTCCGATGTTGAAGCGTATCTCACCCAGTTCAAAGGCGATGAAGTCCTCGTGACGTGAGTGCAACGGCAGTTGGAGCACATCGTTGTAGAAATCGAATAGGCGTTCCATGTTGTCGGTCCAAAAAGTTACGCCGATTACACCGGTGACCATATCGTCCTCCCCTGATCAAAAAAGAAGGTCGGCTGGTGTAAGCACCAGCCGACCTTCATAGTATCGCCAATCGGGACAATTGTGTTCCCTAAGGGACTTAGACTTCGGAGAGCTCTCCCCGTTTCTTTGCTTCGGAACAACGTGGGCATAGACCGTAGAAATCGACCCTCTGCCAGGCGACTTCGAAGTCGGAGTTGTCGGCGATCTGCTTTCGCAGGCCCAAAACCACGTCATGCACGTCACGGTCGGTATCTGCGTCGATCACGTTCTCGCACTCGATGCAGACCAGGTTCACGTGTGGTTCCATGTTGGGCTCGTATCGAGACTGCTTCTGGAAGGGTAATTCCTGAAT
>PCAH01000140.1 GCA_002730485.1 Dehalococcoidia bacterium | reverse complement strand
GTTGTCCAAGTGGTTGTGCCGCTCATCGAGGTGACTCCGCTGGACTGGCATCGGTTCTGCCAAGACCTCATGGCGTTCGGCAATGCGCTGAGTCCCAGGGGCGACCATCTCGCCACCGCCGGCGCCAGAGACCGACTGATAGGTGTCGGCCACTATCCGCTTGATGGGGTTCACCTGGTGCAACGGATGGGCAGCCATCACCAATGGGGTCGTCGAGCAGTTGGGAATGGAAATGATTCCCTCGTGCCATTCAACATCGGCGCCGTTTACCTCAGGCACAACCAGAGGCACCTTCTCTTCCATCCGGAACGCTGAGCCGTCGTCGATGACAACCGCGCCAGCGGCCACCGCTGCCGGGGCGAGCTCGTGGCTTACTGCAGAACTGGCCGATATAAATGCAACGTCCACGTCGTCAAACGAATTAACCGTAGCTTCTTCCACCACCAGATCCTGGCCACCCACTTTGATGGTCTTGCCCGCAGAGCGGCTGGAAGCCAGCAGCTTCAGTTTGGGCAAGCTGGGATAGCGTGTCTCCACGATACGGAGGAATTCGGCACCGACCGCTCCGGTGGCGCCAACGACGGCGATGGTTAGATCCTGCACCGGTAGTTCTCTGTTTACTCTAAGATTCGTGCCTGGAAAGAGCTTAAATCTCTGTTAAATCCCAAGCACGTTCTCCAAGCCTATCACAAGGCCCGGACGGGTCACAACGTCGTTGATACAACGCACCACGCCGGGCATGTAACAACTGCGGTCCAGGGTATCGTGCTTGATGGAAACCGTCTGGCCCGCCGCGCCGAATATCACCTCATGGTGGGCGCTCTTCCCGGGCATGCGGATGCTATGCACCGAGATGCCGTTGTACTCACCACCCCGGGTGTTGTCCAGGTTCTCTTTCTCCGGTTGGTTGCGGGTGAATTTTTTGTTCTCTCCCAGGCTGCGCATCAGATTCAAAGCAAAACCGGAAGGCGAGTCGATTTTAGCTTCGTGATGTGACTCCACGATATCCACGTAGTCGAAGTACGGAGCCGCCTGCTCGGCCAATTTCTTGAGGACGATGGCACCCAGAGCGAAGTTCGGCGCTACTATGATGCCGACACCGTTCTCGCTCGCCATGACATCAAGTTGTTTCAGTTGCTCTTCCGAGAAACCGCTAGCGCCCATGACTATATTTACCTTCCGGGCAGCGGCCTTGGCGGCGGCATCCATCGCTACGGCGGCGTTGGTCAGGTCCAGCATCACGTCGGGCTGGGTCTGATCCAGCAGGGAGTCCAGATCCGTGGAGATTGGTGCATCACCGGCGGGAGTAGCCAAGGTTGTCCCCCGGTCTCGGGAGCAGGTGCCGCCCACCAGTTCCAGGTTACTCTCTCTGCAAACCGCAGCCACGGCCTCAAGACCCATCTTGCCGGTGATGCCGCCGA
Source organism: Dehalococcoidia bacterium (assembly GCA_002730485.1). Next base: position 11,236 of record PCAH01000140.1, on the reverse strand, counting down.
TCAAAACTTTTATTCCCGCCATGAATACTCCTCTAAATGTGCGTCCAGGAAACTATCTGCAATAACCTTAGTGTGGGTCCTTCGACAGGCTCAGGATGAGCGGAAATCAACGGGCATGGTTTTTGAACCCTGCGACTCCACCCACCCGTAGGCGCGGGTTTCCAACCCGCCCACACTCGCATAAATCACGTCTATTCACCGAACCAATTCACACCTGATGGTATCACGCAGGCTCATTTCAGGAGAAACAAAAAGTCCTCTCAACAGATGCTGAGAGGACTTTTAAATTGCTACATAACGTACGTCTGGTTAGCGGTTTCCACCCTGGAAACGCCCGCCGCTAGGGCCACCGGGACGACCACCAGGGCCTCCCGGGCCTCTGCCAGGTCCACCTGGGCCGCGTCCACCGCGATCACCACCACGTCCGCCGCCAAAGCCGCCCCGGTCCCGTGGGGGGCCGGAATCAGGCCGTGGGGCCGGCGGGCTGTCATCACCGAAGAGGGCTTTGCGGGACAGGTTAACCCTTCCCTGAGAGTCGATCTCACGGATCATCACCGTGATCTCCTGACCCTCAGCCAGTTCCTCTTCCATGTCTCCGATGTCGCCGTTGCGGATCAGGCCGTCCTTGCCGGGGACCAGTTCCACGAAGGCACCGAAGTTAGTGAGTCGGACCACCTTGCCGGTGAAGATGTCACCGATGGCTAGGTCTCGGGTGAGTGCGTCGACCTTTGACTGGGCCAGGGCCAACATGGCGGAGTCGACACCACCGATGGTTACCGAGCCGTCGTCGTCTACGTTGATGGTGGTACCGGTCTCTTCGATGATGGCGCGAATCACGCGGCCACCAGGTCCGATGAGGGCGCCGATCTTCTCGATCTTGATCTTCATGCGGATCATCTTGGGAGCGTGTTCGCTCATTTCACCGCGGGTCTCAGAGATCGCTTCGTTCATCTTGCCCATGATGTGCATTCGGCCCTGGCGCGCTTGCTCCAAGGCTTCTTTCAACACCGCAGGGGTCAAGTACTGGGTCTTAACATCCATCTGAAGGGCGTTGACGCCCTCGGAGGTTCCCGCAACCTTGAAATCCATGTCACCCAGGAAGTCTTCGATTCCCTGAATATCACTCAAGATGGCGTACTCGCCGTCGGTGCCGGTGATCAGGCCCATGGCGATACCGGCCACCGGAGCCTTGATCGGGATACCAGCGTCCATCAGGCTGAGGGAGCTGCCGCAAACGCTACCCATGGATGTGCTTCCGTTGGAGCTTAGACACTCGGAGACGATCCGGATGGCGTAGGGGAAATCATCTTCCGAAGGGAGCACCGGCAGGATCGCCCGCTCGGCCAATGCACCGTGACCGATCTCCCGGCGTCCTGGTGACATCACCCGTCGGGCTTCACCTGTGGAGAACGAAGGGAAGTTGTAGTGGTGCATGAACCGTTTGGTGCTGTCCGGCCCAACAGTATCCAGGGTCTGCTTAAGGGCCAGAGAACCAACCGTTACGATGGACAGGACCTGGGTCTCTCCCCTGGTGAACAGTCCGGTGCCGTGGGTGCGGGGGAGAATGCCTGTGTCGCAGGTGATGGGTCGCACCTGATCCAGAGCCCGTCCGTCAGAACGGACATGCTGTTGCAGGATGCGACCGCGGACCGCCTCGCGGAAGACGGCTTTGAAACCGTCGCCGATGGCAGTCTTGGAATAATCGTCTTTGAGGGCTTCAGTGACCAAGGCGGAAATCTCTTTCTCGCCGTCGTCCATCTCGTACATGCCCGGGTTGCCGCTGAGAAGGTCGTCCCAGCGTGAGCCGACCACCTCTTTGATCTTGGCAATCACCGCATCGGCGGCGGCGGAGTCATACTCGAAAGTGGCCTTGGGCTTGCCGACCTTGCCGGTAAGCTCATCTATCAGGTCGATGGTCTCTGAGTTTGCTTGTTGGGCTTTGGCGATGGCTTCCAGGATGACTTCCTCGGAAACCTCGTTGGCGCCCGCTTCAACCATGAAGATGGCGTCCTTGGAGCTGCTGACCACCATGCTGAGCGTGCTTTCAATGCTCTGCTCGTAGGTGGGGTGGATGATGTATTGACCATCCAGGTAGGCGATACGGCAGGATGCCACTGGGCCGTCAAAGGGAATCTGGGAGATTGAAAGGGCGGCTGATGCGCCGATCATACCCAGAATCTCAGGCGGGTTTTCCTGATCGGAGGAAAGCACTGTCAGAGTGATCTGAACGTCGTTATGCAGACCTTTGGGGAACAAAGGTCGGATGGACCGGTCGGTCAGCCTGGAAGCCAGGATACCGTCCTGCCCGGGTCGGCCTTCCCGGCGGAAGAAACTGCCGGGAATCTTGCCTACTGAATAAAGACGCTCTTCGTAGTCGACTGTCAGGGGTAGGAAGTCGATGTCTTCGGCTCTGGGCCTGCTGGACATCACTGCCGTGACGAGGACTATTGTCTCGCCTAAAGTGACGGTCACACTACCGTGGGCCTGGTTTGCCAGTTTCCCGGTCTCAAGGGTAATTGTTTTGCCGTCGATCTGGCTAGAAACCGACGTGGGGGTAGCAACTTGTGTAGCCATAATATGCCTAGGGCAACCTCGCAATAAATAACGTGCGCAATCGATAGATGGGGTGAGAGCTAGACGACAAACAACACCCTACATAGGGTGTTGTTGTGAGGGGAACTTATCTGCGCAGGCCGAGCCTGGTGATAAGTGTTTGGTAGCGGTTTACGTCTTCCGCGTTGAGGTACTTGAGGAGTCTGCGTCTCCGGGAGACCATTCCAAGGAGACCGCGCCGTGAGTGTACGTCCTTCTTGTGTTCCCGCAGATGTTCGGTCAGGGATTTAATATTTTCCGTGAGCACGGCAACTTGGACTTCAGCGGAGCCGGTGTCCTTGTCGTTGATTTGGTATTCCTTGATAATCCGTGCTTTTGTTTCTCCGTCTAGCATCAGGTGTGTTTTAGCTTCTCTCTCTTCTCTTCTTTTACGTTGCCCGAAATTATAGCATACGCCCATTTGGCGTTCAACGATATGGGCGTGAATGGGACCGTTGCACGCACCTTATGTTAGGCTTTGATTCGGAATCAGCCAACCCTATATCCTGCCCACCCGTCAACACCGATAAAAACCAGAAGATGACCACCAAAGACGCGATCAGAGAGCAGGCCTGGACGGCCATAGAGCAGGCCGGAGCCGCTCACACCAAGAAGGTACATGACCGCATCCCCCATTTCAGGAGCGCGGAAGAGGCTGCCCTACGGATATTTGAGCTTGATATCTGGCAGAACGCTCAAGTCATCAAGGGAAACCCGGACAGACCGTAAGGACCACTGCGACAAAGGGCGTTGGAAGAGGGCAAAACGGTGTACATGGCCGTGCCCAGGCTCAAGCAAGACCAATGCTTTGTGGAATTGGACCCAACAGTGATGAACGGCTCCCTGGAAGAAGCGTCAACAATCTCCGGTGCGTTCAAGCATGGCCGGTTGGTCAACGTGGAAGAGATGCGGCAGGTAGACCTGGTGATATCCGGCTCGGTAGCGGTCAACCGCTCGGGTACAAGAATCGGTAAAGGCGGAGGGTTTGCTGACCTGGAATATGGCTTGGCCGTAGCGGCGGGGATCGTACGTACTGAGACCCCGGTTGTAGGCACGGTCCACACATTGCAGGTGCTAGACCAGGAACTGCCTTGGACCCAACACGACGTTTGCCTCGACTACTTCGCCACGCCCGATGAACTGGTCAAGTGCAACCCGACCATGCCCAGGCCAACAGGCATCTATTGGGAAGACCTATCTCCGGCTAAGATCAGCCAGATACCGGCGTTACAGAAGCTGCGAGCTGCTCTCTAGCTAAGCACTGTGAACCCGCTGGCCAAGCCGTGCCGACCGGTGGCGCTGAGAATCAACTCTGGCGCGTGCCCCCGGTGAAGGGCTAGCTCCTCTATGATCTGCAACGTGGATTCCATTCCTCGCTGCGGTGGGTTGGATTCCACACCCAAAGCGTTGGTCAGGTCCATGGTGTGGATGATCAACTCAAAGGTGCGGGTGGGCAGGTAGTCGATCAGCCGCATTCCTCCGGCCAATGTCCCCATGATGTGGTCGTCGCTCAGTTCTTCCAGCTTGTTTTTGACGTACATGGCAAATCCCCGCACCATCATCTTGGGGTCGTCGATTATCTCCAAGCCAGCAGCTCGGCCACGCTCGGCAATCTGGCCGTGGTCTACATCACTGGCCAATAGCCGCAGGAAATAGTCCACCGGTCTATCAAAGTCGACTTTGTCAGCCGGGGCAGCGGAGTAGCTGAGGACAGTGGTAAAGGAACGGTAGGTGTGTCCGACCAAATCGCGGACACACCACTCGCCGAGCGCCGGGGCTTCAAAGCCGTCAATGTCTATGGAATCGACGATGCTGGCAAAGTATTCACCAGCCTCCAGGTAGGTCTCCCTGATTTCTTGACCGCTCATCTAAGTCACCCGGCGGGTTAGGTTTACTGAGGTTGGGAACTAAGGCTGGCCGACTTCCCCTTCAATGTTAAGGGACTTCATCAAGTCTGTAAGTTCTGCCCAGGTCTGGTCTTCCACAAATATGCCGTCTTTGCGGCGAGCCTCCTCACGGTTCCACTCGATCTCACCCGGATAGAGGACCTCATCGAATCCAGCGGCGGGCGGCGAGTCCTTGATGTACTCAACGAATCCGTCCATATCCTTCTTGAACTCATCCACGTCCCGGAAGTGAGACAGGTTGAATGCGGCGATGAATACGCCGTCGTTGTGGCGGCCTTCGGGGTCGATGCCGTACCCCAGCCCGGTAAGCAAGCCGGAGAATACTTCCACCATGAACGAGAGGGCATACCCTTTGTGTCCTTGGTCGACGCCCACGGGAAGGATGGCCCCGCCAGAGTAGTAGTCGTTGGGGTTGGTGGTGGGGTTACCGTCTTTGTCCACGATCCAGCCCAAGGGAATCTCTTCTTTACGGTTGCGAGACAAAGCGATCTTGCCCAGGGCCACCGTGCTGGAGGCCATGTCCATCAACACTGGTCCGTCGAGGTTGCTGGGCATTCCGATGCTCATGGGGTTGGTGCCCAGTTTGCGGGCCACGCCGCCAAAAGGAGCAACGTGTTTGGGCGCAGCGCCGGAATCGGCCGTTATCAGACCGATCATGTTCTCGGCGGCCATCATGGTCGGGTAGTCACCCAGGCGGCCAATGTGGCTCTGGTGGTAAACGGTGACCGCGCCAACGCCGTTGGTCTTGGCTTTTTCGATGGCCAGCTTGGTGGCTTTTTCAGTCTGGACGAAGCCAAAACCCCAGTTGCCGTCGATTACGGCGGTGCAGGGAGCTTCTTTAACGATGTCGAAAGAGGCGCCAGGGACGATATGTCCGGCGTCGATGCGATCGACATAGGTTGGTGTCTGGATGATTCCATGGGAGTCGTGTCCGCACAGGTTCGCCTTAACCAGGTGGTTGGCCACGATCTCGGCCTCATCTTCTGGAGTGCCCTTGGCGCGGTAGATGTGATAAGCGACTTTATGCAAGTATTCGGGCGTAAAAACGGGCATGATTGAACCTCATCTGGAAAGTGCCCCTAGTCTAGTGTTCAGCATCGGGGTTTGTCCACCAACGAGAGGGCTGGCGTTTGCTTGTTGGCCCTTAACCAAGCGTGATATTCTGATGGCGTGTAATGCCCCTGTAGCTCAGTGGATAGAGTGCCGGCCTCCGGAGCCGGAGACGAGAGTTCGACCCTCTCCGGGGGTACCATCACATTTCAAATCTCCACTGGTTGATGCATTCCAAAAGCCCTGGTCAAGAATGACCAGGGCTTTTTGTTTTGGGAGTACATCACGGGCGTCAAACTGCTACTTTTCCGTACCTTGTGATGCCATATGGCGCCTTTTCCAAAAAGCGGTTCGAACGTAGCGGCGTACTCCGGTACGATTGATTAGTGTACTGAAATAGGAGAGGAGCCCGCATGCAACAAGAAAACAGGATCAATTTCGCCTCAGCCCAGCAATTGAACGTTCCACGCATGATAAGATTGCATCTGCAATCGGGGTGTAGCCCAGCGGTAGGGCGCCTGCTTTGGGAGCAGGAGGTCGGGAGTTCGATTCTCCCCACCCCGACCAGCGTAACAACTCCAGAAATCCCCTTCTTCCTCTATCCCTGCGTCACCACCCAGTTGAAAGCCCGCAGCTTGCCAAGTATGTGCCAGAGGGTGAGCACACGCTCATCGGCAAGATCCCTGTTGGGATCACAGACCTTTCCATCAACCTCACAGCCGTGGCAGACCTGGATATCGAACTCTGGGATGGCGATGTCTTCGTGGTCGGCTGGGAAGCTAACGGCGGCCGGGCTCAGATTCATGGTGAGGGAGAGACCACCGGTGATTACAACGACGTAGCCATCACCTGGAGCGGTTGGAATGGCATAGACGGCAACCTGGGAAACGAAGCCATCACCATCTCCGGCACAACAAAGAACACCTTTGTAATGAAAGCTTTTGGCTATGAGGGCGGCTCGGTCAAGGTGGATTATTCCTGGGAGGGTACCTACGTACTTGTCCATGCGGCCAGCGGTGCGGGACAGTTCTACAAAGCCGTGCCCCAAAACGGGAGAGTCACCATCGGCACCATTCCGGCAGGTGTGGACAATCTTCAGATCGACCTGGTTGCAGCCAAAGATCTGGACATAGAACTCTGGGACGGCGACACCTTTGTGGTTGGCTGGCAAGTGGGCGGCAAGCCAGCTCTGATCTACAGCCATTCTCCGGTCACCGGGTTTTACGGCGGAGTGATAATCGACTGGACCGGATGGGACGGCTCCAACGGAAATAGGGGAGACGAGTCCATCCACATCTCCGGCACCACCCAAAATCCATTCTTGATGAAGGTTTTTGGCTACCAAGAAGATATTGTCAGCGTAGATTACACCTGGGGTTCCAGCCCGGAACAGACGGCTTCGTTATCGGCACAGACCCCAACCGCAACCCCGGCTCCAACGCCCTCTCTCACACCTGACCCAACACCAGCCCCTACGCCGACCTCGACGCCAAGTCCCACTCCCACGCCAACGATTCAGCCCATCTAAACGGCAGCACAGAAGACAAAGACCTGGATCGGAGGCACCAACGGTAGCTGGAGCCAAGACGTCAATTGGAGTCCCTTTGGCGTTCCTACCGGTAGTGAACCGATCGTCATCGAAGGCAACCCGGATGAGGTCCATTCGCCAATCCTCACTTCTGATTTCACGCTGACCACGGGAACGCTCAGCATTGGCGGCGTCAACTCTGTTCTAAGTATCACCGAAGGGGCAACCTTCACCAATTTTGGGACCGTCGATGTCAAGGGCGAAATCCGGAACGATGGGTCGACGGTCAATAACGGCACGTTCAACAACGAAGGCACGATTCTCACCTCTGGAAAGACATCCAGCTTTGTGAACCATGTGGGCGGGGTATTCAACAATACGAAGATTGGCACCAACACGGGTGTGATTGCCAACGCCTGCGGCGGAACGGTCAACGACTCCGGGATTTTGAGCAGCGTCGAATTAGCGCCCTGCATCTGGAGCGGCGCCGGTGGCAATGACGATTGGTCCAATCCGGCCAATTGGGTCAACGGCCTTACTCCCGCTGCCAATCACCCCATCTTGATAAACGGCGAAGGTGGCAAGCCTGCCAAGGTGACCGTAGACATCTATCTTGTGGTCGAGTCTCAAACTCTGAGCGTCAGCGCCGGAGATACCTTGACCGTTGGACGCGGTCGGTTCCCGGGCATAAGCCTGACCATCAAGGAGCAGGGCGGGCTGTTGATCAACCATGGCACGGTATTCGTGTCGAATTACTCCAGGCTTCAGCATGATGCCCCAACGGCCTTCAACAACAAAGGTAAAGCCCACAACGCCTGCCGGGGTGCCGTGTCTGCGAGCGGCGTCACCGGAGCTTCGGTGATCCAGGACGCGTGTTTCTGGGACAGCGGCGGGGTCACCAACAACTGGTCAGACGCTGAGAACTGGGATGCGGATATCGTTCCGAATTCCAACGATGCCGTCTTGATCAGAGACACTGACGGTGCACTCACCACCGTAAATCTTGACGAGTCCTTTGATATCAACTCCCGAGGGCTTTTGACGGTCTCAGATGGGCAGACGCTGAATATCGGACCGGACGTTGCCCTGCGTATAGCAGACCAGTCTCCTGGTGGTTCCATCTGGATCGACGGCACCGTCAACCTCAATGGTGGAAGAATCCAGAACCAGAACACCGGCTGATCATCAACAAGGGAACCCTGAACATAACGGATGGTGAATTGATCAATGACGGCACGTCTCTGGTTAACAAGTCTTCCGGCACCATCAACAATGTCGGCGGTCTGATCACCAATGGGGCCGGTGCCGGGTTCACCAACCACGGGACCGTGGTCAACGACGCCGCCTCCAATTTCGTTCTCCGTAACGCAGCAACGCTGACCAATAGTGGTTCATTCACCAACGCCGGTGTGTTCAATACCACCAGCGGCGGAGGGAACGTCGTAATCGGCTCCGGTGGCACACTGGTCAATTCCGGGACCTTGAACCAGGGTGGCGTGGGGGTATTTTCAGCCAAGTCTGGGTCAAAGATCACCAACTCGGGCCGTATCAACGTGTTTGAAAGCCTGCTCGATAACGGTGGTTCGATCGAGAATTCTGGGATCGTGGAAGTGTTCCATTTCGGCGCCTACCAGAACCTGTCGGGAGAGTTGAACAACCGCACCGGAGGCACTTTGACCATCACCGGCTCAGTTAACAACCTTTCTAACAGCATCATCAACAACTCCGGTGAGATCGCGAACAACCGCACTTTGGTCAACGCCGGTACCATCACCAACTCCTGCGGCGGCACACTCACTGGCCCGGTCAACGGAAACCAGCCAGTAGACTCCTGTTCAATCGTTTAACCCTCTATCTCCAAAACCCCTTAAGGCCATTGACTAACCCTGTCTAACCGTTAGAATCGCACCAGCCATCCAGCTTCCTAATAGGATTCATCGGTGCTAATCAAAGGGGGTCGTCATGCGTCTTGAGAATAAGGTCGCTTTCATAAGCGGCGGAGCCCGCGGCATGGGCGCTGCGGAGGCCATGCTCTTTGCCAAAGAGGGCGCCAAGGTTGTCATTGGCGACGTGTTGGACGAGGAAGGCCGCCGAACCGAAGCGGCCATCCATGACCTGGGCGGTGATTGTCTCTATGTGCATCTGGACGTCACTAGCGAAGACAACTGGAACTCCGCCATCGCCGAGACTACAGAGAAGTTCGGCAAGCTGGACATCCTGGTCAACAACGCGGGAGTGGTCTCCCTCGTGGGTCTGGAAGACATCAGCATGGACGAATGGGACCGGGTGATGGACATCAACTCCAAGGGCGTGTTTCTCGGAACCAAAGCCGCGATTCCGGAGTTGCGAAAGGCCGATGGTGGATCCATCGTCAATATATCGTCTATCTCCGGCATTGCTGGCCAGTCTTATATCTCGGCTGTTTACAACGCCTCCAAGGGCGCGGTGCGTCTCTTCACCAAGTCCACGGCCATCCAATACGCCTCTGAAGGCATCCGAGCGAATTCCGTGCACCCAGGCCCTATCGATACCCCGATGACTTCTTTCCGGCAGGGTGACCCCGACGCTGAAGCAGCGTCCTTGGCCCGTATTCCCATTGGACGCACAGGCAAGCCAGACGACATCGCCTACGGTGTGCTATACCTGGCTTCAGACGAGTCATCGTTCGTGACCGGCACCGAGTTGGTCATAGACGGCGGCTACCTAGCCCAATAAACGCTCAGCCCCGCTCAGCCGCGGGGGGCGAATACGCTGGCGCGGTTCCTCGGGTATGACTTATTTTGGAGAGATATAGTGCAGAAGAAAGTTCTTGACGGGAAGATTGCTATTGTTACCGGGGCTGCCAGTCCCCGTGGGTTGGGGCGGGCGATGACTGAGGCTCTGGTCAAGGCCGGAGCTAGGGTGTCGATGATGGACATCAACCAGCAGTGGCTGGATGAGACTTCCAATTACATGCGCGAGATTGGAGGCGACGATTGTGTCATGACCCAGGTCGTAGACGTCACCTCCATCGGCGAAGCAGAACGTTCCATCGAGCGCACTATCGAGGAGCTGGGTGGACTGCATATACTGGTCAACAACGCCGGAGTCGCCCCTCCAAAGATGCTGTTGGGCGGCGAGACTGAAAACAAGTTCTGGGAGATTTCCGCCGAGGAATGGGACCGGGTGGTGGCGGTAAACAGTAACGGCCCCTTCTATATGACCCGGACCGTTGTGCCCTACATGCTGGCCCAGGGCTGGGGCCGCATCATCGGTGTCACCACCAGCATGAACACCATGTACCGCGCTGGTGCTGCGCCCTACGGTCCGTCCAAAGCTTCCCATGAGGCGTTGATCGCCATGGCATCCAGGGAACTGGAGGGCACTGGTGTCACCGTCAACGTGCTCGTACCGGGAGGCATGGCCAGCACCGATCTGATTCCCGACGATACGGATTACCAACGGGAAGCCATGATCAACCCGGATGTGATGATGGCCCCGGTGGTCTGGCTCTCTTCGGACGAATCAGACGGCATCAACGGCCAAAGGTTCATTGGCTATCATTGGGATGAAAACCTCCCGCTGGAAGAACGCCTGGAAAAATCAGCTGCCCCCGCCGCATGGCCCCAGTTGGGTGCTCAGGCAATCAGGATGGGCCCGCGAAACCAGTGACGTTTTAGGCAAAACCTGAAGACACAGTACTGAGGGTCTCGCACTCTTGGCCACAGGCCTAAGGGGCAGAACCCAAACCAAAATCCCTTCCCCCCAGCGGGGGAAGGTTAGGATGGGGGAACTTATCTGGGGATTCCGGGTTCATAGAACCAGAATCCGCCCTTCAACCCGCCCTGGCTCCAAATCCAGCAACCCGATACTCGGCACAACCTTGAAACGTCGCTTACCCGCCGCACCCGGGTTGAAAAAGGTCAGGCCAGACCGTTCCTCGTGGAAGGCGTAATGGCTATGCCCATACACCACGGCGTCGGCCCCTTGCTCTCGGTAAACAGCAAGCCCGGCCTCATCGCCCTCTTTCGGAACCTTCACGATGTGCGTCAGGTAGATATGGCAGCCGCCCAGATTGAGGGTCTCTATCTCCGGATATTCCGACTCCGGTCCCTCGCGGTCATTGTTCCCACGCACCGCCGTCACTGGGGCTATGTCCGAAAGCTGCTCAATGATCTGG
>PCAH01000139.1 GCA_002730485.1 Dehalococcoidia bacterium | reverse complement strand
TGCTCAGGGAGTCCAACAACACGGCCATTTCCCTCTGATCTCTCATTAACGAAAGTGTCCCTCTTTTGCTGGTTGCCAACACTCACCTATCAAACTGGCCATTGTTGGCGGTTGTAGGCGGCGTCCCAGAACATGAACTCATAGCGGCTACTGGTAAGGAATGCTTGGCGCATCGCTTCTAGTTCGGCGTTGCTGGCTCCTTCGGCGATCTGATCTACGAATCCCCGCCACGCCTCAACGCTCCCTTCCAACAAACCTTCTACATAGAACTTGGTCCATTGTCCGTAGAGAGGGTGCTCCGACTGCCCAACCTCACCCTTCAGAAGGTGGTAGGTCCAGGGACAGGGCAGCAGAGCCGCGGCGGTTGGTCCCAACCCGTGGAGAGACGCCGTCTGCAGCATATGGTCCACATACGCGGTATTGGCTGGGGACCTTACCCCTTCTTCGGCATCGGCCAAGGTGATCTCTGCTGCATCGAACAGTTGGTGATGGAGCGGTCGTTCCACCGGAGTCATCACCCTACGTGCCAGGTCCTGGAATGTTTGGGAGTCTGGAGCTTTGGCTAGAGCGAGGGCCACAGTGCGCCCGAATCCTTCTAAGTAGAGGTAATCCTGCACCAGGTAGTACCGAAAGGTCTCTACGGGTAATGTGCCCTCTTTGATTTCCTTCAGGAAAGGGTGATCGAAGATTTGCCGCCAAATGGGCTCGGCTTCGTTCTTGAGTTGTTCGCTGAAACTTGCCATTATTTGCTGGTCTACTCCATCATGGGATTAGTCTGTCAGCAGGGTTGGATTGGCTGCCGCATAACTTGGGTCCGAGTTGGTTGTACAATTCTAACCTAATGAAGCTAGGACGGCTGATGCTAACGGCGGACACTGGACCTTCCTCTAAGTACAGGGCTTGAATTCACACAAGATTAGGAATGAATCTATGACCGGAACCCCAGGTGGCAACCAAAGCCGTTATGAACTGATTTTCAATTGTCTCGATGCGGTGTCTCATTTCTCCTCAACCGCCCATCAGACAATACCGGCGCTACAGGAATTGAGGGAACTTCTATCTGCGATTCCGACACCGGCTGCTGCGGCGGGTGCCAATGATGGCCCGCCTGCCACACCTTCTGACGCTCTGGCTCTGGCGACCATCGCCAGCAGCGGGTTGTCCCTAGGCGGTGAACCTTCCGTTTCGACCAATCTGGAGACGGAGACCGCAGGGAGATTAGGAGCCATCTTAGCTAGCTTGGTGGATCAACTGGGCGCGGTGACCCGCTGGGAGAGGGCCGGTTTGGTCCGCGGTCTTTACGTGATAATCGACCCTGAAGTCACAGGAGGTCGGGAGCCGTTGGAAATAGCCAGGGCGGCCGTTCGTGGCGGCGCCCGAATGCTGCAGTTGAGGGACAAGCTGACAGACAAAGGGGAGTCTCTTCCCTTGGCCATGGCGCTTCAGCGGCTATGCGAGGAGAACTCGGCTTCATTGATCATCAATGACCATGCCGATGTCGCCGCTGCGGTGGGATCGGCGGGCCTGCATGTGGGGCAAACCGATCTGCCGGTCATGGTCGCGAGGAAGGTGCTTGGCCACCAACAGGTGCTGGGACGTTCCAACCACGAGATCGAGGAACTCATCGAGTCCGAAGAGATGGGAGCTGACCACGTTGCCTTTGGGCCGATCTATCACACCGGTACCAAGGATGTCGGTCATGACCCCCAAGGCAACGAGCGATTGTTGTTGGCCAGGGAGACGGCCAATACACCCCTGGTGGCCATCGGTGGTATCAACGCTGAGAACGCCGCAGGAGTGATTGAAGCGGGGGCAGACGCCATATGCGTGGCAGCCTCAGTTGGGTTAGCTCCAGAACCAGAGGCAGTGGCCGCCCGGTTGGTCAAGGTGATTGAAGAAGCCGGAGGCCGTACTTAGTAACTTCCAGAAAACCTCTTGAAGTCGACGTATATCTGCAGCAAATACCTTCGTTGACACCCCCAGACACCGATGTTAGGCTTGGCTACAACAGAGTGAATTAACACTCTGGCGGGAGCTTGGGTGAGCCAGGCTGAGAGGGTGGCCAATATCGCCACCGACCGTCTGCACCTGATTCGGGTAATACCGACGAAGGGAAAAGACGCAGCATCAGTCCGAATAGATGACCGCCAGATGTTTGATCTGGCGGTTTTTTTCATTTTTCCCATAGGAGATTCAGATAGATGTCCGATGAACTGATCATAGGTGGGAAGTCCTTCAATTCACGCCTGATTGTCGGGACCGGCCGATATCGGACCATGGAAGAGATGGTGGCGGCGGTTGAGGCCTCTCAGACCGAGATGATAACCGTGGCAATCAGACGCTTGGACCTGGACGATCCGACCAGCAAGACGCTGCTGGACTATATCGACTGGGACAAATACCAGATACTGCCGAATACTGCTGGCTGCGCCACCGTTGAAGAGGCATTGTTTGTCGCCAATCTGGGCCGGGAAGTCGGCCAGACCGATTTTGTGAAACTAGAGGTGATTCCCGACCCGAATTACCTGTTCCCGGACGGCGCACTTACTCTGGAGGCGGCTCGCCTTCTGGTCAAAGACGGCTTCAAGGTGCTGCCTTACATCCACGCCGATCCCACGCTCGCCAAGAACCTTGAAGACGCTGGCTGTGTGGCGGTTATGCCGCTGGGCTCAGCCATCGGCTCCGGCCAGGGAATCCACACAAAGGAAGAGATCCGAATCATCATCGAACAGGCCAACGTGCCGGTGGTGGTGGACGCAGGATTGGCGGTTCCTTCAGACGCTGCGCAAGCGTTGGAGATGGGCGCTTCCGCTGTGCTGGTCAATACGGCCATCGCCCAAGCTCAGGACCCAGGACTGATGGGCGCAGCCTTCAAGGCGGGCGTTCAGGCTGGCCGGCAGGCCTTCCTGGCCGGACGTATCGATGTCCGGCGAGAAGCAATCGCCAGCAGCCCGGTCGTCGACGTCCCAAATCCGGTATCAGCCAATTCCTAGAAGCTTTGCCCGTTCTCTCGGATAAACCGTATCTCTGTTTGGTCACGGATCCCGCTGTGGCCGGTGACAGCCTGCTAGAACGCGTAGTCCAGGCAGTACAGGGCGGCGTCAACTTGGTGCAACTGCGAGACAAGACGCTACCCGCTGGCCGATTATTGGAGTTGGCCGTCCCCCTGCTCGAAGTGATGGACGGTAAGGCCAAGTTGATCGTGAATGATCGAGCAGACGTTGCCCGGGCCGCCGGTGCCGATGGGGTGCAACTTGGCGAAGAAGGGCTGCCTGTTGCAGCAGCTAGGCGGTCTCTGGGAGAAGGGTTGTTGATTGGCCGGTCGGTACATTCGCTTTCATCTGCTTTGACTGCCGAAGCTGATGGAGCTGATTTTCTCCTGGTCGGCACTATGTACGCTTCCCGTTCCCATCCTGGCGAACCACCCGCAGGACCGGGGTTGATGCGGGATATCTCAGAGCAATGCCGGTTGCCCCTGATCGGCATCGGCGGGATCACTCCGGAGAACGCAGACGAGATAATCCAGGCAGGGGCGTCGGGAGTGGCAGTGATAACGAACATCCTGGCAGCCAGTGATCCCCGCTCAGCCGCCGAGAAAATGAAAGAGATATTGTTGGCTTCTTGGAAATCCCGGAATGTCTTGGTAGATGCGGAAGTTGGAGATGATTAACGACAATGATTGATCTGATAGTCAACGGAAAATCCCGACCCATTGAAGACAGTGTTGATCTGGAAACCTACCTGCTGTCATTTGGCTTGAACCTCAAATTCGTGGCGGTTGGCTATAACGGCGAGGTCGTTAAGAAAGAGACGTTTGCCAGTTTGAAGCTGAAGGACGGCGATGTTTTGGAGATTGTGCGACCCGTAGGTGGTGGCTGACTGGAATGGGGTTTATCACCGACATTGAGAACACCACGCATCCGATGCGGCAGGCGATCCTAGAACATCCCTTCGTAACCGGTGTCGGCGATGGAACTCTACCGGTGGACCGGTTCAAATACTACGTGATGCAGGATTACGCCTATCTGGTCGATTATAGCCGGGTGTTGGCCTTGGCTTCAGCCAAAGCCCCGAAACTTGCCGACATGTCATGGTTCGCTGGGCTACTGGACGAGACCCTGAACCAGGAAATGGCCCTTCACCGCAGCTACTGCCAGGAGTTCGGTATCAGAGCTGAAGAGCTCGAAGCCACCGAACCGGCGCCAGCCACCCTGGCCTACACCAGCTTCCTCATCAAGACCGCTCACCAAGGTACTTTCGGGGAATTGGTTGCATCGTTGTTGCCCTGTCAGTGGGGTTACTGGGAGATCGGTGAACACCTTCTGAAGGGTGGCCTGCCCGAATCCGCACCCCTCTACGCCCAATGGATCGAGATGTATTCCTCTGACGAGTTCGCCGAATTGGCCCAGTACATCCGTGATATGACGGACCGCATCGGCAAGGATGCCAGCCCTGCTGAGTTGGCGGCCATGACCGAAGCCTACATCAACAGCGTACGCCTTGAACACGGATTCTGGGACATGGTCTATGGCCTTGAGGGATGGAAGGTCTGAGCCTCTTTTGTGCGCGTGACCTGATCAGAGTGCATCCGGTTTGACTGCCACTGATTGGCATAACCAAAGACACGAGAGAACAAAAGCGGAAATTGCCGGTCTTTTACAGCCTAGCAAAATACGTTAAGATACATCGGCGTTTGTTGGAAACATTGACGAGAATACTTAACGCACTATGCCTGAGCCATGGCTAGGCCCTAGCTAGTCTCAGTAACGACGAAGTATAGGTTTTCTGAAAGGAATCTAGAAGGCACGCAATTCTTTAAAAGTTAAAATAACCGCCTTTTTTGATGAAAGCACGGGCGGCATCCGGAACCAAACCTGTCGCGTATTAGATTAATACATACGACTTGAGGAGACCGATTGGCTACACTGCTAGAAGTTAAAGACCTGAAGACTCATTTCTTCACGATGGACGGGGTTGTGAAAGCCGTTGACGGCGTTTCTTACGACCTTGAAGAAGGCGAAACTCTTGGATTGGTTGGAGAGAGCGGCTGTGGAAAGAGCGTGAGCGCGCTCTCCGTCATGCGCCTCATTCCAAATCCTCCGGGTAGGATCGTCAGTGGAGAGATTCTTTTGGACGGCGAGGATATCCTCAAAGTCGATATGGAAGATATGCAGAATATTCGCGGAGCGAAAATCTCCATGGTCTTCCAAGAACCCATGACATCGTTGAACCCGGTGCTCACCGTCGAGCGCCAGCTCACCGAGACCCTCCAGCTGCACATGGGAATGTCCAAAGAAGAGTCCAAGCGTGAGGGTGTCAATCTCCTAGCCCGTGTGGGAATTCCCGACCCGGAAAGCCGCATCAAGCAGTACCCACACCAATTCAGCGGCGGTATGCGCCAACGCGTGATGATTGCCATGGCGCTGAGCTGCAACCCCAGACTGATCATCGCAGACGAGCCGACCACCGCGTTGGATGTGACCATTCAGGCCCAGATCTTGGACTTGATGAAGGCTCTTACAACCGAACGCGGTGTTGCCTTGATAGTCATCACCCATAACCTGGGAGTGGTGGCGCGTTATGCAGACAGAGTGAATATCATGTACGCCGGTAAGGTGATCGAACGGGGAGATGCCCGTGAGATCTACGCCAACCCGCGTCATCCGTACACCGTAGGACTGCTCCGGTCGGTCCCGAGGTTAGACCTCCCCCGGAGAGCGAAATTAGACCCCATCGAGGGTCAACCACCGGACTTGATTCACTTGCCTGGAGGCTGTTCGTTCGCGCCCCGATGCAAGTGGGCGGTCGACAAGTGCAAGACAGATATACCCGAGCTCACCGAGGCCGGTGAAGGACATCTGTCAGCCTGCTGGCGGTCTGAGGATCTCGGGCCTTCAGCCATAGATTTCTTGGATGATCCGGGAGTGGATTAACCACACCTCTAGAAAAATATCCCGTGCAAGAACCACTCCAGAGTCCAAAGCGTAATTCAGGACTCAGGAGCACCCCAGATGGGAGATAGGACTTAGTATGACAACCATGCCCGAAGCGGCGGCTGCTGGTGCCCCCGCACCACAAGATGACGAAACCCTACTGGAGGTCAGGGATCTCCAGATGTACTTTCCAGTTGGCTCGGGATTCCTGTCTCGCAAACCAACCGGATATGTAAAAGCCGTTGATGGCGTCAGTTTCACGGTTAAACGGGGCGAAACCCTCGGACTGGTCGGCGAAAGCGGATGCGGGAAGACCACCACCGGACGCTGCATCCTGCAACTGTACAAGCCAACTGGCGGACAGGTCCTATTCGAAGGCCGAGACCTGACGGATCTAAGCTCCAGGGAAATGCGTGGAGTGCGACGTGAGATGCAGGTGATCTTTCAGGATCCCTACAGCTCGCTGAATCCCCGCATGACAGCCGGAAACATCATCGGCGAGCCACTAATCGTCCACGGCCTGGTCAACAGTAAGCAAGAATATCGGGAGAAGGTTGCGGATTTACTCCAGAACGTGGGTCTCAACCCATACATGGCCGACCGCTTCCCCCACGAGTTCAGCGGCGGACAGCGACAGCGTATCGGTGTCGCCCGGGCATTGTCAGTGGGGCCAAAGTTCATCGTCGCCGATGAACCTGTCTCCGCACTCGACGTGTCCATTCAGGCACAGATCATCAACCTGTTGGAAGACTTACAGGAACAATACAACCTGACTTACCTATTCATCGCCCATGACCTGTCCGTGGTTCGCCACATCAGTGATCGGGTCGGTGTCATGTACCTGGGTCACATGGTAGAGATGGCAGAGCGGAACGAGATCTATCGGAATCCGGTTCATCCCTACACCAAGGCCCTGCTATCCGCAGTGCCAATCCCTGACCCGGTGTTGGACGCCCAACGCGAGCGCGTTTTGCTAACTGGTGAGGTTCCCAGCCCGCTGAACCCGCCTAGCGGTTGCGTGTTCCACCCCCGCTGCCCGGTAGCCAACGACAGTTGCTCCCAGAATCTCCCCGAGTTGCGTGAGATGGAACCAGATCACCATGCCGCATGTCTCCTGGCCAACGGATACGGCAGCTACTAACCACACAACTACCACTCGGCAAACCAGAAAAGAGAGGCTGTTACAAAGCAGCCTCTCTTTTTTAACCCCCGAATTAGAAGGTTGTTGACCGCAACACTGCCCGATCTTCATTGTTGGTGAAATTCGAGCGTGATAACATTGGATTAATATGGAACCAAGCCGCATAAGAAATTTCTGCATCATCGCCCACATCGACCACGGTAAGTCGACCCTGGCTGATCGCTTTCTAGAAATCACTGACACAGTTCGTGCCGGTGAGATGAAAGCGCAATTCCTTGACCAGATGGATCTTGAGAGGGAACGGGGCATCACCATCAAGGGTAAGGCAGTGACGATGTCACACACCGCGCCTGATGGAGTCGAATACCAGTTCAACCTCATTGACACGCCAGGCCACGTGGACTTCAGCTATGAGGTCTCCCGCGCCTTGGCCGCCTGCGAGGGTGCCCTGTTGGTGGTGGACGCCAGCCAGGGGATAGAAGCCCAGACCATCGCCAATACACTTCTGGCCATGGAGTATGACCTGGAGCTTATTCCGGTCCTGAACAAGGTTGACCTGCCTCAAGCAGAGCCAGACCGGGTATCTGCAGAGATCCAACAGGCATTTGGATTCACCAAAGATGAGATTCTCTACGTTTCTGCCAAAGAAGGGACCGGCGCTAAAGAGATACTTGATGCCGTTGTGGAAAGAGTACCGCCACCTACTGGCGTGATTGAAGGCGCGCCTCGCAGCCTGGTCTTTGACTCAGAGTTCAACTCCTTCAAGGGGATCATCGCCCACGTCCGCGTAAAGGACGGCACCATCAGCAAGACAGACAAGATCAAGGTAATGTCGTCCGGCAGGTTGGCAGAGATAGTCGAAGTCGGAGTCTTCTCCCCTGGCCCAACACCAACGGAGTCGCTATCAACCGGACAGGTCGGCTACATCGCCACCGGCTTCAAAGAGGTCAGGGAATGCTCGGTGGGTGATACGCTGACCCTGGAACGTTACTCCGCTGAGGACCCGCTTCCCGGCTATGTGCCGGTTAAGCCAATGGTCTTCGCCGGGCTGTACCCGGCCGACGGTGAAGAGTACGGAAACCTACGGGCCGCATTGGAAAAACTCCAACTCAATGACGCTTCCTTGGGAATGGAACCGGAAAACAGCAGCGCCCTTGGGTTTGGCTTCCGTTGCGGGTTCCTCGGTCTCATGCACCTGGAGATCATCCAAGAAAGACTTGAGCGTGAGTATGACCTCGATCTAATCGTAACCGCGCCGAGCGTTGCCTATCAGGTGGTGCTGACTAGCGGCGAAACGGTCATGATCGACAGCCCGGCCAAACTGCCATCACCCAATGAATTGTCAGAGATACTAGAACCACTACTGGACCTGACCATTGTCGCCCCCAGCCGCCATGTGGGCGCTTTGATGGACCTGATGCACTCACGCAGGTCCGATTTCAAGCGAATGGAATACATGCAGGGCGGCGGCACTCGCAAAGATGGCGATGTCGCAGACGATGAACACTCAAGGGTAGTGATGGAGTACACCGTGCCCTTGGTGGAACTCCTGGCCGATTTCTTCAACCAACTGAAGTCAAAGACTCAGGGATATGCGTCTTTGGACTACAGCTTTGCCGGTTACCGGGCCGCGCCACTGGTCAAAGTGGATATCCTGGTCAACCATCATCCAGTGGAAGCCCTGTCCATGATCATGCATCGGGATGCTGCGGTAACACAGGGCCGCAAGATAGTGGAAAAACTGCGTGGCACAATCCCAAGACAGATGTTTGAAGTGCCAATCCAAGCATCCATTGGAAGCCGTATCATCGCCCGGGAGACCGTGCGTGCCATGCGCAAAGACGTATTGGCCAAATGCTACGGTGGTGACATTACTCGGAAGCGCAAATTGCTGGAAAAGCAAAAAGAAGGCAAGAAGCGCCTCAAGATGGTGGGCCAGGTTGAGATTCCCCAGGAAGCATTCCTCAGCATCCTGGAAGTCGGCGGCAACTAGAGTAGCCGACTTATTGCCCTAGATTGCTAGGGCTTCCCGCAGAACCCGCAACTGCACCAGATGCTCTTGAATGTGGCCATTCAACGTCCGCGTCAATATCATGTCAATCGAGCGTTCCTCGTCTACCAGTCGCGTCTTCTGATGCATCATGACCGACTTGCCTTCCAGATCGGCATCAGACATACCTGAGAGCGACTTAATCAGGTCGTCGGTGCAGGCCTCTATATCCGCGGTTATCTGAGAGATGTCGTAGGCGAGCCTCTCCGGTGTCAGGTTCGTCAGATCACTCCAGAGGTCGTACTCGGTGATCTCCCCAGAAAGCATGGCCTTGACCAGCCCGTGGACACCACCGGGCGGTGTGTCTATAACGTGATAGACCAATTCCCTGGCCGACCACTCTGAAGGGTCTTGTTTCCAGTCCAGACAGTAATCCATGCCGTCTAGGACTGCCAATAGATCTTTCTTGATGCCTTTAACCGTATCTATGTGTTCTTGTCTGCCAGTTGCCAATGGGTTTCCTCCTTGGAGATCAAGTGTGTCTCTTTGTTATTGATTTACGGAGGCAGTCTGGTTTCCTAACCGGACCTATCCCGAAATTCCCGCAAAAGCATCTTTGCCTCTTCTGCTGTATCTTCCCTCTCCAAAGCAAATGCCAGAGATGCTCTCAGGAGCCCCATAGGGGTGCCGCCATCGTAACGTGTGCCTAAGAACTCGTAAGCGTACAAATCATGCTCCTGAAGCAAAACCAGGAGCCCCTCAGTCAACTGGATCTCGCCCCTGACGCCAGGTTTGGTGGTTTCAAGGTAGTGGAATATATCGGGAGGCAGTATGTAACGACCGACGATGCTCAAGTTCGATGGAGCTTCTTCCCTTGGCGGCTTTTCCACCAATCCGTGAATCTTGTAGATGCCACCTGATACTTTGCTGGCATCGACCACCCCGTAGTTGTGGACGACTTCCCAGGGCAAAGCCTCCACTGCGATGACCCCGGCGTTCAGTTTTTCGGACACCTGGACCATCTGGCTGATAGCTCCAGGGGCATGGGCAATGATGTCATCAGGCAGAATCACTACGAAAGGCTCGTCACCAACCGCATCCTTGGCCATGAGCACCGCATGCCCCAGACCCAGGGCTTCGTGCTGGATAACAAAACTCACTTTTGCCAGATTCCCGGCCTCCGTGACCTTCTCCAACAAAGCATCTTCCCCGTTCGCCGTCAGACGTCGTTCCAAACTCGGCTGAGATTGGAAATACTCGCCGATGGACTCTTTGTCCGGCGAGGTCACGATGATGACCTCTTCTACACCGGCCTCAACAGCCTCTGCGATCACATATTGCAGGAGGGGGCGGTCAATGATCGGGAGCAATTCTTTTGGCACAGACATTGTTACCGGCAAAAACCGGGTGCCGAGGCCTGCGGCGGGTATGACTGCTTTACGTATCTGCATAAAAGATCGGCCTTGTTAAATCAGCGCGATTTCCCATAGTTCCGAGAATACCCATGGAAGCGGGGGCTAACTTAAGTGGGAGTGGTTACCCTTGACTAGCGCACTCTCCCAATCCTACCATGTTAATGAGGCCGTACTAGACGGGGAGCCAGCGGTGCCCTATATCCGCAATCCGCTATAGCGGGGTTGAACTCCTCCCCTCGGCGTGGCCAGAGGGCCCATATTATGGGCGATGATACTGAGGACTGGGTCCCGCGCGACGTAGACTTGCGAACCCCGCCAGATCCGGAAGGAAGCAACGGTAAACAGGACCCTGCGGGTGCCGTGGGAGTGCCTGGTCTGAGTCATCATCCATGAAATGCCCGCTGGTTAATGACAACGGGAGGTGTACGGTCTTATCCTTACCTCATTATTTCCTGTCCAATCCACTTCTCTACTTACCAAGGTCACGTTCTCCGAATCAGGTATCCTTTAAGCCGTGACATCTTCATCTGGCAAAACCACCGCCCGCAAATCCCTTGGCCAGCACTTTCTGTCTGACATCGGCACTGCCAGTCGTATCCTCAAAGCAGCCGACCTGTCAGAGGACGATGTCGTGGTTGAGATCGGGCCGGGACGCGGTGTTTTAACCAAGAGATTGGTCACACGGGTAAAGCGGGTGATCGCTGTGGAACTCGACGGAGAGCTTGCCGCTGCCTTGCCGGCACGCTTGGACCATCCCGAAAACCTGACCTGTGTCGAGGCCGACGCCCGGACCGTTGATTTAGCCAAGCTCATCTCCCCGGATACCTCCTACAAAGTCGTCGCCAACCTCCCCTACTATGCGGCAAATCCCATCGTGCGGCGTCTGTTGGAATCAGATCCCAAACCCAGCGTGCTGGTGGTCATGGTTCAACAGGAAGTCGCCAAGAACATGGTTGCCCCGCCAGGCGAGATGGGCATCTTGTCCGTGGCCACCCAGTTCTACGCCAACGCCAAGATGGTCTGCTCCGTGCCGCCAAAATCATTCAGGCCACCGCCCAAAGTAACTTCGGCCGTTGTGCGATTAACGGTCCTGCCAGAGCCTGCCGCTGATGTCTCCAGTCAGGAAGATTTCTTCACCGTGGTGCGGGCTGGATTCGCCGCTCCTAGAAAGCAGATTCGAAATTCCCTCAGCCAAGGACTTCAAATAGAACCCGTGTCTGGCGGGGATATATTGAAACGGGCGGGCGTCGATGCCACACGCAGGCCTCAGACCCTGGACATAGGGGAGTGGGCGGCGATCTACCGGGCCTGGGCTGAGACGTCGGTAGTTTCCGAGGAAGGGGATTAGACCTTGGAGATTCCTGCCTACGCCAAGATCAACCTGACCTTCGAGGTGCTTGACCGTTTGGACGACGGCTACCATCTGGTTACAACGGTGATGCAGACGGTCGCCCTGGCCGACAAACTCCGCTTTGAACCAGACACAAAACTAAAAGTTGAATGCGAGTATCCGGAGCTGGCCGGGGATCAGAACCTGGTCTGGCAGGCGGCAGTTGAGCTGGCTAAGGAGGGCAACATTGACCCCGCAGCCAAGATAATTGTAGAGAAGCACATCCCGGTTGGCATGGGCCTGGGGGGAGGGAGTAGTGACGCCGCCACGGCGTTGCTGGGTTTGAACCGCCTCTGGGGACTGGGTTTATCGGTCGAAGAACTGGCCGTGATCGCTGCAAAACTCGGCTCGGACGTTTCTTTCTTCCTCTGGGGTGGCACGGCACTGGCCCAGGGCAGAGGCGAGCAGATCACCCAACTCGCTTCTCTACCACCTCTGGCGGTCACGCTGGTTTTTCCTTCTCTGGTCATTCCCAACAAGACGGCCAGCATGTATTCCAGGTTGACCCGCGCTCAATTCAGCGACGGGGGTCTCACCCGACAGATGATACAGATCCTAACTTCGGGCCAGTTCGTAAGGGAGTCTGTACGCGGGTTGATTTTCAATGCTTTCTCGGAAGTCGCAGCCCGGAGCTATCCTGAATTGGTTGATATGTGTCGGGAGATCGTCGAGGACGGTGGCCCGGTGATGCATCTGTGCGGAGCCGGTCCGGCTTTATTTACCATCCCGTCCAGCGAAGAAGAGCACCAGTCGATAGCAGATGTGTTGCAACCACATAGCGCTGGGGTTTACCTTGTTAGCACGGTTCCACCGGAGCTATGCGGAGAGAATTCTATTCCAGGGTGACCCGCAGATCCGGTGATGACCACAGACGCGCACCCGACCAATCTAAATTGACTCGGCAAAGGTTCAATCAATGGGCATCCTAGCCAGCGTATCCATCGGAATAAACCCCAATCTCATCGACTTCTGGGGACTGACCCTATCCTGGCATGGTGTTATGACTTTTGTGGGAGTCGCGGTTGCGGTCTGGCTGGTAGCCCGATGGGGCGGTAGAGAAGGGATGATCGTCGATTCCATCTACTCGGTTGCGGTTTGGGCCATCATCGGTGGAGTGATCGGCGCCCGGATATTGCACGTCATCGACTTCTGGGACGAGGTCTACCGAGACGATTTCATGAGTGTCTTCTCGGTCTGGTCGGGCGGCATAGCGATCTATGGCGCGATAATCGGCGGGTTCATCGGTGGCGCGCTGTACATCATGATTCGGAATTCCGAATGGTTCCTGTCACTATGGAGAACCGTCTTCCCGTTTATGGGCGAGGCTCACAAGGCCAACCTTCCCGGAATCGGGCGGCTGGCTGATGTCACAGCTCCGGCGCTCTTGATTGGTATGGCGATTGGTCGCGTTGGAGACGTTATCAACGGCGAGCACTTCTCCAAGGTGACTGAACTCCCCTGGGGTGTCATTTACACCCACCCCAACAGCCCGGGTGTCTTTCGGCCGCCAACGCACCCGGCGGTTGGCTATGAGCTTTTGTTTGACCTGGCGCTGTTTGCCGCCATCTGGCCATTGCGCAACAGGCTGCGTCCCAATGGAATGTTTTTCGCTCTCTATCTGGCCACCTATTCGATAGGCCGGTTCTTCCTGAGTTTCCTGAGAGAGGAATTCAACGAGTACTTTGGTGCTCTAAATGAAGCCCAGGTAGTAGCCATCATAGTGGTGCTCGTTACCGTACCGCTGCTGGTCTGGAAGGCCCAATTGGTGCGGCCAACGAACAACCAGCCGCGTCCTGAACCGCAAACCGAAGACTCAAGTTCCGAATAGGCTGCCGCGCTTGGAGTTAAAGGGGTTTTGCCGGCGGGTGAGGTTAGACTGAGGGTTTGAAGTCGAGCAGCCGCAGGGCAATGGCCCCTTTCCCACGGAAAGAGTCGTTCATCACGGTGAAGGCCAGGTCCACAAACTCAGTATTTGGCTGCCATTTATCGGCCTGATTGAAGGCCAAAGCGGTGAACTCGGCGCCATTGGTCTCGACCCTCAGCCGAAGGTGCTGCTGCTCCCGGCCCATATGGAATGTCTCCAAAACCCTGACTGCCATGCTGGCGAAGGCCGGGCGGGGATTGGCGGGCCCGTAGGGTTCCAGGTCATTGATCCACCGGACCATGGTGTCGTCCAGCTCATCCAAGCTGATCACTGCGTCGATATCCACTTGCCTGACCAGGTCTTGGGTGTCCAATGAACCGGCGCTGTAGCTCTCCAGGCGCGATTTAAGCAAAGGAATGGCCTCTGTTGCCACTGTGAGACCTGCGGCCTGGGAATGGCCGCCAAATCGGACGAGAAGGTCTTCGCACGATTCGATAGCGGCTACTATGTTGAACTCCGGTATGCTGCGACCACTGGCAACGCTGAATTCTCCCTCGACTGCAATCACCACAGCGGGACGCCGGTACTTGTCCACCAGCCTGCCTGCGATCAGGCCTGCGACTCCACGCAAAAAGCGTTCGTCGGAGATTACGATGACAGATGGAAGTTCTCCCAGGTCTTCGACACGCTCTGCGGCAATAGCGTAGGTTTCTTCTGTAATCGCCCGCCGGTCCATGTTCAGAGAGTCTAGCTTGCGAGTCAGAGCGCCGGCTTCTTCCGGTGAGTTAGTGGTCAGAAGGTTGTAGCTGTCCATGGGATCGCCCATGCGGCCAGCGGAGTTCAGCCTGGGCGCGATCTGGAAAGACACGGTCTCTGCGGTGATGTCATCAGCATCGACCCTGGCCAGGCTGTACAAAGCCCGGAGGCCTGGCCGGCGGGTGTTCGCCAGTTCTCGCAGTCCTTCTTGCACCAAGTAACGGTTTTCATCCAACAGAGGCACAAGGTCGGCGATGGTTCCCATAGCGGCCAGTTCCAGCAAACCTGGGTCCCAAGGCTGACCGTAGAATTCATATAATCCTTGGACCAATTTGAACCCGATCCCAGCTCCGCATAGTTCGAAGAACGGATAGTCGCCGCCGGGTATTTTGGGGTTCAGTGAGGTAACTGCGTTGGGCACGCCGTCGTGGGGGATATGGTGGTCGGTGATGATCACATCGATTCCCAGACCCTTGGCGTAATCCACCTCTTCAAATGAGGCGATCCCGGTATCCACAGTCACTATCAGGGTTACACCCTGCCCGGCGAGGGTATCGATGGCCGAGTTCGAAAGCCCGTGGCCCTCGTCCACCCGGTGGGGCAGGTAGGGGAAAACTGGGACTCCGAGGGAAGAAAGTCCCTCACAGATGATGGCGGTCCCAGTGATACCGTCCACGTCAAAGTCGCCAAATACCCCGACCTTTTCGCCTTCTTTAACTGAGGTATAGAGGCGTCTTAGGGCGGTTTCCATGCCCGTTATGCGCATGGGGTCGTAGGGCAATTTGTGGGGTGGTAGGAGGAAGGTCTTCAGTTTCTCCGGAGTGTCGATATCCCGTCTGACCAACAATTGGGCGATTGCTGGTGGGACATGCCCGGATAGGGCTTCGGTATCGATTCCAGACGGCAAAGACCACGGATGCCCTGCTTCACCGTTTATCACTGTCTAGCTGGCCGTCTCGGATTTACCGAAGACCAACACCGAGTTGTGACCACCAAAGCCGAAGGAGTTACTTACTGACACATCCAGATTTTGGGGCCGTGCTGTGTTTGGCGTGTAGTCCAGGTCGCAGTCAGGGTCCTGTTCTGCCAGGTTAATGGTCGGTGGGATGATGCTGTTTTCCATGGCCAACAGGCAGAAACAAGCTTCCAGTGCGCCGCCCGACCCAAGGAGATGGCCGGTCATGGACTTGGTTGAACTGACAGGAACCCGGTACGCGTCTTCACCCATGGCTACTTTGATGGCCATGGTCTCGTGATGGTCGTTCAGGGGCGTGGACGTTCCATGGGCGTTCACATAGTCGACGTCTGAAGTATCGACGCCCGCTTCTTTCAAGGCTTTGCCCATGGCTTTGGCGGCGCTTTCTCCGGTGGCCATCGGCTCGGTCAGGTGATGGGCGTCGGAGGTTGCCGCATAACCCTTGATCTCACCCAGGATGGTTGCTCCGCGGCGTTTGGCGCTTTCTTCGCTTTCCAGCACCAACACAGCCGCTCCCTCACCCATGACAAAACCATCGCGGCGTACGTCGAAGGGTCTGCTGGCTCCGGCTGGGTTTTCGTTGAATCTGGAGAGAGCACGCAGCGCATTGAAACCGGCCACAGCGACCGGGACCACGGGGGCTTCGCTGCCACCGGCAAGGACAATGTCTTCCTGACCTCTTCTGATCATAGCCCAGGCTTGTCCGAGAGCATCGGCACCGCTGGAGCAGGAAGAGACGGTGCAGTAGTTGGCGCCCATTGAACCCGTGACCATTGAAACCTGGGCTGAAGCCATATCGCCAAGCATCATGGGAATCAAGAATGGGCTGACCCGTTTGGGGCCCCGGGAAATCAGAATCTCATGCTGCTGAGAGAGGGTAGAGATACCGCCAATACCACTGCCGATTATCACACCAACGCGGTAGGGATCGACGCTTCCAGTTTCCAGGCCGGCCTGGCGGCAAGCCTGTTGGGCGGCCACGGCGGCGAACTGGGCAAACCGGTCCATGCGCCGGGCTTCTTTGCGGTCTAGATAATTCTCCGGGTCGAAGCCTTTGACCTCGGCGGCGAAGTGGGTGTCGTAGCCTTCCGTATCAAATGCGGTGATCAGGTCCACACCGGAGCGACCATTCACTATGCCGTCCCATGTTGTTTCAACATCAAGTCCAAGGGGACTGATGATTCCCATGCCGGTGACCATCACCCGGTGGTTTCCATTCATATTTTCCCAGCCCATACACTTGCAAAGGCCCATTTAAGGGCCTTCACAAATCACAATTAGAAATGGTTTTTGCTTCCTGGACCAGTTCACTCGAACTTATTCGAATCGGTTCCAGGTATGTAGTTAGCTATTAAGGCCGTTGGTTAACGGATTTTACTTCTTGGCTCCGGCCTGGGAAGTAACGGTCACCGTGTTATCGATGAGTTCGGTCAGTTCGGTTATTCGCCCTAATATGTTCAGAGCCAATTCCTGGCTGCCTCCCGGTCCGGTCAATTGCTGGAGTGACTCCGACAATTCATTGACCCGTGTACCGATGACGTCGGCTGCTTCCTTTCTGGCGTTGGCCAGTGGCTGTGACACGGAGCGAATCTGGTCGATGAGGTCCGCCATCTGTTCGGCGATGTTGTCGCCGAATTCCAGGCCGGTCAGTGACGCCGTATCAGACCAGTTTCTGAGCGAACCCGTTGCATCATTCAGCTTGGTGGCCAATATCTCACTCATATCACGGCTGGTTGCCGCCAATCTGAGTTTGTAGGTGCGAAGGATCCGGAAGATACGTCGATAGAGGTCATCAACCGGGTTTAGTTTGGCCGTGTACCGGTCAAACAGGTCCCTGCTCTCTTGCATGGTCCAGCGCTTGTCCTGGTGGACAAACTGCCTGCCGGTATAGAGATGGTACGGACGCATCACGCCTTCCGCCAATACGTCACCGTTCTCATCCAGCGGAACCAATGTGTCCCAGTTGGAAGTTGCGGGAAGCGGTGTCAGGAAGTTCACGGTCTGATATTTGCTGACGGTGGTTACCCAATCCGCCAGATCCATAATGCTCTTTTCAGTGTCGAACGGCAATCCGATGATGGTCATCGCAACGACGGCTAGACCCTCATTATTGAGGTAATCCAGGTCCTTGTGCATCTGACCGGGTTCCTGCCGTTTGTTCACTGCCAGCAGGTTTTCGGCGTTGTCCGATTCCACGCCCACATAGATCATGCTGATGTTGGCGTCCTGCATCGCAGCGGTAAGTTCCTGGTCCTGGCCGACTTCGGCCCTGACCTGGCAGATCATGTTCATGCCGTCTGTGTGGCCCTTCCATCCTTGGAGACGGGCTAGACGCTCATCACGGAATTTGACGGCCCGTTTCGGCGGGGTATGCAGGTCATCTGAGATGAATACCTGGAACTCGCCGTTCCGGGAGGAGTGGATCAAACCGTCAGCGGCTAACTCACGGAGTTGGGCCAAACGTTTGAATTCAGTCTCGCGGGAGATCATCCGGTAACCCAAGAATTGCTGGATGACCTGACAATAGGTGCAGTTTTCAGTGCACCCTCTGATGGTTTCTATGACTGCGCCGACCATGGGGTTGGCTGAATTGAGGTCTTTGATAGAGCGGAAATCCGGCAGTTCTACGAAATCTGGAGTGACCAGACCCGATCGCCGGGTCTCGACGATTCCGCCATCTTTCCGATAGGTGATGCCTGGAATCTTAGCCAGATATTGGTCACGGTCGCCAGGGCCGTGCTCCAACAACACATCAGACAACTGGCCGATGATATCTTCGCCCTCTCGGTTTACGATCACGTCGAAGTCGCCGTAGTTAAAGGCTTCTTCGGCGAGGGGGCTCATCTGGGGGCCGCCACCGATGGTTATGATATTCGGATGAAATTCTTTTGCTAACTTTGCTAACTGATACCCGCGGGGTGCCTCATTGATGAGGGCCGTGACCATGAGGATATCGATGCCTTCCAGGTCTTGTTCCGGATCCATGAGGCCGGACCGGTCTTCAAACCAAATCTCGCGCTCGTAGATGTTGGGGCCTTCCCACTGGGCTAACGCTCCGGAAAGGAAGAGCATCCCCTGCCTGGGAATGGCTACGTATTCAAAATTCCCACCGGCTGACGCTGGTTGAAACAGCATCACCCGTTTTATTCGCGACATCTTTGCTCCTGCTGGCAATCGCCAGACGATGTAGTAGGCCTGGATTGGTCACTTGCGATCTGCGAGTAACCTTGTGCTACCTGCGGTGAACATTGGCAAGCTGAAGCTAAATCCACCGCTGCTCGGTTTTGGTTCGCGCCCTATTATACAGGACGACCCGTATCCAAAATAACTGATTTCCCTACCTGAGACACTAGGTTTTTGAGTGTTTTTATAGAGAGGAACGTCCAGTTATTCTATAGTTGTTATCAATAGGATTCGTTGACTATATGAACTCCATCATATTCTACGCCAGAAAAGCCAAATTGTCATAACGTCTGTATCCGTTTGTGCCTAGCTTTACGGTTTGCTCACCATTATTTTCTATTTGCTTTGGAAGTGGGGTATCAGTTCTTTGGCGATGACCTCTAAATGGCGTTCCCTGTCTTCCATGGGGCAACTGATGCTGAAGACGATATGTCGCGCGCCAGCGTCGATGTATTCCTGGAGTTGTTCGACGCAATTCTCAACGGTCCCAAGTAGGCAATACTTCCTGACGATGTCCAAGAACTCTCCGCCGTAGAGATAACGACCGCCTAACTGTCTTGCCGCAACCTCCGCGGCCTCCTGCTCTGTGGGGTAAATGGCGATGTATGGGAAGTGTGCCCACTGGAAATTTGTTATATCCCGGCCCGCAGCGGCGGCGAAACCTTTGATTTTTTCCACGCTATCACGGTATCTGGGAGCATCATAGAAATAGGGCATCCAGCCGTCCCCGTAAGTTGCGGCGCGTAGCATGGCTGCATCCCGTCGACCCGATACCCACACCGGCGGGTTTGGTTTCTGGGTGGGCGTTGGGTTGATCATGGCGCCGGTCATTTGAAAATGCCGACCGGAAAATGTCACCCGCTCTCCAGTCCAAAGTTGGCGTAGCACATCCAGGCACTCGTCAGTCCGGCGGCCCCGTTGGTTCACCTGTAGGCCGGCAGCTTCGAACTCGACCGGGAATTCGCCACCAACACCCACACCAAGCGTCAAACGTCCTCCGGATGCAATATCCAGAGTGGCAGTCGTACGCGCCAGCATCAATGGATGGTAGAAGGGTGTCAGGATGATTGAAGAAAGGACACGCAGGTTGTCGGTTGCTCCGGCGGCCACTGCCAGTAAAGGCAAGGTCGCGTGGGTCGTACCCGGCGGATCTCCGCGCATGAAATGCTCGCCCGAGGAGAAATATTCGTAGCCCAATTCCTCCATCCAGCGTGCTTGCCGGATGGTTTCACTGGCGCCCAGTGCGATCCCCGCGCCAAAGTGCAGATCCAAATCATCCATGTGCTGCTCCATAGATCGTGCCGAATTTCCGGCTGGCGTTGCGTTGCGCCAATTCTACCGCAGCATGTCCCCTTGATTCCTTTCATAATCGGCGGCTTCCGGTAGACTTTGTCCGAGATTCCCTTGACACGACGCAGACGGATTTGCCACCGTTGTTCCAAGAATCCTGCCGTGATTTCCCCATCAGTCAAAGGCTGGTTCGGTCAGTGGAGAAGTAGACTTGGTTGTTTTGGTTACCGGTGCCACCGGGTTTCTTGGCCGGAGAGTGGTCCGTGAACTACTGGACCGTGGCCAACAGGTGCGCTGTCTGGTTCACACACCGGGCCGGGAACGGATGTTTCCCCACCGGGAGGTAGAGGTCCAGTACGGCAGCATCGGCGACCCCGCTTCGTTGAAGAGCGCATTCTACGACGCCGAATCGGTGATCCATCTGGTGGGAGTCATTCGGCCAACACGGCGCAACTCATTTGACGCGGTTCATCGAGAAGGCACGGCGAACGTGCTGGCAGCTGCAAAAGAAGCCGGAGCCAGCCATTTTCTGCATGTGAGTGTCATCGGCGCTGCCAACGACCAGACCTACCCTTACCTCTACACCAAATGGCTGGGCGAACAGGAAGTCGTTAAAAGCGGGATGCACTTCACCATCTTCAGGCCGTCCATGCTGTTTGGCGAGGGTGATGAATTCCTGAACGCCCTGGCTGGAATGGTGCGTCTGTCCCCATTGGTCCCGGTGATCGGGTCGGGACGAAACCGTTTGCAACCTCTGGCCGCTGATGATCTGGCCCGTTGTATCGCCATAACTTTGGGAAGGGAAGACCTCAAGGGAAAGACCATCGACATCGGAGGCACCGAACGTCTGAGTTACAACGAATTGGTAACCGAGGTGGCCAAAGCCATGGGCAAACGTCGCCTGAGGTTTCATCTGCCAGTTTGGCTGATGCGCGCCGTGGCGGCGGTCAGCCAGGGAATCCTGCCCAGAGTGCCGATCACGACTGAGCAGATCAAGATGCTTGGCATAAGAAGTGTGGCCGAGATGGGTGAGGTTGAGCGGGTGTTTGGGTTTACCCCCCAGTCGCTGGCAGGTAACATTGATTACGTGAACTCCATCGGCTTTGGAGACGGGCTGCAGATGCTACTGGGCGGGATGCCCAGCCGTATCCGGGACCACTGATACTTCACAGATAGCTTCTTCCAGACCTTTAACCTGACTCTCTCCCCGCCCGATTTTAGGAGCCAAGTGGACTACCCTCAGGCGATCGCTCGACTGCTAGCCCTGGTTGACCATGAAAGGAACGCGGTCACTGGTCCGCGTCAGAAGGCCATCTATGACCTGAGCCGGATGGAGTCCTTGCTGGAACGACTGGGCAATCCCCAGCACCAAGTCCCGGCTATCCACATCGCTGGCACCAAGGGCAAAGGCAGCACCGCAGCCCTATGCGACGCTGCGATCAAAGCCTCGGGATACAAGACCGGCTTCTATTCATCCCCCCACCTGCACACCTTTAGAGAGAGGATCAGACGCGATTCCGAGTCCGTATCCCAAGAAGTGTTTGCGGGATTGGTTGACGGACTTTGGCCCATCCATGAAGAACTGAAAGCCGATGATGCAATAGGACCGTTGACTCTGTTCGAATACCTGACGGGCATGGCCTTCCAGTGTTTTGCCGAAGATCGGGTCGACGCGCAGGTGATCGAAGTGGGACTAGGTGGAAAACTGGATGCAACCAATGTCCTGGACGCCGGGGTCTGCGTCATCACATCCATCAGCATGGACCACATGGCCATTCTCGGAGACACCATCCAGGAGATAGCTGCCGACAAAGCTGGGATCATCAAATCCGGATCAACGGTCGTGGTTGCCCCGCAAACTCCCGAGGCTTTGGCGCCGATCCTGGCTGCCTGTCAGGAAAAAGAAGCAGCGCCAATCTTGGTGGGCCGTGACGTTACCTGGGAAGAAGGTCGCAGTGGCACCGACGGCCAGAGGTTCCAAGTTAGAGGTCGCAACGGTGAGTACGATCTCTATATGCCCCTGCTTGGCGACTACCAACTGGAGAACGCCGCGTCTGCTGTGGCTGCATTGGAAGCGCTTGCCAGCCAGGGGGTAAAAGTCACCCCCCATGCCATGGAAGTCGGCTTTGGACAGGTCAGTTGGCCTTGCCGGATGGAGGTATTATCGCGTTCTCCACTCTTGGTGGCTGACGGGGCCCACAACGTATACTCAGTACAGAGCTTGCTTAAAGCGTTGCCCAAGTACCTGAACTATGAAAAGCTGATTCTGGTAACCGGGTTCTCCAGAGATAAGAACATCGAAGGTATGGCCCAGTCCCTGGATAGTAAAGCCGACTCGGTATTCGCGACGGTCTCTCGACATCCACGGTCGCTGGCCCCCGAAGAGGTTGCTGGATTATTCAACCAATCAGTGGAGACAGCGCCAACGGTGGCTGAAGCCCTCAGGCTGGCGCTTGACTCGGCCGGTAAAAACGACCTGGTGCTGGCGACGGGCTCACTATTCCTTACAGCCGAGGTTAGGGAATCGGCATTGGGCATCGAACCAGAGATATATCCCGGACTGTCCAAGCCGGGTTCCACGGGTTAAGGAATCAGAGGCATCAATCAAACAACCAGGAGCGTCTCCAGTGGCAGATGAGCGGGTTAGGGTAGTAATCACCGGCATGGGAGCAATGACTCCCTTGGGCGAGACCCCTGAAGAGTATTGGCAGAATCTGGCCGCAGGCAAATCAGGAATCGGCCCAATGACCCTGTGCGATCCGGAGGGTTACCCCTGTCAGATTTCCGGTGAGGTCTCGGGCTTCGATCCAGGGACATATATCGCCGGCAAGGAAGCCCGCAGGATGGCCCGATTCACCCAGTTGGCAGTCGCTGCAGCCCTACAAGCCGTGGAAGCAGCAGCCTACGACATCTCCAAAGACGATCCATACCGGGTTGGCGTGATACTGGGGAACGGCAACGGCGGGTTCCCAACCCTGGAGGAGAACTGTCGGATACTGGCCGACCGCGGCGGGATGCGGATGTCTCCCTTCTTCTTCCCGATGATTCTCCCCAACATGGCAGCTGCAGCAGTAAGTCGGTACACCGGCGCACACGGTTACAACTCCACAGCGACCACGGCCTGCGCCGCGTCCAACCAGGCCCTGGGCGACGCCATGGCGGTCATCCAGCGGGGCACCGCCGATGTGATGCTGGCGGGCGGAACCGAAGCCGGTATCAGCCTACTCGGACTCTCCGGGTTCGCGGTCATGCGGGCCCTCAGTACTAGAAACGACGAACCCCAGAAGGCAAGCAGGCCATTTGATTCGGAGAGGGACGGCTTCATCCCATCCGAGGGCTCGGTGATCATGGTACTAGAAAGCCTGGAACATGCCCTGGCACGTGGGGCCAATATCCTGGCTGAGTTGGCCGGATTCGGTTCCACCAGCGATGCTGGGCACCCGGTACAGCCGGAAGAAAACGGCACCAGCGCCGCAGAGGCGATGCGTATGTCGTTGATCGATGCTGGCGTTTCATTAGAACAGGTTGATTACATCAATGCCCACGGCACCTCGACCCCGCTGAACGATACTCTGGAAACTGTGGCGATCAAGCGGTTATTTGGAGACCAGGCTTACAACATCCCCATCAGTTCAACCAAGTCGATGATCGGTCATTCCCTGGGAGCAGCCGGTTCCCTTGATGCTGCTGCCTGCGTGAAGACCATCACTGAAGGGATGATCCACCCGACGGCCAACTACGAGAACCCAGACCCGTCCTGCGATCTGGACTATGTGCCAAACCAGGCTCGGGCTAAAGACGTTCAGGTCGCTCTATCGAACGCGTTTGGCTTCGGCGGACAGAACGCCTGCCTGGTGTTTCGCAAGTATGTTGGTTAAAAACATGACAGCCGATTCTTGACCGTCGGTATGGCAGTCCGGCTAAAATAGGTTGGGCAATATCAGGGCCATGTGTGCTGTGCAAATAATAGGGTGAGGGAAGATTAGGATGGCCGAACGGCTGGTGTCCGGTGACCTCCGAGAAGAAGACATCGATGTGTCTTTGCGCCCTAAATCGCTGGACGATTTCGTAGGTCAGTCCAACACCAAAGAAAACCTCTCCATATCCATCCAGGCGGCCAAGATTCGTGAAGAAGCCCTGGACCACGTCATCATCTACGGCCCTCCCGGGCTAGGCAAGACCACCCTGGCCAATATCATCGCCTCTGAGATGGACGTCGCTATACGGGTCACATCTGGCCCGGCCGTTGAACGGGCCGGGGACATGGCTGCCATCCTAACCAGTCTCCAACCGAACGATGTGCTATTCATAGATGAGGTACACCGTCTGAACCGGGTGGTTGAAGAAGTCCTGTATTCCGCGATGGAAGACTTCTTCCTCTCTTGGATGGTCGGCAAAGGCCTCGCTGCGCGAAACGTCAATCTCCGAATCAACCCATTCACCCTGGTCGGAGCAACGACCCGATTCTCGATGGTCAGCGCACCCCTACGAGACCGTTTCGGGTCGATCTGTCGTTTGGATTACTATGAGCCGACCGACATGAAAGTGATTGTAGATCGCTCTGCCCGCATCCTCGAAATGGACGCGGACGACGAGGGTCTTGAATTGATTGCCTCCCGCTCCAGAGGAACGCCTCGTGTGGCCAACCGACTCCTGAAGCGCACCCGTGACTACGCACTGGTCAAAGCCGATAACAAGGTTGATGGTCCGGTGGCCAAGGCGGCCCTTGACCAACTTAATGTGGACGCCCTTGGACTGGATCGCTCCGATCACCGGCTGTTGATTAGCATCATCGACAAGTTCTCCGGCGGCCCGGTGGGCCTAGAGACCCTGGCAGCATCCTTGAACGAGGATTCTGATACCATCATGGATGTTTGGGAGCCGTTCTTGCTGCAACTGGGATTCTTGGAGCGTACCCCGCGAGGCCGGGTTGCCACCCGCCGCGCTCACGACCACCTGGGCAAACCGTACGCTGCTCTAGACACTACTGACCAGGCTCGCTTCAACGGTTTCTAACCAACAGCTTCTCCCTTTCTTCTGAGTCTCCTCCATTAGCTTATTGCCCACCTAGTTCCAACGGTCTACAATAGTCGTTCATCCAGGCTGATTCGTAACTGGTTCCTGGCTCCACTCAAATGAAGCCAACGGAGTTCAATTGACCGTATCCGTCCACTCTGGCGATGCAACACAAATGCCAGATAGCGGTACGCCCATAGGGGAAGTTCTAGCCAAGGCCCAGGCTGGAACCGCCCTGGCTGAGACCGACGCCTATTCTTTCCTCTCGGCCAATCTTGAAGCCATCCAAGAGATGTGTGCAGTCGCCGGAACGATGCGAGACCAGACCAAAGGGAAAGTCGTCACCTTCTCTCCTAAAGTATTCATTCCCCTGACCCATCTTTGCCGCGATTTCTGCGGGTACTGCACCTTCCGAAAGGACCCGCAACAGGCTGGCAAAGACCTGTTTATGAAACCGGAACAGATACTCGACGTGGCAAATGTTGGTGCTGCCCTTGGTTGTACCGAAGCCCTGTTCACCCTGGGAGAAAGGCCGGAACAGCGCTATTCAGAGGCACGAGAATGGTTGAAACACCGTGGCTTCAAGACCACTCTGGAGTATCTGACCCACGCCTGCCAGTTGGTACTGGAAGAGACCGACATGCTGCCCCACGCCAACCCAGGGACGATGGCTCGCCGCGAGATAGATGCCCTCAAGCCATTTAACCCCTCCATGGGACTGATGCTGGAAAGCACCAGTGACGTGCTTTGGGCGGAGGGTGGCCCCCACGAATTCGCGCCCAGCAAGCGGCCACGGGTGCGCCTGCGGACGCTGGAGCTTGCCGGAGAGTTGCGGGTGCCATTCACCACTGGTATCCTCATCGGCATAGGTGAGAGCCGCCGTGACCGCATCGAATCGTTACTGGCGATAGCCGACCTACACGCCCAGCATGGTCACGTTCAGGAAGTGATAATCCAGAACTTCCGGGCCAAGCCCCAAACGGCGATGGGGGATTCACCCGACGCCGAGACAGAAGAGTTCCTGTGGACGGTAGCGGCGGCCCGATTGATATTGGGAGCAAATGCCAACCTGCAAGTGCCGCCAAACCTGAGCGCCAAGGATTACCATATATACTTGGATGCCGGGATCAATGACTGGGGCGGCGTCTCTCCGTTGACCATCGACTTCGTAAATCCAGAAGCCCCATGGCCGGCCCTAAACGACCTCAAGCAGAAAACCGAGGCTGCCGGATTCGAGTTGAAGCCCAGGCTTCCAGTCTATCCAGAGTACTTTTTAGATACGAAAGAATTTCTACCCGCCTCCCTCCAACAAAAGGTCTCGGCCCTGGCCGATGCAGAGGGATATGTTCAAGGGGGAATGCAGAGATATGCCAGCAAATTCTGAAGACCAAAGCTCATCAATCGAATCTCAGGTCAAAGACCTGAACTCGATGATCAGCACGGTCACGCCCGCGACAGCCTCGGTGTTGGACCGGGCCTTGGCCGGGGATGACATCACTCCAGACGATGCTGTGGTCTTGTTTGGTGCGGAAGGCCAGGACTACAACGCCCTGGTGATGGTCGCGGATGAACTGCGTAGACGCACGGTTGGCGACATTGTCACCTACGTGGTCAACCGCAACATCAACTTCACCAACGTCTGCATCAAAGGGTGTGGGTTTTGTGCCTTCAGTCGTGATTTCCGTGAGGAAGAAGGCTATCTGCTGCCACCTGAAGAGATCGTTCGTAGAGCCAAAGAAGCCTGGGACTACGGCGCGACAGAAGTCTGTGTGCAGGCGGGTCTTCCCCCCAAGATGGAAGGCGACCTGTATATCCGCCTCTGCGAGACCATCAAGAAAGAATTGCCGGACATGCACATCCATGGGTTCTCACCAGAGGAAGTGCTGTACGGTTCGATCCGTTCCGAAACTACCATCAAGTCTTATCTGACTGAACTGAAGGCCGCTGGTGTAGGTAGTCTGCCAGGTACTTCCGCGGAGGTACTGGACCAGGGTTTACGGGACAAGATCTCACCCGGGCGGATCACGGTGGACAAATGGAAAGAGGTCATCACCACTGCCCATGAGTTGGGTATCCCGACAACCTCAACTGTGATGTTTGGGTATCTTGAGACTCCGATGCAGCTGGCGAAACACATGGACCTCATCCGGGGTATCCAACAGCAAACCGGTGGTATCACCGAGTTTGTGCCTTTGAGCTTCGTCCATACAGAAGCCCCGATGTTCATGAAGAGCCTTGTTGATGATGTTCGACCCGGTCCCACCGGGATCGATGTCATCAAGATGCATGCCATAGCCCGGATCATGCTGAACAACTGGATACCCAATATCCAGGCATCCTGGGTGAAAGAGGGCCCCCGTATGTCGCAGCTTCTGTTAACGGCTGGAGTGAACGACTTGGGTGGCACCCTGATAAACGAAAGCATCTCCACCGCCGCTGGCGCACAGCACGGGCAGCTCATGCGCCCGTCTGAGTTCCGGCAGTTGATACGCCAGGCTGGGAGAATCCCTGCGGAACGCTACACCACCTACAAGACACGGCGGGTGTTTAGCGACACTGACCAAGAACTTGATCCTCTGGATCTGGTGGGCGATAACGTGGAAGATATATTTGGGTCTTACAGCCGGATGGTCAAGCTGGAAGACTACCGGTTTGAGCACCCCAACCAAATTTCAACTTCCCCGAAGTCCAAGGTTTAGCCGTCCCTTGATTCAGACCGGATTTATTAACACTTTGGGTCACTCTCGGCCCGGCTGTTAATGGCAGCGACAGAGGGTTTTCCAAATTCCCCTAGTGTATTGGCTCTGGCTGGTGGCGTCGGTGGGGCCAAGTTGGCCTTAGGATTGGCGCTTGCCCTTCGTCCCGGCGACTTGACGGTCTGTGTCAACACAGGCGACGATGAAACGTTCCATGGTCTTCATGTCTCCCCTGATCTCGACACAATGATGTACACCCTGTCCGGTCTTTCAAATGAAGAGACGGGTTGGGGTGTGGCCGGCGATACGTTCACGGCTTTGGAGATGCTCGGCAAGTTTGGTGTGGACACCTGGTTCAACCTGGGTGACCGCGATCTCGCCACCCACATCCGGCGAACCCAGCTTTTGTCTGATGGCAAGACATTGTCCGAGGTCACGGATGAACTGAACCGTTCTTTGGGGGTAACGCAGATTGTTGTTCCCATGAGCGACGATCCGGTGAAGACAGTTCTTGCCACCGACGAAGGTGAGCTCCCCATGCAGCGGTATTTTGTGGGACGCCGGGCCGAACCAGTTGTCTCTGAAGTACGCTATCTGGGAGCTGAGACCGCAAGCGTCTCTCCTGGGTTTCAAGACGCACTGACCAGGTCGGGAATGCTGGTGATGTGTCCCTCAAATCCGTATCTCAGCTTAGGGCCGATCCTGGCTCTACCGGCGGTCCGACAACGAATCCGCGCGTTTCCAGGAAAGAAAATCTGCGTCAGCCCGATAGTCGGCGGCGACGCGGTCAAAGGTCCTGCGGGCAAGATCATGGCCGAACTGGGAAAAGAGGTCTCCTGCGTGCAAGTTGCACGGGAGTACCGGGACATCTGCGACGTGTTTGTGATGGACACCCAGGATCAAGCTTTGGCAGCAGAAATTGAGGAACTGGGTATAACTCCGCTCGTAACTTCGACTATCATGAGTACGTCAGAGGATAAAATTGCGCTTGCCAGGGAAATCCTGACTTTGGCCGAGTAGCCTGAAGAACCAGCTTAACCAATTGCCCGTAATCTTATGGTCACAGAAGCCCACAACGTAGTTGCAATAATCCCGATGAAACCCTTATCTCAGGGTAAATCCCGGTTGAGCCAAGATCTCACCGAGGAGCAGAGGGCTGACTTGGTCTTGGGTATGCTCCGTCGGGTGATATTGGCTATTCAGGGTGCCGGAGTCGATACGGTCTGGGTGGTCGGCGGCGATGAACGAGTGCAGGGATTGGTCCGATCTTTGGGAGCGAGGTGGATGGAGGAACTGGGTACGGACCTCAACGACACCTTGAAGAAGGCATTTGGCCTCGCATTTGCAGAGGAAAAGTCGGCGCTGTTCGTCGCCGGAGACCTTCCTTTCTTGAAGCCTGCAGACATCCACAGCATGATGCAGGCCTCCCGCAGACAGGGAAATGTCACCCTAGGCCCAGCACGACGAGACGGTGGCACGAACTCGATATTGGTTCCCCTGGGTGTGCCGCTGGAGCCTGAATTGGGACAGGCCAGCTTTATGAAACATCTCACCCAGGCGGCCAGGCTCGAAACCTCAGTGGCCATAAACTCCAGCCAAGGGATCGGGTTCGACCTGGACGTGGTTGACGACCTGGAGACGTTCCAGCACATGGAACCGGGCCTTTTGGAACGCCTGGCAGAAGAATGGAAGTCTGGCCCTGTCTAATCCAAGAAATAGCTTCCCTATAACCAACATCCATCAATGACTAAAGTTAAACTAGGCATATTACTGCCCACCCGCGGTCTATTGTTGCGCGGTGCTCAGCCACCGAATATCGACCGGATATTCGCGTTGGCTGAGTCTGTGGAACAGGCGGGACTCGATT
Source organism: Dehalococcoidia bacterium (assembly GCA_002730485.1). Next base: position 21,547 of record PCAH01000139.1, on the reverse strand, counting down.
CGGTTTGGGTTGGCGACAGTCTAATGGCCAAACCCAGGATGGAACCTGTATCCATCCTCAGCGCGCTGGCCGCAAGGACCAGCCGGATCAGACTCGGAACTGCTGTCTTACTTCCTGCCTTGCGTCATCCGGTGCTCCTTGCCCAGGCCCTGGCAACGGCAGACCTCATATCCGAAGGGCGGCTAATCATCGGCGCGGGTGTCGGCGGGGCATTCAACGACGACCAGAAACGCGAGTGGATAGCTGCGGGAGTCCCTACAGCGAGTCGGGGTCGTCGGTTTGAGGAAATCATCAAGATAGTCCAGGGTTTGGGATCGGGCAAACCGTTCGATTTCCGTGGCCGCGACTTTGAATTGGACTCGGCCTTGATGCGTCCAGTGCCCACCAACCCGGCCGGAATCCCCTTTCTGTTGGGAACCCATTACCGAGCCCAGAGCAAAGCTCAGGTTCGTAGAGCGGCCCAATTGGGCGCTGGGATAATCTCCATCTCTGATACGCCAGAGGAATTCGCCCAGGTGATCCAGCAGGTTTCTGAGAAGGCCGTAGAGATTGGACGTGATCCAAAGAGCATCGAAAACACTTTCTATATGACGGTGAACATGAACCCTGATCTGCCAGCCGCTGAGGCCGATGCCGTGGAATGGCTGACGGGCTACTACGGGTCGGATATCTGGGGCACCCGCTGGGGACCCTTTGGCGGCGCGGAAAGGGTTAAAGACAGAATAGCCGAATACGTGGAAGCAGGGGCAGAAACGGTCATCGTCCGGTTCGCCAGCTTCGACCCGGAAAAACAGTTGGACATCTTCCTGGAGCAGGTGGCTCCGGTTTTCGCTTAGACCACCAGTGATCGGCTCAACGGATTTCCAGTAGACGCAGACTTTTAGAGTTAGAGAGGTAGTCAGGTGTTTCCCATAGACCTGTCAGGCAAGAAAGGAATCGTCTTTGGCGTAGCAAATGACCGCAGTATCGCGTGGGGCATCACCCAGGCCCTCTCCCAAGCTGGAGCGCGTATCGCCCTGACTTACCAGGGAGACCGCCTTAAAGAGCGCGTGGAAGGCCTGGCGGCTACCTTGGATGGGGCACTCACCCTGCCTTGTGATGCTACCGACGACGAGCAGATCGCCCAGGTGTTCCAGACACTCAAAGAAGAATTTGGCGACATCTCGTTCCTGATCCACAGTATTGCATTTGCCAATCGGGAAGACCTGGACGGCCAGTTTGCCGACACGTCACGGGAAGGTTTCAGAGTCGCTTTAGAAGTCAGTTCCTACTCGCTGCTGCCGTTGGTGCGCCACGCCGCTCCGTTGATGATCGATGGCGGGAGCGTGGTGGCGATGACCTTCGACGCCTCGCAGCGTGTGTATCCGGGCTACAACGTAATGGGCACCGCCAAAGCCGCGCTGGAACATAGCGTGCGTCAGTTAGCGTTCGAGTACGGAGAACAGGACATCAGGATCAATGCCATCTCGGCCGGTCCGCTGCAGACCCTGGCGGCCCGCGGGATCAGCGGGTTCAGGGACATGCATCACGCTGCGGCTGAGAAAGCGCCAATGAAACGGAACATCACTGTTGACGAAGTCGCCCAGACAGCCTTGTTCCTGTGCAGCGGGCTCTCCAGCGGTATCACTGGCGCGATTATCCCCGTCGATGCCGGCTATCACATAATGGCGGTCTAGAAATCAAAAAGGACCACATTCTTGGTGGTCCTTTTTCCGATAATCTTGGTTCAGGCAGGTTTTCTAGCCGGGTGAAGAACTGGGATCAAGGCCTTGCAGGTGACGTCGGTCATCCGCCGCCTGTTGTGAGCGTCCCATCTGGGCATAGGCTTCAGCCCGTTTTTCCCAGGCTTCAGCATAGTTGGGATCCAGAGCGATCGCTTTGGTGAACTGGTCGATCGCCTCCTGGTATTTCTCTTCTTGGAACCGTTCCATTCCCCTTGAGACCATCACCGCGGCGGTCGGTGCCAGGCCGGGGTCGTAGGTACCCCATGGAACATGCTCGGTGGCTGGTTCTTCACCTGCCGTCTCCGCGTCAGGAGTAACCTCTTCGGCTTCGTCAGTCACTGCGATGGGCTCTTCTTCAGCAGGTGCTTCCGAAACCGGCGTAGCTTCTTCGTGCTGAGGAGGCTCGACAGCCTCAACTGGTTGGGCCACACCGGTGGAAGGGATAGTTGCCTGAACCGGTGGACGTGCGGGGAAGGGCTGGCCTTCTTCAGCAGCTTCAGGGGAATAGGTTTCGCTCAAATCCCAGCCGCAACCGGTACAGAAGTGCTGGCCCTCCGAATGAGGCTTGGCGCACCTTGCGCACGCCAGACGGTTTTCTTCATCGGTAGGTGAGATGGATGGGCTCTTGATGAATAAGAGGACAAAGGCTGGAATCACGCTTAGGAGAGCAGTTTGCGGGACATGCAGCAGACTCAGCAGAACCGCGGCCCCGCCCCAGATCCACGGGTTGCGTCCTTTGGCCTTTGCCAAGCGAGCGGCCCACCCAACGGCCGCGAAGATGATCGGGTATAAAAGAAAATCGCCCAAGTTCTTCTTCCTAAATCTGCGCCCGGTGGTCGGAGCGGCCACAACAGATGGCACCCCGTATCCAGGTGAATGGCGAGTATTCTAATGATGAATATACACCCGTTCCAAACCCTGGGCAACGGCTAAAGTGGGTTCACAGTCACCAAGGAATGCCGTCCGGCCAGCTTCGATTGGAAACAAATTGACTCGTAAATACCCCGACTGCTAGAATTGGGCGCGTCGCGTAACGGGTTAGATTTCACGCCTATTCGGTGCCTGGATGAACGACCCGATTCAGTGTGGCTTTCTTCGTTTGAAAGTCAGATATTTTGGGATAGTGTCAGAGCGAATTATTTGACATAATATGATGCGACAAACCGGGTGGGACCCAGGTTAAGTACGAACGGGTAATTCAGTGCGGGAGGTGACGCGTGCCGGTAACAGGGAATAGAACGACTCTCCAAGAGTACGTCAAAACAGAATGGCAAGATAAGGGTCAGAATCAAGGCCTTGGTGCCGTGATCATGGCCATAGCAGAGGGCTCTCGGCGGGTCCAAGAGCAGGTGCAGCAGGCCGCCTTGGCCGATGCTCTGGGCACCACGGGAGAGACCAACGTCCAGGGCGAGATAGTTCAGCGTCTGGATGAGGCGAGTTCCAATATCTTCGTTGAGACTCTTTCCGGTTCTGGCCACGTGGCCGCCATCGGCTGCGAAGAGATCGAGAACCCGGTGATTGTCGAGGGAGACGTTGCCGACGGTTTCATCGTGTTGATGGACCCGCTGGACGGTTCCTCCAATATCGACGTTGCAGTGAGCATCGGTTCCATCTTCGGCATCTGGCAGAAGAACGATGGCGAGACGGTCAACGACGATTCGTTGTTGCGAAAGGGCAGCGAACAGGTAGCTGCCGCCTACGTGGTCTACGGATCAAGCACGGTTCTGGTGCTCGCCACCAAAGACACTGTTTGCGGCTTTACCCTGGATTCAGATTCCGGCGCTTTCGCCGTGACCCACCCCAACATCTCGATTCCGGCTGATTGTCCTTACTACAGCACCAACGAGGGCAACAGCAAGGTTCTGGACGAGCCTACCAAGAAAGCCATTGAGCTACTGCGCGATAAATACTCCCAACGGTACGTCGGCTCTCTGGTGGCCGATTTCCACCGCAATCTCTTGAAGGGTGGCATCTTCGCCTACCCAGCAGATGTCAACCGCAAGGATGGCCGTCTCAGGTTGATGTACGAGGCCAATCCCTTGGGGTTCGTCGCCGAACAGGCCGGAGGGGCCGCTTCCACGGGCTACGAAAGGATTCTTGACATCCCTCCCAAGGAGTTGCACCAGCGGACTCCTCTGATTCTCGGTAATAAAGACGTTGTGGAATCTACAGTGTCTGTTATTAGTGGCGGCTAAGAGACTTGATTGACACTAGACATAACTAGGATAATACGATGACGAGAGGTGATTGATGGATAAGCAACGATTAGTCCAAACCGCTCAAGCGCTGGTTGCCCAGGGCAAAGGTATCCTGGCAGCTGACGAAAGCAGCGGCACAATTAAAAGACGATTTGACAGCATCAACGTAGAGTCCACTGAAGAGAACCGCAGGAACTACCGTGAGATGTTGTTTCGCACCGCAGGTGTCAACGAATTCATCAGCGGTGTGATCTTGTTCGATGAAACCATCAGGCAGGACGCCGCCGATGGCTCCCGCATGGTAAAGGTACTATCTGATCAGGGAATCATCCCAGGTATCAAGGTGGATAAGGGCACGATTCCACTGCCCGAGTCACCAGACGAGCTGGTAACAGAGGGACTGGACGGCCTGCGTGACCGTCTTAAAGAGTATGTTGAACTGGGCGCCGGATTTACCAAATGGCGGGCGGTTATCAGCATCAACGACAGCACACCTTCTGATTACTGCATTGCGGCCAATGCCCATTCGCTAGCTCGTTTTGCCGCGCTCAGCCAAGAGGCGGGGTTGGTGCCGATCGTTGAACCGGAGATTCTCCGTGACGGCGACCACGACATCGACCGTTGCTTCGAAGTCACCGAGGACACCCTCCGCGAGGTCTTCGACCAACTAGCCCAGCAGAAGGTTGAACTGGAAGGCATGTTACTGAAACCGAGTATGGTGATTTCCGGAGGTTCCGCTGCCAAAAGGGCTGGTCCAGACGAAGTTGCTGAAAAGACCATTGATGCGTTCAAGAGGGTCTTGCCAGCTTCCGTGCCCGGAGTGGTGTTCCTCTCCGGTGGTGAGCCAGACGATTCCGTGACTGCCAACCTGAATTCGATGAATCAGCAGGCTGAGGCCGCTCGGGCACCCTGGGAGTTGAGTTTCTCCTTTGGCCGGAGTTTGCAGGGAGCGCCCCTTGCTGCCTGGGCCGGCAAGGTTGAAAACACAGAGGCAGCAGCATTGGCCTTCTATAATCGCGCAAGCCTCACAGGCGCTGCTCGCAGAGGCGAAGGCTAACCGCCAGAACCTTACTCAGGTTATAAAAAAGGCCCGCAGAAATAATCTGCGGGCCTTCTTCTTTGTCTATTTTGAAAGGTTACTCGGGTTCAAAAGTGCTCTCCAGTGAGAGTTCTTCCAATTGCTTCGGGTCGACTGGAGTCGGGGCGTCAAAGAGCAGATCAGACCCGCTCTGCGTTTTGGGGAAGGCGATAACGTCCCTGATTGACGGGCTGTCACAGAGGATGGCCACCAACCGATCTATGCCGGGGGCTATACCGCCGTGGGGCGGCGCGCCGTACTCGAACGCTTCAAGTATCTGGCCGAACTGCGCCTCCGTGTCTTCTTTGGAGTGACCCAGTATGCCGAAGATCTTCTCCTGTAGTTGACGGTTGTGAATCCGGATACTTCCGCTGGCCAACTCTGATCCGTTGCAGACCAGATCATAAGCTTTCGACTTGATAGCTCCCAGGTCATCACCGTCCAGGTCGGCTTCCTGGCCGTTGGCTGGAGAGGTGAACGGGTGGTGGGAGGAATCCCAACGTTTGGCGTCCTCGTTCCAGTCGAACAGAGGGAAGCTGGTGACGAAAGCAAATGCCAGCTCATTGGGGTCGGTCAGCTCTAATAGCTCACTTACGTGAGTCCGCATGGCAGATAACCAGGTGTTCAACCGGGGTTGGCGACCGGCCATCAGCAGGATCATATCCCCGGGTCCGGCGCCCATCTTGTCGGCCAGGCGTTGGTGCCACTCTGGAGGCATACGCAGTCCGGCTGATTCCAATATCTCTTCGCTGGTTAACTCCCCCACCGGGTTGGTCCCCCGATAGCGGATGTAAACCAGACCACCGGCACCGGCTGCCTTGGCCGTGTCCTCTAATTCTTTGACCTGTCCGGTCACAAACTGGGCTTGGCCGGGGACGACGAAACCCTTGATCTGTCCGCCGCCTTCCACGGTGGACAGAAAGACCCTGAATTCTGTCTCTTTCGCCAGGTCGGAAACGTCTGTCATCTCCAGGCCAAAGCGCAGGTCCGGTTTATCAGAGGCGTAACGTTCCATCGCTTCTTCGTGGCTGATGCGCGGGAAGGGCTTACGGAGTGTCTTTTCAGGGGTGACCGACTCGATCATCCCGGTGTATAGGTCTTCGGTTAGATTGAGTATGTCTTCTTCCTCGACAAAGCTCATCTCCAGGTCGAGCTGGGTGAATTCCAGCTGACGGTCAGCCCGCAGGTCCTCGTCGCGGAAACAGCGTGCGATTTGGTAATAGCGTTCCACTCCAGAAACCATAAGCAGCTGTTTCATCTGTTGGGGGGACTGGGGCAGGGCGTAGAAATTTCCGGGCTGCATCCTGCTCGGCACCAGGAAGTCTCGCGCTCCTTCTGGGGTACTTTTGATGAGGATGGGGGTTTCAACTTCAAGGAAATCGCGGTCGTTCAAGAAATTGCGGATGTATTTGACCACTTCATGACGCAGGGTAAGGTTACGCAGCATCGGGGGGCGTCGGAGATCCAAGTACCGATAGCGAAGACGCAGGCTTTCGTCAGCTTCAGCATCGTCCTCGATGTAGAACGGAGGGGTCAGCGAACGGTTCATAACCGTGACCTCAGAAGCCATCACCTCTATCTCGCCGGTGGCGATGGCCGGGTTATCACTGCCGTCTGGGCGTCGGTTGACCGTGCCTTTGACCTGGACCACCCACTCCGGCCTGAGCTCCTCAGCGATGCGAGTTGCTTCGGCGGCAGTTTCCGGGTTGAACACGATCTGGACGATACCAGACCTGTCTCGCAGGTCTAGGAATATGATTCCACCGTGGTCACGTCTCCGTCCGATCCAGCCCGCCAGGGTTACTTGATCGTCGGCATTTTCACTTCTCAGGGACCCGCAGTCCGCGCTACGCAGCACGCATTTCCTCCGTAAACTCTTAGGTATCTAGTTGGTAATGATACAGCCAGGGCAAAATGACCCGCCACCCAATGGCTATTTCCAGCGAATTCTCCGGCGGATTTTAACTAATTGCCAGGGAAAACTTGGAATATGTCTTGGAACGGGTTTTCTGGCTGATTGGCCAAGCCGGCCACCGCTTCAGCCAAGGCTGCAGGCGAGTCCACCGGAGGCAGACACACAGTGTCTAAGCAAACGTGGGCTCGGGCAGTTGGATCATCTTCGGCGGCGATTACAGTCTTGATATCAAGATTTGGTTGGGGTAGCCGTGCCGCGGCTGCCACAAGTTCCTGGCAGCCAGCGTCTTCCGGGTTGCCTTCAACAGTAACTTCGACCATTGGGTTCTTCAGCAGGTGAGCGACCAAACCGTATTCAGCGGCAAACTCTCCGTTCTCTCGGTAGCCTTCGACAAAGGCGCTCAGAGTAGCCTCGGCGATCTGCCGGTAGTCGTCATCCCTAGTGGCCTGGTGCAGACGGATCAAGGCCTCAGCAGCTACGGTGTTGTCAGGCATCGTTTTTTCGCGCACGGTGAGATGGCCTATCTGGTTTTCTTCCTCGGCAATATCAAAGAAGCCGCCGCCATCTTGGTCAAAATAATTCTCCACCATGTATTGAGCCACAGCCACGGCTCGGGTGAGATACGCCTCATTGGCGGTATTGCCATGGGCTTGTGTGAGGGCGGTCAGGAGCCAGGCCCAATCGGTGAACAGGGCTGGCGCATCGGATGAACCTTCTGCTGAGTAAACGTGACTGAGCGAGCCAGACTGCGCCGCGGCATCCAATTTGTCGAGTATCTGCAATGCGGTGGCCTGGAGTGACATATCACCCAGCTTCCAAGCCGCATCTAAGAGTACAGTCACCGCTAGGGCGTTGGTGTTGGCATAGCAGGACGGGTCTGGTGCCGGCGCTTCTGCGTCGACGCGCTGTTCTGGGTCTAGCGAGTAATACTCCGAGTGAGCGCCTTGGCTACCTCGAAAACCGGTTGCGGCCGGATCAAAAAGTTGTGCCATAAGGTAGTTGATGGTCTGCTTTGCCGTTTCACGGTATTGGGGGCGTTCCAATAAGATACTGGCGTCCAGGAACTCCCGCGTCAGGTTTAAATTGTCTTCCAGCATTTTTTCATGCTGGGGCTGGGTCCAGTCGGCCTGAGCACAGTGTCTGAAGAAACCACCATCTGCTTCGTCCCAAACCTGCCCCTGGGACATACCGTCTAGGGTTTTGATCAACATCGACGCATAGAAATCCTCTCCGCTGGTGCGGTAAAGGTGGTTGATGAGGCGTACGATCGAGGCGTTGGGGAACTTGGGCTCACTGCCGAACCCGCCATTTGTGGCGTCATAGGCGCCGGCGACGATTCGCGACACTCGGTCTACGACAATCTCGTCCAACTCGGGACCAGCCACGGTGCGTCGGGCGTGGTCTCTGCGGCGACCCAACAGGTCACGGGCTTGGGTGTAGAGCGTGGGCCGGTCATTCTTATAGGCGTCGATCAACTCGGCCATCATGGAGATCAACTGGTCTGGTGGGAGGTAGGTTGCCCCACCGATCAGACCACCGTGTCCGGTCAGGAAACCGGTGGTGGGCCAGCCGCCGACGTTATATCTGGAGTTGATGTCCGGCCGGTGGTCATTGTCCACACGGACAGCCACAAAGTTCTCTCGGATGATCTCTTGAACATCGGAGTCGGTGTAGGTGGTCTCGTCCATCACGTGGCACCAATAGCACCACACAGCAGAGATGGAGAGCAGGACAGGTTTATCTTCTTCCTGGGCTTTGGCGAATGCAGCGGGGCCCCAGGGTTGCCAGTCAACCTGGTGCGCGTCGTTTGGGTTGGGGGAGAAACGGAACTCGGACAATGGGGCCGCCTTTGTGAAGTTGCCGCTCCGGTCGCCCGCAAAACGGGATTAATGCCGGTGTTTATCGGGGTGGAGAGGGGCAGAAAGTGCTTAGCAACGTTAGCATAGGCACCTATGATTTTCAATTGACGCGCTTGGAATCTCCCCGGGTTTCATTGAGGTATAGAGCTGTCTGCGACCGTTAAACCGTCACCAAGTCAGGTCGGTCCATCTGATGACCCGAATGGGATATGGGCACACTCAGTTGTACCTTGGCTTGATCCATTATCTCGGCACTGACATTGGCCAGTTCAACCACCGCTCCGTTCTCCATGGATGCAATGGGGACCCCGTCCCGTAGTACCAACTTGTTCCGTACCACAGCCGGAACCCTGCTTCCCCGTGATGTAATCCCGGCCAGGTTCAACGGGCCACAGGCCGATATCGTAATGAAGCGGCCATCGGGCTCAACATTGGTCATCTTGCGGAGTTGGTCCACTGCCTCAGGAAGGGCGAACTGCTCGCCAATGAATCCCGACACGAACCGGCCGCCTCTGATCTCACCCCTTGCTTCCAGTCGCCGCAAGACTCGTACCAAATCTCTCCATCGATAGGTGAGACCATCGCGAGCTAGCAGTTCAGGGAAGATAACGCCGTAGCGATCAAGGAGTTGCCGTGCGATGGGTTCACTCCGGTCGTCCACTGGATCGAATGATTCCAACAGCGACCACCGGCTATACCCGCGCCTTCGATTGATGCTGGTGCGGCTGTTGTCCCGACCACCACGACCGTTGTTTCTGCGAGGTCTGCGGACAACACCGCCGAGCCGTTGGCGCAAAGCCTCGACACCGTCTACGGTCACCCGGCCCGATGCTACCAAACTCCTGAGGGCTTCTTCCACGTCGGATGGCAACCTCTGAGTCGCGGAAACTATGTCCGAGAGAAAAGACGCTCCTCGGTTGTTCAGAAACTCGACCACCTCTTTGGCGGCACCGGTCAAGCTGGCCGAGTCCTGGTCCGTTGGGCCAAGTATCCAATCAAGGGAATCGCGCAGGACCATTGTTATCGGAGTGGCCCTAGTAAAGGATGTACGCATGGGTTGGGGTGTTGCATCATCCGGTTTGTGGGCGGTTTTTGACGAAACTCGGCCCCAGGGCACTTCACCGCCCATGCATAGGCGGTCCAGTATGATCGGGTCGTAATTTGACACCCTAGAGAGCAGGACTTCCTCTTCAATCACCCCTGAAGCCGATTCGAAGCCCTGGAGCTGCTCGATGGCCGCCAGCAGTCCACCCTCGCCCTCCAAACGGACTGCCGGGTCGACGTGCTGCCAACGGAGCAAGAACCGCATGAAGGTGGCAGGCGGCACCGGTTCAACCTCACGACGAAGGGTGTCAATGGTCGCGCGGTGGATGCGAGAGAGGATGCGGCGGTCGCAGAATTCCTCTTCCTCAACTTCGGTTCTGAAGCTGCCACGGAGGACTACCCCTTCGTTCTCCAGTCTGCCCAGACCGTAGACGACGTCATCCCGCGGGATTCCCAGATGCTGGGTTAGTTCTGTAGCCGTGAGGGGGGATAGAACACTCCACCCAGCCGCGCATCACCCAATATATATTTTCTTGGCGTTGATTCTCCTGATCTCCCACGGGTTCAAGTAAGTGAGAGGGCGGGACGGGGGAGAAAGTGGCGTCCGGATAGATTGGCTTGAGTAGGGAGAGGCGTTCCGCCGCCGCCCAATACAGAACACCGTCCGACTCCATGGAGTAAACACGTCCGGCGGTTTTCAGAGTCTCAAACCAGATGGGCACTGATTCCTTTCCTTCTTCGGACGCACTGTCCAGGGCCACCCACTGGGGAATCACTCCCAGCACCAGAAGGGCATCGTGCAGTTCATCGGCGTCTTGCATCCTGGGCCAGGCGTTGTTCGATTCCTGGACGATGGCCGCTGGGTCGAGGGAACTGAGGTCCCGAGAGTCTTCCGGTAGGGCCCTACGTAGCGAGACGGCCCTGGCGCGACGCTCTTCCAATGGGGCATCATCCAGGAAGGCGTAGGGCATGGCGTTCAAAATCTGGTGGGAGAATGCCGAGGGTTGGACTGTATCCCGCCCAAATATCTCGATGCTGCCATCGGTGATGCCGCCCAGCAGTTCCTTGCAGCCTTCAACGTCCATCGCTTCAGTCAGACAATCGCGCATGGTCTCGAACACCAACGGGTGGTCGGGAATCTCGATATCACCAGGCATAGCGTTATCCTGGCAGGCCACCTGTGCCGGGAAGACCGATGCCAGCAAATCTTCAGACCGCATACGAATCAAAGGAGCAGGTACTTTGCGTCCGCCGCTATGCCGCAGGATTGCCAACGCCCGGGTGGCGTTCCAGCGCCAACGCGTGCCGAATAGCGGGGCCTGCAAGATGGCTTGCTGCAACACGTCCTGGATTGTCCGTTCGTTCAGGTAGGTGAAAATCTCGTCCACCGGCATGGACAATCCGGGTCCCAGGGCGAAGTTCAGGCCGTCATCGGTGGCTGTCGCCTGGAGTTCAAAATCAAAGGTGCGGCAAATCTTCTTTCGAAGCGCCATCCCCCAAGCCCGGTTGATCCTGGCCCCAAACGGAGCTTGAATCACCAGCTGCATGCCGCCGTTTTCATCGAAGAAGCGTTCGGCCACAACCTTGGTCTTGGACGGGATCACTCCCAGGACCCGCTTTCCTTCTTCCAGGTATGCAACCAATTGCCGACCGGACTCTTCATCCACCCCGGATTCAGCCATGATCCACTCGATCGCTTCCGCATGGTCGTCCAAGCGCTGGTCAATTGCCTCCCGCAATTCTGAAACCTCCTGGGAAAGCTCCCAGGTCCGGCCCGGAGCTTCACTCAACCAAAAGGGGGCCGAAGGCGGCTGTCCCTGGGAGTCTTCCACCCGCACCTTGCCGCTCTCGACCCGCCGAATCTTCCAGGGGGTGTTTCCCAACAAGAACACATCGCCGGCCAAACTCTCGATGGCAAAGTCCTCATTTACGGTGCCTACGAAGGTCTCTTCCGGCTCCAGGATCACGTCGTAGTCGGCGTTGTCCGGGATTGCCCCGCCGCTGGTCATTGCGGCTATCGGCGCGCCACGGCGTCCTTTGACCTTCAGGTTGATGCCGTCACGGTGAAGATAGGCCCCACGGCGACCCTGCCGAAGGGTGAAACCGTCAGAGAGGACTTCCACCACATGATCAAATTTATCCCGAGGCAGATCACGGTAGGGATAGGCGCTACGGCACAGATTAAATAAGCCGTCTTCTGACCATTCTTCCTGGGCGCAAACGACCTCGCGGGCCTGGCCAAGACGTCCACCGGCCAGGGTGGTATCACCAGACTGTCAAAGTTTCCTCGTTTGACGGCGCGGGCCAGGGCTATCCACTCGGCCGGTTCGTCCCTGGTGAGCGGGAACATCCTGCCCTTGGGTGTCCCACCTACCTGGTGCCCAGAACGTCCGACTCGCTGGAGCAGGACGCCAATGGACCTGGGCGAACCAATCTGGCAGACCAAATCGACCACACCGATATCGATTCCCAGTTCAAGGGACGCTGTGGCAACGCAGACTTTGACCTGCCCGCCTTTGAGTTTCTGCTCGGCGGCCAGGCGTGTGGTGCGGGAGAGACTGCCGTGGTGAGCCACCACAGCTTCCTCTCCAAGCCGTTCTGAAAGCTGGTGGGATAGTCGTTCCACTAGGCGGCGGGTGTTGACGAACACCAGGGTGGTCCCGTGGGCGCGTACCAGATCGGCCACCGAGTCCAGGGCCTCGGCCCACATCTCATGGGAGGCGACGGGCCCCAATTCCCTTTCCGGCAATTGCATGGCCAGATCGATGGTCCTGGCATGGCCGGTATTTACGATGAGGCATTCTGGTTTGTTATCGGCAGAGATTGCATTGCTGCCGACCAGCAAACGTCCGACTTCTTCGATGGGTCTCTGGGTGGCGGACAATCCAATGCGGACGATGGGGTTTTCAGCCAGGGCGCAAAGTCGCTCTACAGACAGGGATAGATGGGAGCCACGTTTGTCGTCGGCGACGGCATGGATCTCGTCCAGGATCAGCGTACGGACTCCGGTGAAGCCCTGGCGTCCACTCCGTGACGTCAGCAAGATGCAGAGAGATTCTGGCGTGGTAATCAGGATATGGGGCGGCCGCTTGGCCATCTTTGCCCGGTCATAAGACCGGGTATCTCCCGTCCTGACAGCTGCCCTGATCTCGGGCAACGGAGTTCCAGCTGCTTCCGCCAAAGCCGCAATCTCGGCTAACGGCGTTTCGAGGTTCTTATGGATGTCGTTGGAGAGGGCTTTTAGAGGTGAAACGTAGACCACTTGGGTTGAATCTGGTATCTCACCTGAGAGACCCTGCCGGACCAGGCTGTCGATACAGGTCAAAAAGGCGGCGAGTGTCTTGCCTGACCCGGTGGGCGCGGCAATCAACGTGTGGCGGCCTTCTGAAATGGCCGGCCAGCCATCAACCTGGGCATCGGTCGGCTCCGAAAACCTACTTCTGAACCACTCTTGGATCAGTGGATGGAACTGCGAGAGAGGCATGGAGAAATCTTAGCACAAGCTCGATTCTGGAATCATTTACATAATCCCTGTATTGAGACCACAACGCCATGACCGGGTGTCAGTATGATTTGGCTAGCTTGGGTTCCTTCGGACGATGATTTGGAATACGGTTTAGTAGTATGCTTAAGTCCTAGGCTCAAGTATTTGTCAGAACAACGAGGCACAGATGGCTGAGATTTTAGAGTGCAAGCCCAACCCATTTAACGGGATGGTAGTCATACCTTCAGGGTTACCCTCCGACCCGGAAGAATTCGATGCCCAGCTGGCCGCATCAATGGAAAAGTGGATCGCCGATGGCTATCTGACCATCTGGCTGGAAATTCCCAAGGTCCAGTCTGGCCTGCTGCCAAAGGCAATCGACCGCGGTTTTGATTTCCACCATACCGGCGACGACTATATTCTCCTCACCTGTCTGCTGGTCGAGGGCTCCCACATACCGCCCTTCGCCACCCATTACATCGGGATCGGCGGGGTGGTTTTGACTCCAGAACGTGACCTGCTGGTGGTGCGCGAGAAATTTGGCGTTGGCGGTCGTGAGCCAACACTGAAACTGCCCGGCGGTGCCCTACTGGCTGGGGAACATCTGGGTCAGGCCGTTGAGAGAGAAGTTCTTGAGGAGACCGGCGTCAAGGCAGAATTTGAGTCCATCGCCTGCTTTCGACAATGGCACGGCTACCGCTACGGCAAATCCGATATCTATTTTGTGGGAAAACTGCGTCCGCTCAGCAAAGAGATCACCATGCAGGCGGCTGAGATACAAGAATGTCTCTGGATGCCCGTTGATGACTTCATCAGCTCTGAGAACATCAGCAACTTCAATAAACAGATCGTGCGAGCGGCTCTGGAAACAGACGGTATCGTGCAATCTTTCATTGAGGGCTTTGGCGGGCCGGAGAGCCGGGAGTACTTCATGCCCAAGCATTTAATCGACGGCTCAGGCGTTGTTCCCTTCCCCACAGATTTCTCGCCGCCGGCATAGTTGTCTTAACCTCCAGTGCCCGTTGGCCAAAGTAAATGGACCAAAGAGGCCATTTCAGTGACACCGGGTGTACTGCACCTCAAAGCTCGATTCTGCGAGCATGGGTTTATGGCAACAATAGTTCAAAACCCCAACGCAGAAAGACCCTCACTCGCAATGTACGCTATCCTTGGCATCAACTTGGGCTTGGTCCCGGTGTTTGCCACTCTCATAGCCAATCGATTGCTATTGTAATTCGCCCGGTTCGGAACTTTCCCCGTTCTCCCCTCACACGGTGATTGCCCACTGGAACCCCTTCTATCAGTGTGTGTAACCGCTGATGCGTTCCCCCGTGTCCATGTCGTCAGCCTCCTTTCAACCCACACTTCCCTTCTGTGTGCTCTCGTCCGCCTCCGGAATGACCCCAAGATTAAATAATTAGGGCTACAATTAAGATATGGTCCAGTGGTGTTAGACGTTTGTGAACCAGTAAGCCGTTGATTGACCTGGATTCTGGGAATTCCATATACTGCGGTTCCGATTCGACTAGCACCGAGACCACAAAGGCCTCGACGGCCCGTTAATAGTTGGTCGTCAAACATTCATGTTCCGCTTGATTAGCCGCTATTTTGGTCAGCCGATCCGTCGGTGAAGGAACGGCCATGGAACAGAGATCGATTGTGATTCCAAGTAGATGGCGTTATTTGTTGGGCGCCCTATTTGCAGCTGGTGGGATATTCGGGTTTGTAGTTCTGTTGATCAGCAACATCAGCCCCGATCTCCGGATAGTGATGCCCGGAACCCATCTGGTTGAGATGGACAAGGGAAGCTACACCCTCTTCTACGAGTATCGCAGTGAGATAAATGGTCAGGTTTTTTCCAGTGACGTCACGGTGCCGGGGATCAGGGTTGCAGTGATATCGCCCGATGACGCCGGAGTGGAGTTGACCCAACCGGAGACCAATAAGAACTACGAGTTCGACGGCCGGGCCGGCTATTCAGTACTGAAATTTGAGATCGAAGAAGACGCCATCTATACCGTCGCCGGCGGATTCCCAGAAGACACCATCGGATCAGATATCGTGATGGCCATTGGCAAGACAAACTCTGGGTCGTTGTTATTCGCCATTATCTCTCTAGTGGGCGGTCTGTTGGTAGCACTGGTCTTGGTGATAAGTGGCTTCAACGGGAGAGGAACCGCTAGCTCTCGCACAACTCCGGTTGCGATGGATGTAACCTCTGTCGGACGGACGAATTAGTCCACCTATTAGCAATTCTCAGGTGAGACGAGACCTGAATTGTGGTTTTGGTTGTCTCCGAACTGCCAGTCCCCCAAATACTAAAGACCGCTCTTTCTAAAGAGCGGTCTTTTTCATATTCACGTCGGAATCAGGATTTCTCGATTCAACTCTTTACTGACTCCTGCTGTGCCTGAAAGAAACCAAGGCAACGCGAGACGACGTAAGATTGATTGGAAGTGGAAACTGAATCCGGTAGGGTAGGGAAAAGAAAAAGGCCTCCGGATTAATCGAAGACCTCTCGTATTGGCTGGGAAGTGGTACGCCCGGCAGGACTCGAACCTGCAACCCCTGGGTTCGAAGCCCAGTACTCTATCCATTGAGCTACGGGCGCATCTAACGAATGAATCAAGTAGAATTGCTAGTGGGGCGAGCGACGGGATTCGAACCCGTGATCTCCTGTGCCACAGACAGGCGCCTTAGGCCTCTTGGCTACGCTCGCCACGATGGATACTTGGACACTGCATCGTAGCTGGGCATAACCAACCAGTCACAGTTTCAAATAGGCTTGAATATGTTAGCAAATGAGCGTGGCTCTTACAAGGAGCCATCGCCAACCAAAGCAGATTCAAGGGTGAGATTTGCGGAAGCGTTTCACCGGATTACATTGAAATAAAGCTGCGGGCCTACCTAAAATGGGCTTAGGTCACGCGCAAAAGCCTAGCGTCGGCAGCTTTCTTACTCAAGAATTCAGAAAAATATACCGGTTTTAAGGATTATTACAATGGGTTGGAAGACACTACTATTGGCCTTCGGAATGCTGTTCTTGGTGGCTGCTTGCTCCGGTTCGTCAAGTACCGAGAGCAAAACATCTAGCACTGAAAAACCCGAAGCTACGGCAACATCCTCTGGTGCGTCTGAGGCCAGTGACGCCATAGATGACGGCGAACCGCTGGACGGCGGTCGCTTCGTGCGCCTATTCGTCGATCCACCCACTCTTGATCCTCACCTGACCACCGACGCCACCTCAGCACAGATCATCGTTGAGGTTTTCGGCGGGTTGGTGACCATCGACTCCGAACTAAACGTGGTAGCCGACCTGGCAGAGAGTTGGGATATCTCACCCGACGGTCGGGTCTACACCTTCAGGATCCGTCCCGACGCCACATTCCACAACGGAAAGCAAGTCACGGCTGAGGATGTCCGATGGTCATTGGAGCGGGCCACCGATCCCCTGACAGAAGCACCTAACGTCGACCAGTATCTGGGAGACATCGTCGGTGTTGACGCCAAACTAGATGGCGACGCCCTAGAGATCTCTGGCGTCCGCGTCATCAATGAGCAGACCATCGAGATCACCATCGACGAATCAAAGTCGTTCTTCCTGGCCAAGATGACCTATCCCACAGCCTTCGTCCTCGACAAGGAAAACATCGAAGGCAGTCCCAAGAACTGGTTCCGCGAGCCAAACGGCACCGGCCCATTCAAGATGACCGAGTATAAAGTCGGCGAGACTTTGGTCCTTAGCCGACATGATGGGTACCACCTGGGCGCAGCCAAACTCGCTGAAGTAGAGATGATCCTCAGCGGCGGCACCTCGATGTTGATGTATGAGAACGATGAGATAGACATCGCCGGTGTCGGTCTTTCCGACTTGGACCGGTTGCTTGACCCCACCCACAATCTGAACGCCGAACTACTACGTGCCGCCCCTTCATTCAGCGTTCAATACATTGGGCTGAATGTGAACGAGCCACCCCTGGATGATCTGAACGTCCGTAAGGCGCTGAACCTGGCCATCGACAAGAGAGAGATTGCCACCATAGTCCTGGGAGACCAGGTGGTTCCGGCCACCGGCATCCTGCCACCCGGATTCCCTGCGTTCAACTCATCGGTCTCCGGATACGAATTCGACCCGGAACTTGCCAAACAGTTACTGCTCGATTCCAAGTACGGCGATGACCTGGACAACATGCCTCCCATCACCATCACCACACCTGGCAGCTTCGGCGCCAATGTGAGTCTGGACATGGAAGTGGTCCTGGCCATGTGGGAGAAGAACCTGGGAATCAGGACGGGGTTCCAGCAGACTGAATTCGCCACGTTCTTGAAAGACCTGAACAAACGTCGTTTCCAGATGTTCGACATCGGCTGGATCGCGGACTACCCAGACCCCGAGAACTTCCTGGATATTCTGTTCTACAGCGACAGCAGCAATAACCACACCAATTACAGCAATCCTGAAGTGGATTCCCTGCTCGAAAAAGCACGCATTGAGACCGATGAAACCCTGCGTTTCAACATCTACAACCAGGTTGAGCAGACCATCTTGGACGACGCTCCTTGGGTCCCCCTCTGGTACAGCGGAGAGAGGTACCTGCTGGTGAAACCGAATGTTCACGATTTCCTGCAGACTCCGCTGATAATCCCCAAACTCAGGCACGTATATCTAACGGACAAGTAGGGGACTAGATACCAGCTTGGGCGCTTATGTAACAAAGAGATTGTTGTGGCTGCCGATCATCCTGCTGATTGTCTCCTTCATAACCTTTGCTCTAGGCAGGTTCGGACCAGGAGACCCGGTGGAAGTCCTGATGGGACAGTACGCCGACGAGAAGGTGGTCGAGCGCATCCGGGAACAACGGGGCTTCAACGACAACATCTTTGTGCAATACGGGCGTTACCTGAAGAACGTCACCCAAGGCGATTTTGGCGAGAGTTTCAAGTACCGCGGCCGGACTGTGAGCGAACTGCTCAAGAAGAAGATGTGGGTGTCTGCCCAGTTGAACCTGGCGGCACTGTTCCTCTCTGTGGGCATCGGCGTTCCCCTAGGCCTATTTGCGGCCCTGAGACAGGGAACCTTTTGGGATACGGGTACAGTTGCGCTCACGCTACTTGGTCAATCCATACCCGTTTTCTTAACGGCGCCGGTGGTGTTACTCGTCTTTGCCCTGAAGTTGGATATCCTGCCAACCCACGGTTGGGGAGGCTTTTTTGACACCCGGGTCATCCTACCTGCCATCGTGATGGGCGTCCCTGGTATTGCCATAATCACCAGGCTGACGCGGGCCAGTACCCTTGAGGTGATCGGGCAAGATTATATCCGCACGGCCCGCGCCAAGGGCCTGTCAGAGTTCGTGGTGCAGAGACGCCACGTCCTCAGAAACGCCTTGATTCCGGTAATCACAATGCTGGGATTCTCTCTGGCTGGGATCGCATTCACCTCGTTCATAGTCGAACGGTTCTTCGGTATACCGGGAATTGGAAACCTGTTCATCGAATCCATATTCTCCCGGGATTACCCCATCATCAACGCGGTGATAATCATCGGCACCACCATGTTTGTTGCCGCCAACCTGATCGTCGATCTGCTGTACCCGTTGCTCGACCCGAGGATTAGACTGGGGGGTGAATATGCTTCTTGACGAAGTAGATCAACCCGCCCTGGGCGAAAGGAATCAGGTCAACCGCAGCTACTGGGCCATATCGCTCCGGAGACTACTCAGGAAGAAGGTCGGTGTTGCATGCCTGGCCATCATCGTGATCATGTACGGCTCGGGGATACTGGCGCCGCTGGTAACACCATACGGCTACAACGACCAGAACCTGTCCATCGCCAAGCAAGGCCCCAGCGTTAGCCATCCATTCGGCACCGACCGGCTGGGCCGGGACCAGATGACCCGTATCATCTACGGGTTACGAACCACCGTGATCATAACCGTGGTGACACTGATCACCGGCAGCCTGGCCATCGGCATCACCATGGGATTGCTGGCAGGTTACTTTGGAAAATACATAGACACCCTGATCATGCGGGTGGGGGAGGTGACCTCTGCCTTCCCGGAAATATTCCTTGTGTTGATCATTATTTCCACTGTGAAAGCGCCCGTTACAGACTGGGTGAGGAACATAGAGGACATGGTCGGCATTGAGATCGTCAGCCTCGGAGTGGTCGACTACCTGGTGCTATCCCTCGCCCTGACGATATTCTCCTGGTTTGGAATGGCCAGGTTGGTTCGTGGTCAGGTGCTGCAGGTCAGGGAGAACCAGTATATCGAGGCTGCCAGGTCTGTAGGAGCCACCACACCCCGAATACTATTCCGACACGTGCTGCCCAACGTCATGGGTCCGGTGATCGTCACTGTGTCAGCCGGACTTGCCGCTGTAGCCGGCTCCGAGATCCTGCTCAGCTTCTTGGGCATAGGCATTCAACCGCCCACCCCCAGCTTGGGTTTGATGATCTTTGAGAATGGCAGTATCTCAGTGTTGAGGTCCAACCCCCATCTACTGCTGTTCCCGGTGCTCACACTCTCGATACTGCTCTTCACCTTCAACCTGCTGGGTGATGCCGTGAACGACGCCTTCAACCCCCGCGCCCGCTAGACTCTTTCCCACGCAATAGGTCCAACGGCAGACACAGCTCTAGTATGTTTTGTAGAGCTGCTTGTTTTAACTGCGCCTAGCGGAGGGGTGAGCGGCGACGTAGCCGGGGCAGTACTACCAAGCCAAGGGGACTGCTCAGCAGCAACAACATTCCGACTCCAGCCGGCCCGTCCCTAGAGGGTGCCCTGCAACCCGGCGAACTGGAATCACCATCCGGTTCTTCGTTCCCATCCCCAGCTGCGCCAGCTGGATCGGTTTCGCCGTCAGGGGTAGCTTCTGGAATACCTGTTGCTTCGGTATCGGCTTGAGGTGTTGCTTCGCCGGCCGGAGGCGCAATTCCAGAGACGGTGCCGTCCTGCGGGTCACCGATCTGAGATTCCAGTTCGTCCGGTGAGGGCAGTGTCTCCAATCCCAGGAACGTGCGCCAGGCGGAGTCTAGCCCGTACTGATCAAGGCCGTAGACTTCTAGAAGAGCCTGGTCGATGTCCAACGTCTGCTGCAGTACCGGGAATAGCGCAGCCATCCGGTCAATTCCCCAGGTATCGATCATGTATTGGACGACAGAACGGCCCTGTCCATAGGCGATGATGATATCTTCCGGTGTGCCTCCAAAGACGTTGAGGTACCAGAGCGGTTTGATCCGGCGGGTAAAGATGCCGTACCGCAGCGCTGCGTCGTAGTCATCTGTGGGGTCGATGTTCCCGTATTCGGCAAGACCTTCGTTCAGCCAAGACGGAACCTGGCTGATCGCTGGACCCGCAGCTTCGCTCACCAGAAGATGGGTGAACTCATGGGAGACGGTGCCGGTAACCGTTGGATCAAATCCGTGGACCAGGAGCACACGCTCTTCGCCAAAGGCCATGCCCTGAGTCTGTAAGCCCTCACTGACGGCCTGGGAGCGGAAAGGCAACGCTGGGGACATATGC
Source organism: Dehalococcoidia bacterium (assembly GCA_002730485.1). Next base: position 719 of record PCAH01000139.1, on the reverse strand, counting down.
CGATAATTATTGTAAGAAACGATCCTCAGGGGCTCGGTGGGCGCAATGCCAAGCACCGGCAGCATCTTTTCCAGATTCTGCTTGGCGGCTTCTAATACAACCTCGGCCCGATCACGGACGTATTCCCCGTAGTAGTACACCGTGATCAGGTCTTCTACGACCGTGTCCCATTCAAACCGGTTGTCCTCATAGACAAATTCTGTGGGTTCGGTGCGCACCACTGCTCCGGCCTTGTCGCGGATCTCAAAGGAATACTCTATTTTTGTTCCTGGCGGGTAGTATTCTCCGCCGGAGCCGCTGGGCAGTATGGACTCACCGGTGACACTGTCGCCAGGCTCGAAGTCTACCGACCGGTAGGCGCTGCGACCCTGCTGGTCCACCTTGCTGAAGAAGACCCGTATGTCGTCAATCTCGTCGACGCTATTGGCGACCACCGAGAATTTTATCCCGTCCGGAAATTGGCTTTCGGCCTTGGCCTCAACCACCTTGATATTACCTTCATCAGCGCGGGTTACAGTTGTGGTTGAGAATGCCAATCCGGCAAGCAAGAATAAAGTTGTGATAAATACGAGATTACGCAATCTTCCCTCTATAGCCAAGTTTACGTTAGTGCTACGCCAATGTCGATTACACGGACTCATGCCGCACTTAAAACGTGCCTAGGTTTGATTGTGGGTTGGCTGTCTTGACGGTGTTTTTCAATACCCCTAAAATCAGAG
>PCAH01000138.1 GCA_002730485.1 Dehalococcoidia bacterium | reverse complement strand
CTAACGCTGATCACTCCCAAGCCAATCACGGGCATGGTCTTGGCGCTGTTATTGGGCATACCCATGACCCTGGTCAGTTTGCCGATGGGTCAGTCGGAACGCGACCCCTCTCTGGTCGTCCTGGGAGTCCTCATACCGTTTTTTCTCTGGGGAGCGGTCATACTCTGGACCTACCGCCGATTGCTGAGAAAGTCTAACGATTTGGTCACAGAAGGGGAGATTCGCTGGGCCAAGAGCATCAACAGAAGGGAATTCCTGGTGCGTCTGGGCACTGCCTCCGCGACTATCATAGTGGTCAGCAGCGGCGTTGGAGGAATACTGGCCCAGCGAGACCGCCGCGAACTTAACGAGGCCATAGCAGCAACGGCGGACCAGACTATTCCGTCAGATAGAGGACCGCTGCCGAACGCCGATGACCCCCTGGTCCCGGCTTTTGGCACTCGACCGGAATACACACCCATAGAAGACCACTATAAAGTTTTCCTCAGAACTGAACCCACGGTGATCAACATCGACTAATGGACTCTACCCATCATCGGGTTGGTGGACACCCCGATGTCGCTCACCCTGGACGAAATCCGAAACAACTACGAGTCCAGGGATCAGTACGTCACCCTTTCTTGTATCTCAGGAAGGGTCGCCTCAACCCTGATTAGCACCACCTGGTGGACCGGTGTGAGCCTGCAAAAGATACTGGCCGACGCCAATATCCGCCCGGAGGCCAGATACCTGGTCATCACCTCGGGCGACGGTTTCCATGAGACCGTTGAACTAGACCTGATCGCGTCCGATGAGCGCATCATGCTGGCTTACGCTTGGGACGGTAAACCTATTCCATTCGATCACGGATTCCCCTTGCGTATCTGGCTGCCAGACCGTTACGGCATGAAACAGCCCAAGTGGATTACAGGTATCGAGGTTGTGGAAGAGTACCAGCCAGGATATTGGGTTGACCGGGGCTGGGATGAGGTGGCCCAGGTCCAGGCGACGTCCGTGATCGACACGGTGGCGGTCAAAGACCTGGTGGAGCGAGACGGTCAGACTCTGGTCCCAGTTGGGGGAATCGCCTTCGCTGGCGCCAGAGGCATCTCCAAGGTTGAGGTCAGAGTGGTTGATGGCCCCTGGGAAGAAGCGCAGTTGCGCTCACCCCTCTCTGAAACCACCTGGGTGATCTGGCGCTACGACTGGGCATTTGCGGAAGGGAACCACACCTTTGAGGTTAGGTGTGCCGAGGGCGACGGCACCATGCAGGTTGAAGAGGAACGTGGGAACCGCCCAAGCGGGGCCAGGGGCATCCACCGCCGAAGGACTAAGATCTGATGGCCAGGGTCAGAACATTTTCAAGTCCAATCAGGAAGATGCATGTCCTCACAATGGCGGTGATTGTGTTGGTTGCTTTGGCGATTGCCTGTGGCAGCCCGGCAACTCCGGTTCCCGACGAGTCCTCCGCGTCTCTGAAACCGTTATCTAACTCGACTGTGGTGCCTGTAACGACAACACCAACAAAGGCTCTGCCCACTCCGTCGGCCACCAAATCCGCTGTTAACGACGCCAACCGAAAAGTGGGCGGCGCAGTGGGCAATCTGGCACCAGATTTCAGTGGCATCGAAGCCTGGATCAATAGCGAACCCCTGACCATGGAAGGACTCAAGGGGAGCGTTGTCCTGATCGATTTTTGGACTTACACCTGTATTAACTGCATCAACACGTTCCCATTCCTGAGGGAGATGCAATCCAAGTACGCGGATCAGGGGTTGGTCATCGTTGGGGTTCATAGTCCGGAATTCGAGTTCGAAAAGGACTACGAAAACGTGGTGGACGCCATCAAGAAACATGACCTTGTCTGGCCCATGGCTCAGGACAACGACTTCAAGACCTGGTACCGGTACAACAATAGGTACTGGCAGGCTGAATACCTGGTCGACAAGGACGGCGTGATTCGCTACACACATTTCGGGGAAGGTGCTTACGCGGAGACTGAAGCTGTGATCCAGGGATTGCTGGCTGAAAGCGGTACGTAGTTAACAGCTAATCTTCAAAATGGCGCAGCAGCGGGCGTGCGACTCCGAGCCAGAGGGCGAAGAACAAAGTAATTGCCGCAGTCGCCGTCAAAGCGACGGGCCAGCTAATAACGTCGCCTGCGACCGCCAGCGGCAGTGCGCTCAAGAAATGAATCCCGGGAGCGATCTGCAGGATGCTCAGAACCCGCCCCCGCAATTCGGCGGGAACATTCAGTTGTACCAGGGTGTTCACCAGAGGCCAGAACAACCCCGTGCTGGCTGCTCCGACAAAGAAGAAGAACACCCAGGAAGCCGGGTACCAGGTGGACCAGGCAAACAACGTGAGGAAGCCGCAGAGAAAGATCAGTGTTCCTACCAGGAGCCAAGACTTGCGGCGGAAATCCCCCAGCGTCGCCAGGATGAAGCTTCCCAATAGCGATCCAAGACCGGCGCCTAGCCACAAAAGCCCGGTTCCTCCCGCACCAACATCCAAAACCTCTTCGGTGAATGCCGGCAACACCTGGCGGTATGACATGGCGAAGAATGTGAATGCGAACGCCAGCCCTATAACCGTGTAGAGCACCGGCGTTGATCTGACGCACTGCAGTCCGGCTTGAAGATCTTTGAGAATCGCCGTCTTGGCGGCCTCGGCTCTTGGCGGCAAGCCTTTGATCATCGCCAGGAACAAGATTCCTACTGCGTACAAGCCCGCATTGGCAATAAGCGTCGAACCAACTCCCATGAGTTCAATCAATCCACCCGCCAAAGCTGGCCCGATTATCTGTCCTGACTGATTCACCATCGAATGCAGCGCCACGGCATTCATCATGTCTTCCCGTTCGACAAGATCGGCCACCAGAGCCATGCGGGCGGGCATGTTGATCGCCTGGACCGTTCCCAGCAAAGACGCGATTCCGAAGATGTGCCAGATCTCAAGATTGCCGGTGATTTTCAACATCGCAAGTGCGAGTATCAGGGTAGAAACGGCGAAACGAGTGGAGATCAACAGTCTGACCCGGTCGGTGCGGTCAGCGATGACGCCGCCCAGCAGAGAAAAGAGCACGTTGGGAAGGCCGTAGGCGAAAATCACCAATCCCAACTGGTAGGCCGAGCCGGTGATGTCCAAAACCAGGATGCCCACGGTCAGGAATTGCATTCCCTGGGCCATTGCCTGTGCCGCGCCATTCAGCCAAAACCAACGGAAATTGCTGCTGTGGAGAGCGCGGAACATCTTAAATCTGTCCCTCTCTCTGGAGGCTGTTGTGGACGTCATTGTATGTTCATGATGATGGAAAGCCGAAAACTCACGGTCTCGTCATAGTTGAGGGAAGACGTAAATGGGCATTTTGAGATTAGGCGTTCCTATAAGAAAAACGCCTGGGTGTAGGAAGAACTATAGAATCGCGCCCTGATAGGGTCAACCGATTTGCCCTGACTTATGAATCTGCTGCCTGGCTCCAAAACGCACACCAATCACACACCACACTAGCGGTAGGGTTCAGCAAAATACGTCGGATACAGCCGTGGCCTAAAGATTCCGCCATTATTCAGGCGGTGAGCCTCTCAGTTAATTGAGAGGAGTGGAGCACTTTAGGGGCGGATGTAGCGGTAACCGACTCTGGGGAAGGTGACAATGATTTTGGGCTTTTTCTGGTCTGGCTCAAGCTTCTCTCTCAATGCGGAAACGTGCCATTTGAGAGAGTCCAGTGAGCCCCTTTCAGAACCCCAGACGTTGTCCAGGAGTTCCTGAGGACTCAAAACCCGTTCGTGGTTCAGCGCCAGATAGGTGAGAAGTCGGAATTCGGTGGGTCGCATTTGGATCTCTTCACCCCGGCAGCGCGCACTGTGGGTCAACAGATCCAGAGCGATTACCGTGTCCTGGTATTCGATGGGTGCGTCGTCCGGAGCCTTGGCTCGCCTGAGCATGGTTCGGACACGGGCCAGAAATTCGCGCTTGGCGACTGGCTTGGTGAGGTATTCATCAGCACCGATCTCAAGCCCGCGTATGGTGTTTTCCGTGTCGCCCATGGCTGCTCAGCCCGAACCCGTTGTCGCAGGAACCGCTGCCTCCAAACCGACAGCGGCCAAACCCACCAATCGCCCAATGGTTCGGACGATGGTGGAGGCCATCCCTGGCCTAACCGACGGTGAAGAGGGTCTTGGAGATATCTTGATGGATGATCTTCACGATATCTTCACCGCCGTCACCTACACCAACGCCAGGACCAAAGCGCTGCTGAAAAGTAGAGAGCCGGTGGACATTCGCGAACAGGCCAAAGAGTTGCAGGATTACGCCGAAAGCATCGGAGCTTCACCAAGCAGCAGCTAAGACGAGGGTCAGAGGATCTTGTCCAGGATCGCGATGATCTCTGGGTCGCCACCGGCGGGCGGCGTCCAGTGTACGTGGATGACCTGGGCACCCTGGGTTTCCAGGTTCTCGGCAAAATCCTCCACCCCGAGGTTGATCGCCGTAACTGGGGTGGCCAATAGCTTGTCGATGGCTGTTTCGTTTTCCAACTACTGAGTCCTCCCTGATACCAGCTGTACGGCGTATTCGGCGGCCTGTAGACCGGACTTAAATACGGTGGCCCCTGCCTGTTCGAGAACGGCTACTTGTTGGTCCATGCCTTGATGGTCTAGTTCTGTCCCGCAAACGGAAACGACCACGCTCAACTCGTCGCCTCTCTGTTTTGCGGTCCTTTTTGCCTGGGCAATGACTGGGGCAATCTCTCCCCCAGGGTCGTCCGAGGCTACATAGCCCAGGATACAATCCAGGAGGATCACAGCCGTTTCTGGGTCTTGGGCCTCGGCCAGGATGCGTTCCACCCGCTGGGAGGAGTCGACCATGGGATGGGGCTTCCCCTCTGTGAATTCGTCAGCGCCCATGTCCACCAGGGTGTGCTCGGTGCTCTTTAGCGAGTCTGCCAGTTGCTTGTCCTTGTCGAGTGGCTCGTTGGAATGGGCCGCCAGACCGGCATCCCGTAGCACCTGCTGGGCCTGGTAACACAGCGTTCCACCGGAAAAGACTCCCCGCACATACTTCTGGCTGGGCTTGAGTCTTCCGCTTTCCCGTTGGAGCGATTCTGGTGTCACCTCATTGCCTTCATCAACCCGCATCCCGCCAGCCAACCTGATGGCAGCGGTGGTGGCGGCGTCGAGGTTGTGGGTTGTCGTGACGTTGTCAGTATCTGGAAACAAGCCCTTTTCGCTACCCAGGTAGCAGGTGATCACTGGTTTGGTACAGGCCGCGATCCGTTCGTTCACCATCGCTAAAGTCTTGGCCCCAGGCGGCTTGGAGATCAGCAGAATGACTGCCGTGTTTGGGTCTTTGTCCAGAGAGTCCATCACTTGCAGGGTAGAGATGGCTCCAATGTCATCGGACACATCGCGCCCCCCGACACCGATAGCGTGGGAGATACCAGACCCCCATCTGTGGGCCAAGGATGTCACTTCTTGGGTTCCGGTGCCTGATGCACCGATCACGCCGATGGGTCCCCGGCGGACGGCATTGGCGAATCCCAATCCCACGCCGCCAACGATGCTGGTCCCGCAGTCCGGCCCCATGACCAAGAGACCTTTCTCGGAGGCTGATTGTTTGAGGGCCAATTCATCTTCAATGGAAACGTGGTCGCTGAATAGGAACACGTTTAACCCCTGTTGCAGGGCTTGGCGCGCTTCTCTGGCCGCAAACTCGCCGGGAACGGATATGACAGCTAGGTTGGAGTCTGGCTGTTGGGTCAAAGCCTGGTCGATTGTCCTCACCGACTGGGCGGTCGCCTTGCCAGTATCACGGACTAGGAACTTCTCCAGAGAACTGATCACATCCCGTGCGGCATCCACCGAATCTGCCTTGAGCGAAACCACCAAGTCGTTGCTGGAAGCGCCAAGGTTGTCGATGCCCGTGTACCCGGCGTCGGCTAGTATTTGAACGTTCTTTGGAGTGCCCATGACCATGGCCGCGTAATTGATGCCCGGTTGTTCGGTCAGGCGTTTTGACACCCGCATGAGGAACACGGAGTCGAAGTATCGGTTCTCCAGCAGTAATGACTCTGTGATCATAAGAAGATTGGTCTACTCCAATCCGTACTTGGCGGCAAATGCCCGCAGTGCGCTGTGAAAACAGGCCATGGGCGGGCGCACCAATCCGGCCCCGATGATGGAATGGCCAGGCTCTTTATGGGCAATGGCGGTATCGATTATCGGCAACGTTCCCGATGCGGCCACCTTTCTGATATCTATTCCCACCGCAGTGCCTTCAAACCCCAAAGCCGGGATTGAATAATCAGGACTCAGACCCTCTGTTATCTCGCGCATATCACGACTGTAGTTCAGAGCTTCTTCTGGAGTGCCACCCACCAGAGAGAGAATGCCAGGCGCGCCGCCAAGGGCGAACCCACCCCATCCAACTACTTCGGTGATGGCCGAGTCTCCCATATCGAACCCTCCATCCCCCTCCCCATAGCCGGGCAGGTATAGACCATCGATGGCTGGCGCTGGTGCGGTGAACCACTGGCAGTCGAGACCGCTTACGTGGATGCCAAACTCGTATCCGTTGCGGGCCATTGCTGTGACCACAGTTGAGTACCCGATATCCCGCGCGGCATCAGCAGCCGACTTGGCCGAGGCCATTGCCAGACCCAGGAACAGCAGGTCGTGGCCCGATATGTAAGTGAGAGTGCTGGTCAGGTCTGATTTGGCGACACCGGCCTCGATCATTGGAACACCCATGGCGCCGGTGAATATAGAACTTGCCGCGTTGGGCCGGTTGTGCAATTCATCTCCCATCTGAAGAGCTTTGGCGATGATCGGCTTCAGGCTAAGACCGCCCAGGTACCGCACGCCCTCCCCCAGGGAGGGGGCCCAGATGTCGCGCCACTTTCTGAGTCCGTCGATGGCTCCAGTGTGATAGTTCCCAAATTGCTGCTCGTCTTCCACTAGCCGACAATAAGCCCGGTTGCCGTGGGACCGGTTCTCGACTACATAGACGGGCAGAGATTTGGAGATAGTTCCGGCCATTGGGCCGACCGCGTCATGGTGGTGGTTGGGTTCAAGCTTTACGCCCCCGCTGCCTAATAGTGCTTCAGCGCTGGCTATGTCATCGGCCCAGCCTTCAAAGATGACCATGGCGATGACCGCACCCTTCTGGGCGCCGCTCATGTTCGGCCAGTCCACGGGAGGGCCGGAATGTAGCACCATGCGGTCTACCAGCCCGGGAACAACTTCTCCGGCAGGGCGGATATCAACCAGCACTGGATCAGCCGCCACGATCCTGTTAAACGCTTCGGCGTTGGCGGCCTGTATTTTCTCCTTGATGTCTATGACTTCGACTCCGTGGCTTTGTAAACAACTGGCAGCAATCCTGCCAGCATCCCGGTCAGGATATCCCAGCCAGAACTTTGGCCAATTTGGGTGACGCTTCTGACGTGTTTCTCGGCATCAACATCTGGCCCGCTGGAGAACAAATCATCAACCAGATCGTGCAGCGATTCATGACTCTGTCCGTTGGCCAGGTCTGCCATGAGTGCGTGACTGATCTGGGATGTCATCGCTCGTGACCGGCTCAGGAATGGTGATGTGTCAGCTTCGCTCCACCAAAGTTGCGCTGGGTAGACAGCCGATAGGTGGTGAGCCATGAACAGCAGCCCGCCAACGAAATCGTCTCCAGATGGTGTTAGCCCGTGGCCGAGCCCAATCAGTTCCCTGGCGAGTTCCAATACCTCACCAAGGTTTCCACTGCGACAATTCGGCAGTAGTTCTCGTATCTGTTGCACGCCAGCCGAGACCAACGGAGAGGCATTGTCTGGCATCACCACTCGCTCTGAGGATTGATCTTCAGAATCGAAAAACGGAAGGGCCAGACCGAGATTCTCGCCTTGGTGCAGTTCCTTCGCGGCGCGAAGCAGATCGTCGAACCTAGCATTCAACTGCTGTGGGGTGGCAGCGTTTGCTGCTGAGATAGGTTCGCGGATCCAGACCCTACTTCCCGTCAAGTCCAGCCTGGAGCCGTTGCTGAAACTCAGTTTCTTGCCTTCGATCCAAATGCGTTGGCCCACTTCGACATTTGAGAGGTCGAGGTCTGTGAGAAGCGACCTTGGGTGCAGCTGTTGGCTTGGAGGGCAGACGGCCACAATGTCGCCCGTATCGACGGCGATGTAGGCAGCCATTGAGGTGGCGACAACGACCTCACCGGCAAACTCTGGTGCGCCCAGACATTCCCTGGCCTTAGCCCCGATGATGCCCACTTGGGCGTGCGGACAGTTCGACCCGCTGGTGCTCGAATCGGGTTCAGATGTCGTCGTTGTGAGCGTCATGGTTCCAGGTTAGGGCCTCAGGTCTGGAGTGACCGACTCCAGGGCCGAAGCCAGGGTCAGAATGATGCTGTCGTCAAAGGGAGCGCCGACTAACTGAGCGCCTACGGGAAGGCCGCCTGATGTCAGACCAGCCGGTACCGATAGTGTTGGGAATCCAATCATGCTCCAGGGGATACAGTTCTTGGAGAGAATGGTCAAGTATTCCTCGGTCTCCTCAGCCTTAACCGCTGGAACCAGGGTCGTGGGCATGATGAAGGCATCAAAGCCGTTCAGTTCCGCCAGCATGCGCTCTTGGAACTCGGCCCTGAACCTCTGAGCGGTTATATAGTCCACAGCCTTTATCTGGGAGGCTTCGTCTAGTTGTTCAAAAACCTGTTTGATGTACTTGGGGCCGGCGTCTGGGAAGGCCCGTTGATAGGCTGCTGCTTCCACCCTACTGATTATCAGGCCAAGGTTGTTGGCCAGACGGAAATCGTCCGCGGAAGGCATTGCAGTTTCAACAACATCAACGCCCAAGGACTTCAGGGTTTCCACGCAGGCGCCAAACGTTTTGAGGGTTTCCGGGTCGGCGCCCTCAAGGGCTTCAACTGCCAGCCCGACGCGGAGTCCGGTGACATCCTTGAAAAGATAGTCTGTGTAGTCGTCCTTGGGCTGGTCCAGGGTCCCAGAATCCTTGGCATCAAACCCCTGGATGATGTTCATCATGATGGCCACATCTTCGCTGGTGCGGCCCATGAGTCCGGTGTGGTCCATGGTCCAAGACAAGGTGACGATGCCATCGGTGGAGACCAGGCCGTAGGTCGGCTTGTAACCCAGGGTGCCACATAATGACGCTGGAACACGGATCGATGCTCTGGTGTCGGTTCCGACGCTGAGCAGGCTCATTCCGGTTGAGACAGTGATGGCTGAGCCACCGCTTGATCCGCCGGGATCGCGGCTGGTGTCCCAGGGGTTTCTACTCTGGGGCGTGGTGACTCCCAGGGCAAACTCGTGAGTGTGGGCCTTGCCGACTATGATCGCGCCCGCTTCCCGTAGGAGCCGAACTGCTGTGGCGTCATCGTCGGGCATGAACCCTTCCATGACCTTGGAGCCGGAGCTCGTCGGCATACCCTTTACGTGGACCACGTCTTTGACCGAGATCGGCAGACCGTGGACCGGACTCCGTAGTTTCCCTGCGGCGCGTTCCTGGTCGAGCGACTCTGCAATTGCCATCAGTTCTGCTTCTGGAGCTATGTGGGCAAATGCGTTTAGCTCTGGCTGTAGACGGTTGATAACCTCAAGGGCCTGTTTCAGTTGTTCCACGGCGGAGGTGATTCCGTCTGCCATGAGTTGGGCGGCGTCTGCCACCGGGCCCCTGCGCGGAGCGCCATTCATAGTCGGTAGGGCGCGAACGTCTCGTTTTTGAGGTTTCCCCATCCTGGCAACGCTGGATATGAAGCCGGGTCTACGGTCTACTTTGTCTGTGTTGAACGCCTGAGCATCTTCGATGGCAAGCCGGAAACTAGTACGGGTATCCATTGGTCTCCAATTTGGTTTTTGGTCTAGGGGTTGATTGTTTTGAGAAGCTATTTTACGCGATTGCGTTGATGAAATCGTTGGAATTGGACACCGCGCCGAAGACTCCACCCTGCATCTTGATCATCTTCAATGCGGCAAGGTAGTTATCGTCGTCGGTGGCTCCGGTGCAGTCTTCCAAAAGCAGGCATTCATAGCCAAGGTCATTGGCCTCACGCATGGTGGTATGAACGCACACATCCGTGGTGATGCCTGTGAGCACTATGTGGGTTATGCCCCTATTCCTGAGCACCAGGTCCAGGTCGGTTGAACTGAACGCTCCCTTGGTGGGTTTGTCGATCACCTGCTCGCCTTCCAGTGGGGCCAGTTCGTCGATGATCTCCCAGCCGGGTTCGCCTCGAACGAGGATACGTCCGTTGGGTCCAGCGTCGCCAATCCCCGCGCCGATCTGGCGTGATCGCCACAGCTTGTTGGGCGGGCAGTCTGATAAATCAGGTTTGTGCCCTTCGCGAGTGTGCACGATGGTGAATCCTGGTGTGCGGCGACATGATTCAAGGACGTTACGGGTCGGTTCAACCCCCCTCCTGGTCAGGGAGATGTCGTAGCCCATGGTATCCACGTAGCCGCCAGGGCCGCAGAAATCGTGCTGCCAGTCTATTAAGAGCAGGGCCGTGCGGTTAGGGTCGATGTCGCCGTCGTAGGGCCATTCGTATGGGTCGGCGGAGATTGTTCTAGCCACGGTCTACTCCTCTGTAGGCGAGGCAAGCCCGGGTAATCCCGGGCTTGCCTCTAAGTTAGCTACTAGATATGCCAGATGTTAGTTGGTCCTGCCGGTGATGCCCTGCAGCAGGTAACCAGTACCTTGCAGTTCAGCATCGGTCGGGACTACGCCGTCGGCTATCTGGATGTTGCCGTCTTGGTCGGTGATGGGACCCGTGAAGGGCTGGAAGGAACCAGTCCGCAACCGCTCCACAGTGTCCAAGGCGCGCTGTTTCACGTCGTCAGGTATGAAGCTGCCGAAGGGGGACAATTGAACCCAGCCGGCGTCCAAGCCCTGGAACATGACCGAGCTCTTGTAGGTTCCCTTGCGGATCTGCGCCACGATCTCAGAGTAGACCGGGCCCCAGTTCCAGGCAGCGCCAGTCAACCAGGCGTTGGGGGCTGCCGGGCTGGCGTCTTGGTGGTAGCCTGAAACGTAGATACCCGCCCGTTCTGCAGCCTCGACGATGGTCTTGGTGCAGTCTTGGTGCTGGGTGAGAACGTCCACTCCTGCGTCAACCATGGCTTGTACGGCGGTGGCCTGTTTGGCCGGGTCGCACCAGCTGCTGGTCAGCACGAAGGTGGTTTCCACGTCGGGGTTAACGGACTGTGCTCCCAGATGGAAAGCGTTCACGTTAAGCAGGGTCTGTGGGATGGGGAAAGCGGCGATGAAGCCCAATTTCCCGGTCTTGGAGGTCTCGCCCGCAACCTGGCCAGCGGCGTATTCCAACTGCCAGATGTTTCCGAAGAACGATGCATAGTTCTCAAAGGCTTCAACGTCACCCATGTGCAGGAACATGACGTCTGGGTGCTTTGAGATGATCTCTTTGGTGGGGCCGGAGTATCCATAGCTGGTGGCAAAGATGATCTTTGCGCCTTCACGGATCATCTGCTCTTCAACTGCCTGAACATCGGCGGTCTCTGGGATGTTCTCGGAGCGTAGGACTTCGATGTCGGGGAAGGCCTTCTCCAGGTATTGGCTGCCTTCTGCGGCGGCCTGGTTGTAACCAAGGTCTTTCTGAGAGCCGACAAATATAAAGCCGACCTTCAGTTTTTCACCGGCGGCCAACGGTTTGGCGGCGGCGGCGAATTCGGAGGTTGAGCGGAAGCTGCTGCTGGCGACAGCATCCTCAAATCCCTGGAGGAATACCTCCGTGGACCCTCCCTTGAGTTCAGCCTTGGAAGGGCTGGTAGCGGTGACGGTCATTGAATCGGAACCGCTGGTGCTGGAGCTAGCCGGGGCCGCGGTGGGCTCCGGTGGAACAGCGGTGGGGTCATCACTGCTACACGCTGCCAAGGCCACGATGGCCAGCAGCAAGAATGCCCCCATCAATATTCGATGGGACTGCGTAAGAATCGATAGGTGCCGAATCCGGTTATACAAACTTTTTCCTCCTGAATTTTGGAACTGCTCTGTGAACCCCTGCGTCAAAGACGTTTAAAAGTTCTTCTCTATGCCAAACATGGCTCAATGTATGATCTGTTTGCCATGTTGTTCCCCTGTTTGGAATCCTCTGTCGTATGTGAATCTTGAAATGGTCAAGTTGTGGCTCTCAGGACTCCTTTCAGCCCTTCCGGCATGGCCCGCGCCGCCGCGCGGCTCCATAGAGACATGACGAAGATGATGATCAGATACGGGAGCATGTCCAGGACGAACGGTGATATCGGTGCGCCTACCGTTTGCAGTTGAAGCTGCAATCCGATGGCGCCGCCGAATAAGAACGCTCCGACCATGGCTCTTAGCGGAGACCACATGGCAAAGATAACCAGTCCTACGGCGACAAAACCCCGACCGACGGTCATCCCCTCTGACCAGGTGTGGGTGAATCCCAGGGAGAGCTGAGCGCCTCCCAACCCTGCCAGAGCGCCGCCTATGGCGATTGCGACGATCTGGATCACGTACGGGTTCCTGCCTGCTGCGTAGGCGACGCTGATGCTTTCTCCCACTGCTTTGAGGCTCAGACCGGTCCTGGTGTAATGCAGGCCCAAGAAGAGCAACGGCCCCAGGACGTAGGCGATGTAAGCCAGGATGTCTTGCTCAAAAAGAGCGCTTCCCAGCTTTGGTATCTCAGAGATCAGTGGAATGGATATGGGGTTCAACCCGTTGATGGTGCTGTCCACATAACTACGCCCCGCATAGGCCGTTATGCCCGCTCCAAAGAGGGTCAGGGCAAACCCGGTGGCAAGCTGGTTGGTATTCCGATAGATGACCAGGTAGGCCAGTACCAGGCTCAATAGGCTGCCGCCTACCATCCCCGCCAATATCCCCAGGGTCACAGACCCCGTTTCCACAGTGGCGATGAATCCAAAGCAGGCGCCCATCAGCATGGAGCCCTCGATCCCAAGATTGATCCTGCCAGCCCTCTCGGTGATCAGTTCCCCGTAGGTTGCATACAACACGGATATACCCGGTCCAACCGCCCCGGTGAGAGTGCCGCCAAGTACCAGCCAGACGTCACTCATTCTGTCTTACGCTCCAATTTGCGGAACCCTAGAACGGAGAACAGCACGAGTCCGATCAAAATCAACATTGCGGCAGAAGGCAGGTTCCCTCCGAATTGGAGCACGTCACCACCAACGACGATCACAGCTATCAGGAGGCAGGTGCCTATGATGGCTATCGGGTTGTGGTTGGCCATCCAACTGGCCAGGAATCCCATGAAGCCTAGGTTGTTCGATATACCAGGTCGCAGGTGGTGTTGGATACCGGAGACTTCGCTCATGCCGGCCAGTCCGGCCAGCCCGCCGCCGACCAGCATGGCAATGATGATATAGCGGAGGACCGGGATGCCACGCCTACGTGCGGCGTCGGGGTTACCGCCGACGGCCCGCATGTTCGCGCCCCAACGCGTGCGACTCAGGAAGAGGTAGGTCGCGATTATGCCTATGACCGGCAGGACCAATCCGAGGTGCAGGCGTGTATCGAAGATGGTCGGCAAGACCGCTTGGACTTCAAAGTCGGATGTGTATGGATAGCCGAAGCCCGTTGGGTTCTTCCAAGCTCCGAAGACGAACACGTTGACGAATAGGATCGCCACATAGTTGGCTAGCAGAGTGGTGATGACCTCATTTACATTTCTAAAATGTCGCAGGGCAATGGCAAATCCGGCCCAGATAGCGCCGCCGATGAATCCGGCGACGGCCATGGCGGGCAGCATCAGCCAGATGGTTGGGAAGTCAATGTAGAGGGCTACACCGGTGGCAGCCCAAGCTCCCACGTACAACTGGCCTTCGCCACCGACGTTGATCAGACCAACCCGGGCTGGTATGGAGGCCGCCAGGGCGGTGAGGACGAAGGGGATCATCCTGACACCCACTTCACTCAGACCTACCTTGCTCCCTAGGGTCCCATCGAACATCTTGGTGTAGAGCTCCAACGGGTCTCTGCCGATTATCGCCATGAAGATTCCAAAGACGATAAACGCGAAGACGATGGCCAGCAAAGACCGGACTATCGAGCGGTCGTATGCTGTAAGTGCGATGCCCTGGGCCCGTTGTAGTGATACCGGAGATTGCATGGGTTACTCGTTGGTCCCGGTCATGAGCATCCCAATCTCTTGAATCGAGGCCGCTTCCGTGGGGAATTCACCGACGATGTTGCCCTCAAACATCACCATCATGTGGTCGCTCAGCGAGAGCAGTTCGTCAAGGTCCTCGGAGACCAGGACGATGGCCCCTCCCCGATCCCGGTAGTCCATCATCAGCTTTCGGGTGGCCTCGGCGGTGATCACGTCCAGCCCTCGGGTGGGGTAATAGGCCATCAGCACCTTGGGTGTGGTTCCAGCTTGGCGGGTCAATTCAATCTCACGGGCCAGGATAACCCGTTGCACGTTCCCGCCTGACAGTTTGTCCACCGGCATATCGTGGGGGGCCAACCGTAGTGGAAAATTCCTGAGAGCGGTGGTGATCTTCTCCCGTATGCCGCCAAGGTCCAGCCAGACTCCCCCGTTGCTATAGTTGTCGAGCTCCCCCAAAACCAGGTTTTCGTCCACCCGCATATCTGGGACCATGGCCATGGTTATCGGGTCTTCAGAGACGTAACTGACGCCCGCTTCAAGGATGTTTGAGACGGACCAGCCTTTGATGTCTTCACCCTCTAGAAAGATACTGCCGCTCTTACTCTTGATCATCCCCAGGAGGGTTTCTCCCAGTTCTTGTTGGCCGTTGCCTGATATACCAGCCACGCCCAACATCTCACCAGGCATCACCTTGAAATTCACACCATGCAATCCCCGGGGGTCGGTTGCCTCAGTGGTCCAAACGTCCTTGAATTCGATGGCGGCCTGAATCCTAGATTCTGCGGCTTCCCTCTGGTAAGCGATCTTCTTTGAGTCGTATTCAATGTCGCGCTGTATGCGCGCACGAGGCGGTACAGCTTCAAGGTCGATGCCCATCATCATGGATACCAGGTCATCGCCTGTGATTCCTTCTTTCGAGCCAGTTGAGACAACCGCGCCGTGTCTCAGAACGGTGATGCGGTCAGCAGAAGATAGGACCTCTGGGATCTTATGGGTGATGAATAATATGGCGTAGCCGTCTCGCCTCAGTTCGTTGAAGACCTCAAACAGGCCGTCCACTTCGTGGGGTGCAAGCACGCTGGTGGGCTCATCTAAGATCAGAACCTGCGCCTTGGCCATGATGAGCTTGATCAGCTCCACCTTCTGGCGTTCGCCCATGGTGATGTCGCTGATTCTGGCAGAAGGGCTCACGTGGAGGTTGTATCTGTCGGAGACTTCCCGAATCCGTTGGGTGATCTTACGGCGACTCAAAACCATCCCCTGATCCGGCAGGAACAGCGCCACATTCTCGGTGACCGTCAGAGCGGGAATCAGGGCGAAGTTCTGGAAGACCATGCCGATGCCCAAATTCCGGCTGTCACGTGGGGATTGGATTTGGGCGTCTCTGCCCCGAAACTGGATGTTCCCTTCCTCGGGCCGGTTCACGCCGTAGATGACCTTCATCAGCGTGCTTTTTCCGGCGCCGTTCTCACCCAACACGGCGTGGACTTCACCGCCGTAGATGTCCAGGTCTATGTCGTTGTTGGCAACCAGATCCCCGAACCGTTTTGTGATACCGCGTAACGCCAGCAGGGGGTGGGTAGTTGGATCATCTTGGCCGCCAGGTGGGGTGGCGGTTCGCGGGTCGGCACCATTCGCCGAACCCGGCTGGTCTGAGTTTCTTGATTTAGCAGACCAAGGCATAGTGATAGGCAAAGGGAAAATACTCCTGGGTATCCAAAAAACGGAGAGAAGACCGCGTAATATCTCACCGCCGTTGGTATTGCCGAGTGCCATTATTATCAGAGGGTGTTTCACGCATGTGTCGTAAATGTAAACTTTTTGTTACGTACTCAAAACCCTTTAGTTGCTCACGACCCAACCCCTGTGTTTCAATTCGGGCGATGCAACAGGAATTCTTCCGATGAGATCACCCCCTCCCAGATAACCGATGTCTGAACCCATCAAGACCATAGTCATAGCGCTCGGTGGCAACGCCATCCTCTCGGACGGTGATGCTGGGGATGTTGAACAGCAGATGCTCAACATGGAAGTGGCTTGCCGCCAATTGACGCCGTTGATTCGTTCCGGAAACCGGGTGGTAATCACCCACGGCAACGGTCCCCAGGTTGGGAATCTGCTTATCCAGCAGGAGGAATCCGCACCCGGGGTTCCGCAGCAGCCCCTGGATATCTGTGTCGGCATGACCCAGGGGCAGATTGGAACCATGCTTCAACAGGTACTCCACAAGATGCTGCAGGGTGAAGGCATACAACGTGAGGTAGTGACCCTGGTCAGCCATTTTGTGGTGACGGAAGACGACCCGGATTTCGACCAGTCCTCCAAACCCATCGGACCCTTTCTAAACGTCACAGAGAAAGAACGGTATGAAGAACGTGGGCATGCCGTCATGGAAGTAAGCCCCGGTGGCGAAAGGCCCTACCGCCGGTCAGTTCCCTCACCCATGCCCCTGCGGCTTCTGGAACGCCGTTCGCTTCGGGCTTTGGTCAACGAGGGGACCATCGTCATTGCCGGCGGCGGCGGGGGCATACCAGTGGTGTTGGAACCGGACGGCTCCTACCGCCGGGTCGAGGCTGTGATCGACAAAGACCTGGCCGGTGAAAAACTGGCAGAGAGTGTGGATGCTGATATCTACATCGTGTTGACCAACGTGGAGGCTGTAGCCCTGGATTTTGGCACTGACCGACAGCGGCCCATCAAGAGCGCCACGGTGTCCCAGGTGAAAGATTATTTCGACGCTGGGCAATTCGCCCGCGGCAGTATGGCTCCCAAGGTCTTGGGTTGTATCCAGTTTGTGGAATTTGGCGGCGAGAGAGCGGTGATCACCGGACTTGAATGGGCCGAGGAAGCCTTGGCAGGTCGCGCCGGGACCCAGATCTTACCCGGTTGATGCTCACTAAGAATTAGATGGAACACGTACTTAGAGCACAGCAGTTCGACAAGAAACTCATCGCCCAGGTGTTTGACGCCGCCGAGGAGATGGAAAAGGTTGTCGCCCGTGGTGGCAGTGAAGAACTGCGCGGTCGCATCATGGCCAGCTTGTTCTATGCGGTCAGCACCAGGACTCGATTGTCCTTCGAGTCGGCCATGCACCGTCTTGGCGGAAGCGTCATCTCCACAGAGAACCCCCAGTCTTTCTCCGACTTCGCATCGTCTTTCAACTCGGTCGGTCATTTCGAAGACACCATCAGTATGGTCAATCAGTATGCCGACCTGATAGTGCTGCGTCATCCCGATTCTGACCTGGTCTACCGGGCTTCTGACGTTTCCTCCATTCCGGTGATCAACGCGGGCGGCGGCGATCAGCACCCGACTCAAGCCCTGCTGGACCTCTATACCATCTACCGCGCGATCGACGGCATCGATGGTGTCTCCGTGGTGATGATGGGTGACCTGGCCAATAGTGGAGCCAGCCGATCTTTGTGTTACTTCCTGGCCAAATACTCCGGTATCAAGCTATGGCTGGTCTCACCTAAAGAGCTACCTCTGGGCCAGGACTTGCTGGAGTATCTGGGACGACACGACGTGCGATTCCAGGAGATACATGGGCCTGGGCTAGAGTTGGATGAAACCTTGAAGGTATCTGGAGTCATCTACCAGACAGACCTACCCCAGGATTATCAACCCAGCGAGAACGGCCCGACCAGGGAAGCGTTTCGCATCGGCCCGGAAATGCTGCGGGTAATCAGAGAGCGTGCCATCATAATGCATCCGTTCCCAAGGGTGGATAGCATCGCACCAGAGGTCGACTCAGACCCTCGGGCCCACTATTTCCAACAGATCTCCAATGGTCTTTACATACGCATGGCGTTGCTGCAAATGCTATTTAACTAATCTTCCAAAAAGGATGTCTAATGCCAGTTACAAAGATTGAAATCAAATCCGTGAGTCCCTTCGCCGGCAGTCAAGTCTTCGGGGATGCCGGCACTTATGAGCAATTGGATGGTGTGTTCCATTTTGCTGTCGACCCCAAGAATGCAGCCAATGAGACCATAGCTGACATAGAACTGGCCCCAAGAAACGCAGACGGGTTAGTTGAGTTCTCGTCGGACTTCCGGATTTTGAGGCCCGTCGACCCAAAACTTGGCAATCGCCGGATACTGATGGACGTTCCCAACCGGGGCAAGCAATTGGCCATCCGCAACATCAACAGCGGGCCAGACCAATCTCCGGCCGCGCCCTTAGACCCCGGTAATGGGTTCTTGATGCGCCAGGGATACACAGTGGTTTGGTGCGCTTGGCAGCACGACGTCCCCGACGTCCCAGGGATGATGCGTATAAACGTGCCGGACGCGGTTATCGACGGCGGTCCAGTATCCGGAAAGATCGTTGTTACCTTCCAGTTGAATTCCCCGTCCCAGGTCGAGTTTCTGTCCAGTCGGAACCACCTGGCCTACAAAGTCAGTGACGTCAACGACCAGAGCGCGGTGCTGACGGTCCAGGAACATGAAGACGGCCCAGAACAGATAATCCCCAGGGACCAGTGGTCGTTCGCCCGTCTGGAGAACGGAACAGCGGTTCCCGACGACAGCCATGTTCACCTGCCAGCAGGCTTTGAACCAGGGAAGGTCTATCAGGTCATCTACAACACCACCGGAGCGCCCGTGGTAGGACTGGGCAAGCTGGCCACTAGAGACTCGGCCACGTTCCTGCGCTACGGCACCGCAGAAGAAGGAAACCCGCTGGCCGGACTGATCGACCAGGCCTACAGCTTCGGTGTCTCCCAAAGCGGCCGCTTCTTGAGGTTGTTCCTCTATCTGGGCCTCAATTATGACGAACAAGGCCGCATAGCGTTTGACGGTTTCATGCCCCACGTGGCTGGCGGCAAAATGGGCGAGTTCAACAACCGGTTCGCCCAGCCCTCCAGTCAGGCCACGAGAAGCGGCAACAGCCTGTTCCCGTTCAGCGACAATTCCCAAACTGACCCTGAAACCGGACTGACCGATGGGCTGCTCTCACGGCTTGCCGTCAAGGGTGAGCTACCCAAGGTGATGTACACCCATACCCCCTCGGAGTATTGGGCTGGTCACGCTTCACTGATGCACAGTGACCTAGTCACTGGAAGCAAAGACCTGGATTTGCCCGACGCCGTTCGAATCTATGTGGTAGCCGGGTCGCAACACGCGTTGCCCACCTTCCCTCCGGCGAACAATGACGGTGAAAACTATCATGGTGACCATGCCTACAGCATCATCGACTACCGAGGTCTCCTACGGGCTGCCTTGACTAACCTCGACCAGTGGGTGACCACCGGAGAAGCGCCGCCTGACAGTCAGTACCCAATGATCGGTAATGGTACGTCCGTTCCAACGGATGACGTTGCCAAGGCATTTGGGAAGATACCAGGAGCGAAACTGCCCAATCCGGCCCGTCGGTTCACCCGCCTGGACTTCGGCCCTGACCCCAGGGTCCCGACAAAGACCCCTGCAGTTATCGGCAGGGTTTTCCCCCACCGGGTGTCTGCCGTGGATGATGATGCCAACGAACTGGCTGGGATCCGCCTGCCATTCGTCACCGTGCCGCTGGCCACCCACGCTGGGTGGAACCTGCGTCATAAGGACATCGGCGGCGCGGGCCAGGTGATGGGCACGGGTGGAGCCTCCGGCGGAACCCTGCGAGGCTCAATGATCTCGTTCCAGGCTACCCGGGCGCAGCGGGACTCATCAGGAGACCAAAGGCCGTCCATCGAAGAAAGGTACGATTCCCGTGACCAGTACCTCGGCCTGGTCAAAGACGCTGCCCAAGAGCTTATTGGCCAGCGTTACCTGCTTGAAGAGGATTTGGAGCCCGTGGTGGACATGGCCGCTCAGCACTACGATCTGTTGACCAGCTAATTACCGGAGGGGATCATGGATTGGGATTTTGAATTAGTTGCCGGTCCCTACGGGGGAACGTCAGAAGGGCCAGCTTGGGACGGTAAGGCTATGTTGTTCACCGACATACCCAACAGTCGGATCATGCGCTCTGACCCGGAGTCCGGTGATTGCACTGAATACCGCACCGGGACTCAGGGCACCAATGGGCTGATGTTTGATGCCGAGGGCCGTCTTTACGGCTGCTCTGGACAGGGCCGAACCATAATGTACTTCGCTCCAGACGGTTCCAACATTCCTCTTCCAAATCTGCTGGATGGCAAACGTCATAACACGCCTAATGACCTGGCCATCGACCGCAAGGGACGCATTTGGTTCACGGACCCCAATGGGCGGCTTTCTGGTGAAGAAAGGGAGATTGACCACAGTTCGGTGCTGCGCCTGGACCCAGATCCCGACGCCGAAGGCGGATGGACTCTTCACCGCATGACCTATGGGACATCAGCCCCCAACGGACTGCTGCTTTCCACTGACGAGCGGACGCTGTACGTGATCCAGAGCGATTACCAAGGCGTCCGCGACCTGCGGGCCTATCCCCTGCGCGACGACGACACACTGGGCGATTTCATAGTACTGCACTCATTTGGGGAGGACTTCCGAGGTGTGCATCGGGGCCTGGACGGCATGTGCCTGGATGTGGAGGGGAATATCATCGCCTGCGGTGGTTGGCGACAGGCTGGCCCGGGACCGATGGTCTATGTATTCGCGCCATCGGGCAGAATCTTGGAAACCCATCCAGTGCCCGTGGACTGGCCGACAAACTGCGCCTTTGGTGGCAGAGGACTGGACATACTCTACGTGACCACCCACGGCGGGCATCTGTTCAAGGTGGCCAACACCGGCAAGAAGGGGGCGGTGCTGTTCCCAGGCTAGAGGCACTCAGGACCAGGGTCTAAAGATTCAGCGAGTGTTCCTCGTAATCTTTGAGCTTGTTGTAGATCTGAAGCCGGTGACGAGCTGACTCCAGCACAATGATCCGGTCATCGGCGTCCACATTCACCGCCACAGGCCTGTGGAACCGCCACTCCGGCTCCATATCGGCCCGGCGCCGGGCTTTGATCATTTCCGGGTTGGCGTTGATGTAGGTCTGCGTCCAAGAAGACGGTTCTTGGGCGTCGCCAACCAAGGTCGTGATGAACCGACCCTCGGCGTCGTATATCTGCACCCGATGGTTGCCCCAGTCGGTCACGTAAACATCGCCCTCAGAGTCAACAGCGACTCCAGATGGTCCCTTGAGGGAACCAACCCCATCTGACGTGCCTTCAAATTTCGCCAGCAAATCCCCTTCTGGTGAGAATTTCTGGACCCGATTATTACCCCAGTCGGCAACATAGATGCTGTCATTCTTGTCGATGCAGAGGCCCCACGGCATCTCCAGTTCGCCGTCGCCGCTGCCCTGACAACCGAACTTGGACATGAACGGGCCCTGCTGTCTGAAGCACTGCACCCGGTGGTTCAGACTGTCCACGACCCAGAGATTGTTATTGGAGTCGAAAGCGATACCCGATGGCCCGCTCAACAGACCGTCATCTTGGCCGTACCGGCCCCAGTGGTACCGGAATGCGCCCTCGGCATCAAAGACCGAGATGCGGTTTGTGTACTCGTCGGAAACGTAAACTCGGCCATCCTGGTCCACGGCTATAGACCGTGGCCAGATGAAACGGCCGTCTTCTCCGCCGAAGGAACCAAACTGGCCTTGGAACTCGGAATCGAGGTTGATCTT
>PCAH01000137.1 GCA_002730485.1 Dehalococcoidia bacterium | reverse complement strand
CGGGCAAGATCAGCGGACGATCCCAGGAGATCCAGCGCTTGATTGGCCGTTCACTCAGGGCGATCACCGACCTAGTTGCGCTTGGTGAACGGACCGTCAATATCGACTGTGACGTGATCCAAGCCGATGGTGGAACACGCACCGCCGCCATCACCGGAGCCTATGTGGCCCTCAATCAGGCCCTGCAGATGCTGGTCAAAAACAGGGTCTTGACCCAAGTGCCGCTGCTCTGCCCGGTGGCTGCCATCAGCGTGGGAATCCTCGATGGACAGCTCCTCCTCGACCTCTGCTATGAGGAAGACTTCGCCGCCGATGTGGACTTCAATGTTGTCCTCACATCCCAGGGTGGCCTGGTGGAGATTCAGGGCGCCACCGAGGCAGACCCATTCCCCCGCCACCAGGTGGATGAGGTACTCTCCTTGGCCTCTAGGGGAATGGAAGACCTCTTCCGGTTCCAGCGGGAAGCGGCCCAGGGAATTCAATAGCCATGAGAAACTCGCTAATCATCAAGGTCTTGGCCTTGGCGGTTATGACCATCTTGATCGCCGTCGCCTGCTCCAATGACGACTCTGAACCCACGGCGACCGCCACATCTCCCACTGCAGTTCCAGCGGTGACCAGCCCGGGGGATGTGAATACTGGCGGCATCCAGATGCTGCAGCTGCCAAACATCGCCGACACCGTGGAACAGGTGCGTACTTCTGTGGTGTCGATAGTGGCCCAGATCATCACCCAAGACCAGTTTGGTCGGCGCGGGTCCAGCTTCGGCAGCGGCACCGGCGTTATCTTTGATGAATCTGGCCTGGTATTGACCAACAATCACGTGATCGAGAACGGGATTCAGGTCATTGTGACCCTGGATGATGGAACCCAGGTGGAAGCCGAGATCGTCGGCGCAGACCGGCTATCAGACCTGGCCGTTTTGCGACTACCAGGCAACGATTATCCAGCGTTGCCTATAACCCAGAACGGTAGCCTACGAGCCGGTGACTGGGTGATTGCCATTGGAAACGCCTTGGCCTTACCTGGCGGCCCCACGGTGACAGTTGGCGTGGTATCGGCTTTAGGTCGGGCTATTGAGGCATCCCCTGGCATAACCCTTTACGAGCTCATCCAGACCGATACATCAATCAACCCCGGCAACAGCGGTGGCCCGCTGATCGATCTGAAAGGAAACCTGGTGGGTATCAACACAGCCGTCCTGCGGGGCAGCAGCGGGGTAGCGGTGGAGGGTATCGGGTTCGCCATCAATATGGAGACGGCCCAGCAGGTGTCCGACCAACTGGTCGAATTGGGACACGTCCGCTGGGCCTGGATGGGTATATTTCTGGCTGACCTGATACCAGAGGTCGCCGCGGAGGTGGGTCTACCCATCCGCGAGGGAGTGATCATCAGGGACACGGTGTTGAACGGTCCATCCCACCTTTCAGGGATGGTTCCCGGAGATATCCTGGTGAACATCGCCGGACATGACATTGCCACGATCTCTGACCTGACCCGGCTTTTGAAGCAGGAATTCAGCGCTGGTCAGACCGTGGAAGTGGAGATATTCCGGGTGGTCGACGGCGTGGGTTCACGGGAGATGCTCAACCTGGTGTTGGGTGAACGGCCACAGCAATAGGAATCGATCCCAAAGGATCTAAAACAAAAAAAGGCCCGCCGTAATGGCGGGCCTTTTTTGTTTGGTATCTGGTTGTAGTTTAGGTGGTTTCTACGCCGTCCACGTCCAAGATCACGGTGGGAAGGTCCAACTCCCTGAGTCCCGTTTCTATCTGCTGACGGTCACCCACAACCAGTATCTTGAGCCGGTCGGGGCGGATCAGTTCCTGGGTGATGCGGTACACATCATCCAAGGTCACCGACTCCACATTGGATCTTACGGTCTGCAGGTAGTCGTCGGGCAGTCCGAACTGGACCATCTGCAGCACCTGCCCCATGATGGCCCCAGGCCGCTCAAAGTTGGCCGGGAAGCTGCGCAGGACGCTGGCCTTGGCGTTTTCCAGTTCTTCCCCACTTATGGGTCTTGAACTTTTCACCTCGTTGAACTCTTTCAGTGTCTCAAAGACCGATTCCTTGGTGACCTCCGTCTGAACCGAGCCTCCGGCCAGCATCAGTGACGGACCACGGTACCACTGAACGTGGGACTGATAGCCGTAGCTGTAGCCCTTCTCCTGTCGAAGGTTCTGGTTCAGCCTGGCGGAGAACTGCCCGCCAAAGGCGTAGTTCATCAAGGTCAGTCCCAGATAGTCTGGATGCAGCCTAGGGATGGTGGTGTGCATGGCGCGGATAACCGACTGGGGCGCTCCTGGGCGGTCAACCAAGTAGATGGTGGCAGCCCCATCGATAGGAACAGCTTCTGTGCGGCCTCTTGCTGAGTCGCTGGGGGCTTTCCAACTGCCAAACACGGACTCGGCCTGTTTTACGACCTCGTCGATGCTGACATCACCCACAACGATCAGGTTGGCATTCTCTGGGCTGTAGTCACGGCTGAACTGGCGCATCATATCGTCACGGGTCAATGAACCGATGGAATTTTCCGTGCCTGATAGAGAGTGGCCATAGCCCGATTCCCGGTTGAAGACCAGGCCGGCCATCAATTGCTCAGCCACAGCGTTTGGCTCGTCTTTGCCCCGCCTCAACTCAGTTAGATGCTCCCGGCGTACCCGTTCCACCTCATGGTCAGGGAAGTTCGGATTCAGCACCAAGTCGGCGGTCAGTTCCAAAGCTGTCGGGAAGTGCTTGGTCAGAGTTTCTGCCGAGAGCAGGGTGTACTCGCGGCGTCCATCGGCAGAGATCCTGGAACCGATGAACTCAAAGGCCTGGGCAATCTCTTGGCTGGACTTGTTATTGGTGCCTTCCGGCAACATCTGGGCGGTGAACCCGGCCAAACCAGGCAGGTTTTCTGGGTCACGGGAAGCGCCAGCATCCATGAGCACACCGAAGGCCACTATGGGCAGGCCCCGTTGTTCCACGACCGATATGCCCATACCGTTGAAAAGGGCGGTCTTTGTCGGCGTTGGCGGGGTGAAGACCGGCTCGCTCTTGGGCGGCGGCATCACCGTGCGGTCGATGGTGACGGTGGCCGGAGAAAGGGTCGGCTCAGGGAGAACGTGCAGTCGCACCTGGTTCTCGCCCAAGACGCTTTCGGCAACCCGCATCACATCTTCACGCGTGACAGACATATAGCGGTCCAGGCTGGTATTGATCAGTTCAGGATTATCAGAAAATACGCTGAAATGATTCAGTTGGTCAGCCCGGCCGCCAAACCCGCCGATGCGGGCCAGCTGCCTAAAGTGGCCAGCTTCAATCCGGTTCTTCACTCGGGTCAACTCTTCATCTGTGGGTGGTTCACGGAGCAGACGGGCCATTTCGGCTTCTGCGGCGGCTTCAACCTCCGCCAATTCATGGCCTTCAGCGGCAGTTACCTGCAGCACGGCCTGTCCGGCAATCTCCGAGGAGTGGTAGCGCATGTGAGCGCTCTGGGCGATCTGCTTTTCATAGACCAGCGACTTGTGCAGGCGGGAGGTCAACCCATCAGACATGATGGCCTGGTAGATCTCCAACGGCGCATCGTCCGGGTCGCCTTCCGGAGGGGTGGGCCAGGCTATGTAACTCCTGGGCAGGGTGACCTTGTCCCGCATTTCCAATTCGATGCGGCCACTAAGACCAGAGTCATGACGACCCCGGCGCGGCACGGCCTCTCCCGGAGGCAGGTCGCCAAAATAGTGGTTGACCTGTTCAAGGGCCTCTGCTATGTCGATGTCACCGGCGATGGCCAGGCTGGCGTTGGTCGGTGAGTAGAACCGCTTGAAAAAGTTCTTGATGTCATCCAGGGTGGCGGCGTCCAGGTCTTCCTGGGAGCCGATGGTCATCCAGTGGTAGGGGTGGGGCATGGGATAAAGGGCTTCCTGCAAGTGCCAGTGGGCCATGCCGTAGGGCCGGTTCTCATAGGACTGGCGTCGTTCGTTCTTTACCACGTCCCGTTGGATATCAAGCCGTTCCTGATCCAGGGCGTCCAACAGGAATCCCATGCGGTCGGATTCCAGCCAGAGGGCTAGGTCCAGATAGTTGGTGGGCACATCTTCCCAATAGTTTGTGCGGTCTGGGGTGGTTGATCCGTTGAGGTTGGCGCCAGCTTTTTGGAGCGGCTCAAAGTGGCTGCTGTTGTGGTGTTTGGAGCCCTCAAACATCACGTGTTCAAACAGGTGGGCGAACCCCGTCCTGCCTACTCCTTCGTCCTTGGAGCCAACGTGGTACCAAACATTCACGGCTACCACCGGAATCGTATTATCCCGGTGGAGTATCACGTCCAGTCCATTGGACAGTGTGTGTTTTTCAAAAGCGATGGTTACCATCTACAGAAATCCTTGGGAGCTTCGGGTAGGGTCATTGCCCCCATCTTACGGTGGGCCAGCACCGTTGTAAACCAAAATCGGCCCCTGACAATCGCGTCAAAATCAGGGCGTTTGTCCCGATTCTTGCCCCACCCGTTCCACAATGAAAAACAGGCTCCGAGAATACTCGGAGCCTGTTTTTCAGGTTCAAATGCTGAGCGCTGACTGCTGTTAGCTGACAGCTTTACCGGGAACTTAAGACCCTTCTTTATGGTGGTAGTAGTTCTCGTCGGTCCGCTCTTCAAAGGGCAGAGTAGCCTTGTTCTTGGCGATCTCTTCAGCGCCCCAGAGGTTGGAGAACTTGAGGGCCCGAGGGCAATGACCGTAGGACTCTTCTACCTCAACCAACATCCCCTGCAGGTGCTTGGAATTGTCGTCGGTCTCGTAGAGGGAAAGCTCAATGTTCTGCTTTTCCAGTTCCTCTTTGCTGACGATGCTGACCTTGCCGTTGACCCGTACGGTGTCGTTGATGCCGGGGATGAAGAAGATCAGACCGATGTATGGGTTGTCGTCGATATTCTGGTAGGACTGGAACAGCCTGTTACCGGCCACATCAGGGAAAAGCAGGTATTTCTCTCCCAGCACTTTCACGAACCCGGGTTTGCCGCCCTTGGGTGAGGCGTCACAGCGGCCGTCGGAGTCGGCGGTGGCCATGATGGCGAAGGGTGCGTTCTGGATGAATTCTTGAACGTAGGGAGTCAGATGCGACTTCAGTTTCAGAACTGCTCGGTCGGATGGGGCGCCAAATTCCTCGTGGAACCGGCTATCGCCTACGATCTCTCCGGTGGAGGTTTCTCGGATAGTAGTCATGGCAGGAGACTCCTAACGCAAAGTACTGGGGGTTGATGAACTAGATTCTAATTGCCCAGGCTTGTTTCATCAAGGCCGCTATTTGGCTTCTGACGCCACGACCTCGCCCATCGCCTGCGCCAATCGCTGACAATCTCCAATGGGTAGGATCCCTATCCGGATGTATTCCGGCAAGCCAAATGAGGTGCAATCCCTGACCACAAACCCCTTGGCCAACAGTGACGACCGCCACTGTGGGGCATCGCCAACCTTCACCAAAATGAAGTTGGCTTCGGACGGAGGGACTTCAAATTCCAGGTTCTTCAGCTCATCAGAGAGAAACTTCTTGGTGCTGAAAACTGTCGCCCTGGCACGGGGAAGATAGTCTGCGTCATTCAGAGCCGACACACCAGCTTTTTGCGCCAGGGTATTCACGCTCCAGTCCGGTTGGAACTCCCGCAGCCTGGCTACCACATCCTCGGACGCCAAAGCGTAACCCAAACGCAGGGCGGTCTGGGCGTAGTCCTTGGTCATGGAGCGCACCAACATCACTTCGGGCCTATCCAACAGCGGCAGCGAGTCCCAGGGTTCTTCCACAAACGCCAGGTAGGCTTCATCGACGACCAGCAGGCCGCCAGCGTCGCTAGTAGCGTCGGCCAGAGACTCAATCTCCTGGCGGGACAGGTACACCCCGGTGGGGTTGTTGGGGTTGCAGATGAAGACGATGTTCGGCTTGTTTTCAGCAATAAGCTCCGCTGCAGCACTGATGTCCCAACTGAAATCTCCTTCAAGATTGGCGCCGAAATTCAGGATTCGGGCATCTGCCAAGCGGCAAGCCCCGTCATATTCACCATAGGTCGGAGTCATCAAGATTGCGGTGCCCTTATCTGGCTGTTGCGACAGAAAAACCCTTGTCAGCAGGTGGAATATCTCAGTTGAGCCGTTCCCGACCAGCACTCGCTTGATGGGAATCTCTCTTTCCGGCGTCGAGAGGTGTTCGCAGATGTTTTCGCGCAGTTCCAGACACTCCGGGTCTGGATAGCGACTCAGGTCAACGCTGCGCATGGCATCCCAGACTCCCTCGGGCGGGCCAATCGGGCTGATGCTGGCGCTGAAGTCCAGTACGTCCTCCGGCTTCAGGCCGAGAGCACGCAACTCACTGGTGCCGATGCTCCCATGCACGGGGCGACGTCTTGCGGGGTTTTGATTTGATTCGCTTGGCATTCTGCTTGGCCCTAGATGATGTTGCCCCAAAGGTAGATTATTGCGAACGCTATCGCCATCCCAAAGAAGGCGACCATGTACATCGACTGAACGGTTCGTGTGATATCTTCGGGTTCTATCTGCCGGTCGGGTTCTCCCAGTTTGTAGCCCAGTTCGGGGTCGTCTTTTTCAAGTTGAACACCCAACGCCCCGGCCATACCGGCCATGGTCCAACCGGCGTTGGGGCTTTGGGTTCGGCTATGGTGTCGCAACATGATGCTCCAAGCCCGCGACAGCTTCTGGCCTGGCAGAAAACCGGCGGAGAGGACCAACAACAACCCAGCGATCCGCGCTGGTATCAGGTTCACCAGGTCGTCCAATTTGGCGGAGGCCTTGCCCAGGTACTCGTAGACTCCCCGGTAGCCTATCATACTGTCTAATGTGTTAATCATGCGGAAAGCGAAGGCCCCAGGCAAGCCGAACAGCGCGAAGAATAGCCAGGGCGCAAGGAAGCTATCGTTGATGTTTTCGGAGACCGATTCCACCGTCGCCGCCGTGGCCTGTGCGGCAGTCAGGTTGGAAGGGTCACGGCTGACCAGCGACGACATCCTCCCCCGAACTTTCTCCATGTCGTCCCGCCTCAGGTAGGTGCGGATCAAAGCGGCTTCCTTGTGTAACAACCGAACGGAAAACGTGGTTTTCAAGAGGGCCGCACCCACCAGGATGTAGGCAACGGTATGGGCTTCTTTCAGCCAGAACGCTGTGAAATAGGCTGCCACTCCCCAGATCAGGGGCAGGGTTGACGCCATCAACAACCCCGACACCAGGGCAGATGTCCCTTCTTTGGGCAGACGCCGCTCGACAAAGCCCAGCATGCGTCCCATCCAGACCGTTGGGTGCGCCCACATCGGCGGCTCGCCAAGGGTCAGATCGATCAGCACGGCTAGGGCCAGCACCGCCAGGTCGTCAGTGCCTGTAAATATCAAAACCTATCCAACAGGTCGGGCAGGGGTTCCAGCCATTCTTGGGCGGCCAGGGCTGTGGCGACGATGATGACGGTCATCTCGATGATCTCGTTGGTTGCCCCGTAGGCGTCGCCAGTGAGGCCGCCCAGGGATTTGGCCATGCCCCAACCCATCAACCAGGCCATGACCATTGCGCCGAGCACCAGACCAAGTCCGGC
This sequence comes from Dehalococcoidia bacterium, assembly GCA_002730485.1. The sequence continues at coordinate 2,196 of PCAH01000137.1, read as the reverse complement.
AAAGCCGCCCAGCAGGAAGGCTGCGGCCAGCACTGACAGACCCGCCACAGCGGTGGAAGTCTTGATGCCGCTGCCGTGGAACGGCGAGCCGAGCCCCTGGGAACGGACGTAGGGGAAAGCCCCCAGCAAGACCACCATGGTCCAGCGGGAGATGGCTGGGAAGAGCAGCAACGCCCATTCTTTACCCGGCTCTGGGATGGTCAGGAGGCTCACCAGGGCCGCGTACTTCAGCAGCAGCACCGTGACGCCGCCCACCACGCCGAACGCGCCCACTCTGGAGTCCTTCATGATCTCCAGGCTGCGTTCGGGGGTAAATCCGCCGAACACGCCGTCGCAGATGTCCATCAGGCCGTCCAGGTGGAGGGCTCTGGTGACAATCACCATAGTGGCGACCAGAAATGCGGCGGTGAGCGGTGCGGAGAATAACTGGCTGGAGCCTTCTTCGATCCCAACCAACAGCAGGCCCATGAGCAGACCTATCGCTGGGTAGAAGGCCCTGGAGTTGCTGACATCCTCCGGTCGCCATTCCAGATTGCGCGCGAGCGGGAAGATGGAGAGAAAGGTCACTGCCAACCGGAGTGGTGTCAGCCAGAACGAGATCAGGAGGCGGCCTCGTCGTCTTCTATCTTCTCGGAGACGCCTGCTTCGGCAAAGGTTGTCATGTCGGAAAGGCACTTGGCTGAAGCCTCTACGATGTGCATGGCCAACGCCGCGCCGGAGCCCTCGCCCAAACGCATGCCAAGGTCCAACAGGGGTTCCAGGCCCATGTGACTCAGGGAGATTCGGTGACCCGGCTCCACAGACTGGTGGGACGCCACGAAACTGTGGGCCGCATCGGGGGCTATTGCATGGGCGATCAAAGCGGCGGCTCCGGATATGAACCCATCGACAACCACCGGGCGGTTGCCAGCGGCGGCACCGAGGTACACGCCAGCCAACACGCCGATCTCAAACCCGCCGACCTTCATCAGTACGTCCAGGCCGTCTTTGGGGTCGGGCTTGTTAACGTCGATGGCCTTCTTCACGACCGTTGCTTTGTGGGCCAGCCCAGCATCATCCAGACCGGTTCCGCGTCCGGTCGTGATGTCGGTGGCGGTACCGGTGACGACAGAAGTTATGGCGCTGGACGGTGTGGTGTTGCCGATGCCCATGTCCCCGCAGGCCAGGAGGTCAGCTCCAGCGGCGATCTGTTCGCGGGCGGTTTCAATTCCAATCTCCAGACACTGGATGGCCTGCTCCCGGGACATGGCCGGGCCGACAGCTATGTTATCGGTTCCCTTGCCTACCTTGGCTGAGCGTAGTTGGGGGTGTTCCGGCAGGTCGGCGGCGACACCGGCGTCGATTACCACGATCTCGGCCCCGGCATGACCGGCCAGCACATTGATAGCGGCGCCGCCGCCCAGGAAGTTCATCACCATGGCCGGAGTGACATCCTGCGGGTAGGCGCTGATGCCCTCAGAGACAACCCCGTGGTCACCGGCGGCCAAGATGACGGCCTTCTTACCGATCTTGGGTGTGCCCTGGCCGAAGATACCGGCCAATCGGATGGACAGTTCTTCCAGGCGACCGAGGCTGCCCAGGGGTTTGGTCAGTTGGTCCTGCCTGGCCCTGGCCTCGGCCATTGCGGCTTCATCCAGGGGAGTTATCGCATTTATGGTTTGGTCAATCAAGTCTGAGATGGCCATGTAGCCTCATTAAATCCTTGGTTAAGGGGGATTTGGTTGATTAGAATTCTATTCCGGGTTGGGCCTTGATGCCCTGCTGATAAGGGTGTTTCACCACATTCATTTCAGTGACAAGGTCGGCATATTCCATCAGGGCTTCCGGCGCGTTGCGACCGGTGATGATCACGTGCAGCATCTCCGGTCGGGCCTTCAAAGCCTCGATCACCTCCGAGGTTTCGATCCAGCCGTAGTGCATCGGGTAGGTGAATTCGTCCAGTACTATCACGTCGTACTTGCCCGACGCGATAGCTTCTTTGCTGTCTTCCCATTGGGCACGGGCCAGGTCTGCCGACTGGTCCAAGTCTTTGGAACGCCAGGTGAACCCGTCGCCAATAGACCTAACTTCTATCCCCATCTTCTGGGCGGCTCGCTGCTCCCCAAAGTTGGCGGTGGAGTGCTTGATGTACTGGAACATGATCACATTCATGCCCCGGCCCCAAGCCCTCACCAAGACGCCCATGGCGGCGGTGGT
>PCAH01000136.1 GCA_002730485.1 Dehalococcoidia bacterium | reverse complement strand
CCGTTTGCCCTCAAAGATGACCTTGTGGGCGGTGACGTTGGGCTTGATGGTCAGGTTGAGTCGGTTTCGTACCGGTGTGAGATAGCCGATGGCCGTGCTCACCCTGATGCCGTCCACATAGTTCAGCGGAATCGCGCCGATGCCCCCGCCGTCGGGGCTGTTCATATCAGGGTCGTCCGGGTAACCGGCGGAAAGGCAGGCAGCGCGGAAAGCCCGTTGTAGAGGCAATAGGTCTTCCATCTTGTGACGGTTGAGCAGTATTGGGCCGTCGGTACCATGGAAGTCGCCCGAGATGTCCAGGTCAGTTTCCAACTTGCGGAAATAGGGCAGCACTTTCAGGTAGGACCACTCATCATTCCCCAATTCGGCCCAGTGATCGAAGTCCAGAGGTAATCCGCGCAGGAAGATTTGGTGGTTGATGGCGCTGGTGCCGCCAAAGACCTTGCCTCGAGCCACGGCTGCATTCCTGGTGCCAGCCGGGTCGGTTGTGCCGGTGAACGACCAATTGTGGGGTGCATCAGACTCGGACGCCCGCTGGTTCAAGTCGTGTTTGACATCGTCCGGCATTGTGGCCAGGTCTGGGTAGTCGGGCCCAGCGTCCAGCAGCAGCACCGACCGATTTGGATCTTCAGAGAGCCGATTTGCCAGTACGCAGCCGGCGGAACCGGCGCCAACGATGATCACATCATATTTCATGGGTACCTCGTGCCTAAAGGAAAATTGCGCCGCAATTATAGCCTGGACTTACACCTGAATCCTATTCAACGCCCAAAATGTCTTTTCGCAGTGTCTGACTCAAGGCTTTGGTATTAGAATAGCTGGGCAGAAAACTTGAGGGGAGACGATCATGACTACGATAAATTCAGTATTGGGGCCCATTGAAACTGGGAACATGGGCTTCACCCTTAGTCACGAACACCTGGCCACCAACGCCGCCGGCATACTCAGGACCTTTCCAGAGCTCATCGACCGGCCGGGGATCATCGAGCAGGCCAACGAAACACTGAAAGAAGCCTACGATGAGGGATTACGCACCATCATCGATGTCAGCACCATCGACCTTGGCCGAGACATTGAGATGATGAAAGAGGTCTCCCAGACCACCGGCGTGCAGATAGTCGCCGCAACCGGCAACCACCTGGCTGTGCCACGTCCGTTCATCGACCTGGCGCCCGAGGTTATTGCCGACTTGTATGTGCGTGAAATCGAGGAAGGCATCGAAGGCACCGGGGTTAAGGCCGGCATCATCAAAGTGGCCAGCGACGAAGGTGGGATCACCGCAGCCCAGGAGATCGTGCTGCGGGCGGCGGGACAGGCTTCCGTGCGCACCAACACTCCCATCTCCACCCATACCTGGTCTCCGGAGCGAATCGGCGAAGAACAGGTGCGAATCCTCAAGGAAGAGGGTGTGGACATGAACCGTGTCTACATCGGTCACAGTAACGACGACACCGAAATGGGATACCTGCTTGGTCTGCTTGATCAAGGGGTCTGGTTGGGGTTGGACCGGTTCCCTGGCGGACGCCGTCCGGGCACCCCAGCCTGGGAACAGCGGACCGAACTGACCAAACAGCTTATCGACGCTGGTAGGGCCGACCGTATCATGCTCTCCCACGACCATTCGGTGCCCAAGGCGCGACACGGGGCGGCAGTCCAGGAAGAACGGTTCAAGTACAACCCTGATGGCTACAACTTCATCACCCGTAACGTGCTTCCGCGCCTGAAGGAACTGGGCGTTTCCGATGCAACCATCAACCAGATCATGCTTGAAAACCCCCGCCGGTTCTTTGAAGGGTAGCCAGAGCGCTAAGGGGAGAATGGAGACTTAATGGCCGGACTCAGCGCAGAAAACCAACTTCGAGACGTTTACAACATGCGGATTGTAAGCAACCTCGCCCAGCGGATCAAAGGCGTTTATGCCGAATTCGACGAGCAGGGCTTCTGCAGGGCCATCGAGGCCGACCTGGAGGGCCTTGGCTTCGGCGAACGCTCAAGTTTGATCCGAAATGCCCTCAAGAATCATCTGCCCAATGACTTTGAGCGTTCGGCTCAGAAACTCATGGATTCGCTGGAGCCGGAACTCGATGATCAGCCAGGTGAAACGCCCTGGGACGGGTTCATCGTCGTTCCCGAGACCGAGTACATCGCCCAAGAGGGAATAGACCACTTCAACCTGGGCATGGAAGCCCTCAAAGAGATGACCAAGAGGTTCTCCTCTGAGGGCGCGATCCGGACTTTCATTGAAAGATACCCGGAGGAGTCCCTGGCGCTGCTCCGGGTATGGGTGGCCGACCCGAATGTGCACGTGAGGCGGCTGGTTTCCGAGGGCACGCGGCCCAGATTGCCGTTGGCGGCTCCCCTCCACAGCTTCAAAAACGACCCCGGCCCAGTCCTGGAACTATTGGAGATGCAAAAAGATGACCCTGAATTGTATGTTCGCCGCTCGGTTGCCAACAACTTGAACGACATCTCCAAAGATAACCCGGCAATCGTCGTCAGTACTTTGCAAGAGTGGAGTCAAGACGACAGTGAAGAAAGGCAATGGCTGACCCGACACGCCTTGCGGACGCTGTTGAAACAGGGAAATGAAGACGCCCTTGGATTGCTGGGCTACCTGGCACCCGGAATCACTGATGCCGAGCTTGAATTGGAAGATGGATGGGTACCGAGGGAAGGCGATCTGGAATTTGTGTTTAAGTTTGTCTCAGAGCGAGCGCAAAAACTGATGATCGACTACCGAATTCACTATATGAAGTCCAACGGCAAGCAAGCGCCCAAGACGTTCAAGTGGTCAATCAGGGACGTGGGTGCAGGGGACTCGGTGGTTATTGCGAGAAAGCAGTCGTTCAAGACCATCAGCACCCGCAAGCATTACCCGGGCAGCCACCGGGTTGAAGTCGTCGTGAACGGGCATACCATGGCGGAAGCCGAGTTTGTTTGTGACTAGCCAGTCTGCATCGGCAGGGATGGGTCGGCTGCCCACTCAGACATTGACGCGTCGTACACCGCCACGTTCTCGTGGCCGAGCAGTGTCAGTATAAAAGCGTCGTTGCTGGCAGCGATGCCACCGCCGCAATAGGCAATCACTCTGGATGCAGTATCTGCCCCGACTCCAGCAAACCGCTCGGCCAGTTGTTCCGGTGATAGGTAGGCGTGCGTCTCAGGGTCTGTTAGGTCCCCGGCTGGCACGTTTACGGTGTCGGCGATGCGTCCAGGCCGCCCGTAGTTGGCACCGCCAGTGCCCAGGTGCTGGTCTTTGCTGAGCGCGTTTATGACACAGGTTGCGCCATCTGAAATCGCAGCCAAGACTTCAGCACGGTCGGCCATCAGTCCAGTTCTCAGCCTGGCGTGGAAGATGGCTGGCGGGTAGGTTGACGGGCTGGTGCTCAGGGGCCGGTTTTCCAGTTTCCATTTGTGCAGGCCACCGTTCAGCACATAGGCGTCGTCGAAGCCGAAGGCTCTGAGCATCCACCAGATTCGTGTGGCCCAAGAACCAGAGGTCGAATCGTACAGCACGACACGGGTATTTGCGCCCACCCCATAGCCGGACATGGCTTTGGCGAACTGTTCCACCGGCGGTAGCATGTACCGGAAAGCAGCGCTCTTGTCGGAGAGGTCATTGACCAAGTCGGCGTGGCCTGAGCCGGGGATGTGTTCAGTTTCCCAGGACTCACGTCCGCTCTCGGCGCGGATACCGCCACTGCCATCTGGCATGTTGAAGGCGGTACAGTCCAAGACGCGGATGTCTTTGTCTTCCAAGTGTTCTACTAGCCAGTCGGTTTCCACCAACAAATGCGGGTACTTGAAGGCCATCTTGGTCACTCCTCTAGGTTGCCGAGTAGCCTCCGTCCACGGTCAATGTGGAGCCGGTTACGTAATTGGAGGCGTTGCTGGCCAGGAAGACTGCCGCCCCGCCCAACTCGGACGGGTCGCCCCAGCGTTCCGTGGGGATGCGGCGGCTGATGTTGTCGTGTCGGGCCGGGTCGCCCTCTTCAATACCGCGGGTCAAGTCTGTGACGAACCAGCCGGGCAGGATGGCGTTCACCTGGACGTTGTCCTTGGCCCAGGCCACGGCCAGGCTCCTGGTCAATTGCACCAAGCCGCCCTTGCTGGCTGCGTAGGGCGAACCCCAATCGCTGCCAAAGATCGAATACATGGAACCGATGTTGATTACCTTGCCGCCGCCGTTCTTGACCATGTGCGGGTAGGCTTCTTTGGAGGCCAGAAAAGCCGCCCGCAGATTCACATCTATGACCGAGTCCCACTGGGCTGCGCTTAAATCCTGGGGTTGGGCACGCACGGCGATGCCCGAGTTGTTGACCAGTATGTCCAGTCGTCTCATATGGTCGATGGTGCTAGTGACCATCCGTTGGATTGCAGGTTCTTTGGTTACATCCACCGTGATTCCGTGGGCCTCCACCCCCAGGGCGCGGATGTCCTCCAGCGCCTGGGCTGTCTTTTCCACGCTGCGGGCGGCAACCACTATGTTGGCACCGGCCCCGGCCAGACCAAGGGCGATGCCCAAGCCCAGACCGCCGTTGCCGCCGGTGACCACGGCGACCTTGCCCTTGAGGTCGAAGGGGTTCTGATCGGGCATGTTAATTATCTCTAAACTTTGGCATCACGCTCTCGCCGAACATCCGCAGGGATTTTTCCACTTTATCGGGCGCGATCTGGCCGATGTTGGGATTGAGTAAGACGTTACGTACTCCGATGTCCCGCAGTTCCTCCAACTTTCCGGCCACTGTGGCTGGCGTACCGGCTAGGAATGCGTGCTCCACGACCTCGCTGTCCGGCGGTGGCGTGCCTGGTTCAGGAGTTTGGGCGCCGCCGGGGTTGAACTTCACCCTGGCGTCAAAGAGATGCGCCTTGAAGTTGGAAAGTCCCGCTTCGGCAATCTCCAAGCCCTCATCGTCGCTGTCACATACGAACAGGGCCCGCTGTGCCCAGGTCTGGTCTAAGACATCTTCAATCTGTTTTTCGTTAAGCCCTGATGCTTCCAGCCCTTCCTGGTAGCGGACAAATCGGTGCCGAAGGGTGTCGATGGTCTGGACTCCGATCAGTACGGGTCTGCCGGCATGTCCCATCGCGACCATGGATTCTTCAGAGATACAAGCGCGGACGATCGGTGGGTGGGGCTTCTGAACGGGACGGGGTCGTAGCTCAGGAAAGGACAGGTCCCAGAATTTGCCTTTGTGCACCACGTTGGTCCCAGTCCAGGCTTTGATGAGCAACTCTTCAGATTCATCCAGCATCTCCCTGCCCATCTCCAGGGTGGTGCCGAAACCGATGTATTCGTACTCGTTGTAAGCGGAGCCCCTGCCGGTGCCCATGATGAGCCTTCCGTTGCTCAGGTTGTCCAACAGTGATGTTTGCACCGCCAGTCGGACAGGATGGTGCAAGGCCATCTCAACCACGGCGAAGCCGATTTGCACACGCTTGGTCCTGGCGGCCACAGCAGCGCCGAAGACAACCGGGTCAGCATAGGCAACTGCGCCGTCAAAATGGTGTTCCGTCAGCCAGATGGCGTCGAACCCCACCTCTTCGGCAAGTTCTATCTCACGCAGGGTCTGGCCAATCATCTGCAGGTCGGCGTTGGGGTCGGTGCTGATCGAAAAAACGAAGCTACCGAATCTCATATCTACTCCTCTATTGTCTGTTGGAACGAGTCATACCCACCGGTGAATCAAGAGGTATGACTTCACATGGACTTGACTCGTGTTCGGATAGGTGCCGTTATAGGCAGACGGAATTATCGCATATCAGACCGGCGGTGGCATACGCTCTGCGTCTTAAGCGGTAGACGGGGTTTAACTAGGGGATCAATTGGAGAGGTTGAAAACGAATTCCAGGTTCGAAACGTTCCGCTTGAGGCTGAAATCGCGGGCGTTGATCTCTGGGATCATGTCGTTGGCGGCGATCAACGGGCCGTTGTCCTGGGCTTTGGCAGCCTGAAGTTCCAACGATAACCAGACTAGCACCCGCCCAAAGTGGTCGATCGCTTCCTGGTGCAGGTCTACGGCCCTGGCAGGCGGGGAGAGGTTTAGCAGGTCTTCGATCAGTGATTCGGTTGATTGGACCAGGAAGGTGCGGCTGCTGATCGCTTCCTGGTAAGTCATGGTCGCGCCGAGGTTCTGTGCCCTGAGATTTGAATTGGCGGTCTCTTCGTTGAGGATGACATCCAAGGCAGCTATGTAGTCGATGATGCTCTGTCGCTCCGGGTCTTCCCACCGCGTTAGCCAGCGGTTGAATTGCAATTCAAACACCGTCAAGTCCAGTCCGGTCACGGTCACCAAGGCCTCGGATATGTCAGCTCCTGCGGCTATCTCCAACACCAGGTCCTTGCCGGAAAGCGGCCCATAGGTCTCGTTCAGGAATCTAACGGCCATGTAGGCCTGGGCGTACTGAAGGGAGACGCCTTCGCCCCGGGAGTTCCAGTCTGCCTGGCTGTCCAGGTCTGCCAGGGGGTAAAGTGTGCCTGCTTGAGCAGCGTCCCGTGCCCGATCGGCTGAGGCGTAAACTCGAACCTCTGATGCTTGGGGTCTCGGTCCAGACTCGGCGACGTAGAATTCGTAATATTCGGCGAGTCCTTCAGTCAGCCAGGCAGGCGTGTTTCGCACGCCTGACAGACCCTCAAATATGTGGTGGACATACTCATGGGTGAGGAGGCGTCGTACCTCTGTCGCCAGCAGGTCGGTCCTCATGAAGATGCCTGGCCGTTCACCAAAATTCGTGTAGTACCCGTTTTCAAAACCCAGATTGATTCCGGTAAAGGTACTTACTTTATCCATGATGTCCCGGTTGCCCAGCAGGTAGATATCGGGGATCTGCTTTGTCTCGGTCTGGATCTGTCTGTCGAGGAGCAGAGCGGCATCGATCAGGTGTTGTTGGAGATCAGCCACCAGGGCCGTGGGTATAAGGTCAGAGTAGTAGATTACGAAATCGTCAGCCTCACGTCTCGTCAACAACGTGCCCAACAACACCTTCTCAACATCGCCTAACCTGACGTCGCTGAGGGTGTAGGTAGTCCGGAACACGCTATTAGAGAGGCCGATGTCCATGGTCCAGGGGCCGGTCGCGTCTTGGACCGCGTAACGCTCCCAGCTGATCTCACCGGCCGGGTTTGGGTATAGAGTCTGAGATGTTACTCTGACGTCATCGGTGTTCACCTGGTGCACATCTTCTGATGTGATCCAGGTGGCTGGCACGCCCTCCGGGTCTAGAAACGAGACTGTCACCGGCTCCCAGAGGTTCAATCCAGACATGAAAAACGAAATGTCCCGCCCGGAAACGGTGTTCTCCGGAGACACGCTCAAAAAGATGCCTCCACCCAGGTCCAGTTGGGTTGAGTCTTCTGCAGGTGGTCGTGGCCTGGGAGTTGCGGCTGCGGTTGGCGGCGGCTCAGGCGTTGGCACCGGTGTTATGGTTGGCGGTAAGGGAGTAGCCGTGGGCACGACCGTTGGAACCGGGACGGGTATTGCGACGGCGGTGGGTGAGGGTACTCCTGTCTCTCTAAGTGGAACGACCGGCGTAGGTATCGGGGTGGAATTGGGGGGTGGCGACTCCGACGCCACCGTGTAAAACGGCGTCCCGTCGGAGGATGGTCCTAGATTCGGGTCACTTTGGGTACAGGCGACAAGGGCCAGTAGGAGCGCGGCCACAGCGAATATCGTTGAAGTCAGCTTTCCGCGTAAGCAGTCTGATATCACCAACAAGCACCTGCCAGTTCTCTGCCGGGTGGTATCGAATCAGAACCCATCAATCTAGTCTGTCATAAACGTTTTCTTAAGGGAAACCAGGCCTGATTGGAACGCGACTTTTAGGTCTAAACTTTGCCCTATATCTCGTGGTAGGATGTGTTTGGTTTTTGAGGCCCATTTTCTTGGGCCATTTACTTAAAGAAACATCGGTTACTACGACTGGAGGATGCTATGGACGTCCAAGTTTACACACAGCCTGGTTGATTCAGCTGTCGGACTTTGGAGGAATTCCTGAAGTCCAACGGTGTTCAGTATGAGCACCACAACGTTTTGGAAGACCAAAAGGCTATGGAAGACCTGCGCAGCCGGGGTATCAAAGCCCTGCCTGTGACCATCATCGACGACACGGAAGTCATCATCGGCTACTTCCCCAAGAAGCTGATTCCAGCATTCAAACTAGACGTGAAGGTCGACCTGTCGGGCAAGACCGAATGGCTGGCCGATAAATATGACAAGATCCTGAGCGCCGCCTGCCGTGCCACTCCCCAGTTCTCCCAGGAGCAACTGGACATGGACGTGCCATGGCGTCCCTGGACGGGCCGGAAGACCGTTCTCCACATCATGTCCTTCCCGGAGGTGGCCTACTTGAGCCACAAGGTGGGCAGCATGAGCCAGGACGACATGCGGGCCTCTGATGAGCGCCTGAAGGATGTCTATACCGCGGCTGAGATGGTTGAGTACGGTAATAAGGTCAAGAATGACATCATCGTCTTCCTACAGAGCGGCAACACGGCAGCCTTCGACCTGGAAGTGCCCGCCCACTACGGCGGCGAAGTCACGGTGTTGGAGCTG
>PCAH01000135.1 GCA_002730485.1 Dehalococcoidia bacterium | reverse complement strand
CATCTACTGCGTCAGGTGGTTGAACTGGCTGGCGACCAGTACGTTCCCACGGTAGTTACCTTCTCCAATCGGCCCATAACCGTCATCAGGCCCGGGACCGAACCCAATTACCTTACCACGCTTGATCAGCGGGTGGACCTCATCAAACAGCAGGGTATCGAGGTTGTGGTCTGCCTAGAATTCACACCTGAGCTTGCCAGCGTTAGCGCCGAGGAATTCGCCAAACTCCTGGCCGACTCTCTCAAGATGAAAGGCCTGGTGATGGGCCCCGATTCAGCCATCGGCAAGGACCAGCAGGGCGACCTGGCATTCATGAAGCAACAGGGTGAAGAACTGGGCTTCTGGGCGCAGACGGTCGAGACCTTTGAGATTGAAGGTCAGCCAGTGAAGAGCCGACGTATCCGTGAGGCGGTCTCAAAAGGTAACCTGGAAGTTTGTCCGGAACTGCTGGGCAGAAACTACTATCTCTCGGGAGAGGTGGTTGTGGGTGACCAGCGTGGCCGTACCCTGGGATTCCCCACCGCCAACGTTGAAGTGGACCCGGAGATGCTCCTGGCAGGTGACGGAATCTACGCCTCCTGGGCCATGATCGATGGCAAACGGCATCAGGCCGCCACCAGCATCGGGGTCCGCCCCACATTTGACCTGACCCAACGTCTGGTGGAGGTATTCGTGATGGATTTCAGTGGCGACCTCTACGGCAAAACCCTTGGCGTTGAGTTCATCAAGAAGGTCAGAGACCAGGAAAAATTCGACGGTCTGGACGCCCTGATCAAGCAGATCAACCAGGATGTTGATGACTGTCGTATCGTGTTAGCCGCCGAGGCGCTAGATTTAGATAATCCGGAGCGCCTAGCATGACCAGCCCCGGCAAGATCACCCCCTCAGAACTGGAAACAGTGACCACTCGCGGCGTCAGCGAGATAATCTCCCGCGAGGAATTTGTCCGGTTGCTGCAGAGCGGCAAGAAACTCCGCCTGAAGATGGGCTTCGACCCCAGCCGTCCTGACATTCACCTTGGTCACGTGGTCGGCCTCCGCAAGCTACGTCAACTCCAAGACCTGGGGCATCAGGTGATTCTGATCGTCGGCGACTGGACGGCCCAGATAGGTGACCCCAGTGGCCAGTCGGCCACCCGTACCATGCTCTCCCACGAACAGGTGCTTGAGAACGCCCAGTCCTACCTTCGTCAGTTCTTCAAGGTGGTGGACGAGTCCCGCGCCCAGGTCATCTATCAGAGTGAGTGGTTCGGGAAATTCGATCTGGCCAAGGTCATCGAACTGACGGGCCGGTTCACCGTGGCCCAGTTCCTGCAACGGGCCGACTTCGCCCAGCGTTTTGCCGAACAGAAGCCCATTGCCATCACGGAGCTGCTCTACCCGTTGCTGCAGGCCTACGACTCGGTGGCAATCGAATCCGATGTGGAGTTTGGAGGCACCGACCAGATGTTCAACCTGCTGGTGGGACGGGAACTCCAGGGAATGATGGGCCAGACCCCGCAGCAATGTTTCATGATGCCGATCTTGGTGGGCACCGACGGCGTGATGAAGATGAGCAAGAGCCTCGATAATTACGTGGCCGTCGACGAAGATCCGGTGGACATGTACGGCAAGCTGATGTCTGTGTCCGACGACCAGATAATGTCCTACTTTGAGTATCTGACCGACGTTCCAATGACGGAATTGGCGGCCATTACCGAGGAACTGGAGAACAACACCCTCAACCCCATGGAGCCGAAGAAGCGTCTGGCCTGGGATGTGACCAACCAGTTCCACGACCGTGAGGCCGCCAATGCAGCCCAGGCCCACTTTGAAAGGGTGGTGCAGGGCCGCGACATGCCGTCAGATATTCCAGAGATGTCACTGACAGAACTGCGCAGCCAGGGTGTAGGCGGCGAAAACGAGGTTAGGGTGGACGATTTGATTCTGGCAGCGGGTTTGGCGCCAAGCAAAGCCCAGGTCAAGAGACTGCTGTCCCAGGGCGCAGTGGAGCGTATCTCTCAGGATGGCGATTCCCAGCCGGTAACCGGCAGTGACGCCGGACAGTTGTTACATGCCGGTGACCTGCTCAGAGTTGGCAAGCGTCGCTTCGTCAGACTCACAGATTCTTAATCCCCCTGTAATCATTTTCATCAGGCGATCAAACCGGAGGTAGCCCTTGGATTCCCCTCAGGATATGGACAAGTTACGGGAAGCCAGTGCCCGTTGGCGAGACAGGCAGGACCCTTCTGTCCAACGTAAACCCGAGTTCAAGACTCCTTCTCAAGTGACTGTGGACCAGGTCTATACGCCTGAGAATATCGCATCAAGCGGCTACCTGGCCGACCAGGGAATGCCGGGTGAGTTCCCCTATCTCCGGGGCGTGCATGCTTCTGGATATCGTGGTCGGCTATGGACCATGCGCATGTTCGCCGGATTCGGGCGACCCGAGGAGACCAACGCGCGCTTCAAGTTCCTGTTGGAACAGGGGCAGACCGGACTGAGCGTCGCCTTCGACATGCCGACCCTTTACGGCTACGACACTGATGATCCCCGCGGGGCCGGAGAGTTCGGCACCTGCGGTGTGGCAGTTTCCTCACTGGCAGATATGGAGACCCTCTTCCAGGGCATCAAACTGGATGAGATCACCACCTCCATGACCATCAACAGTCCGGCGGCCATCATCTGGGCCATGTACATTGCCCTCGCCGAGAAACAGGGAGCTTCCCTGGACCGCCTCGGCGGCACCATCCAGAACGACATCCTCAAGGAATACATCGCCCAGAACGAATACATCTTCCCGCCCGACCCTTCCGTCAGGCTGGTGGTGGACACCGTAGAGTTCGGAACGAAACACGTACCCCGTTGGAACCCCATCAGCATCAGTGGCTACCACATCCGTGAGGCCGGTTCCAACGCCATCCAGGAGTTGGCTTTCACCCTGGCCGACGGCTTTGAGTACGTGAAGCAGACCCTGGACCGTGGCCTCAAGATAGACGAGTTCGCGCCCAGGCTCAGCTTCTTCTTCAACTCGCACAACAACTTCTTTGAGGAAGTTGGCAAGTTCCGGGCTGCGCGCCGGATCTGGGCTCGCGAGATGAAGGACACCTTTGGGGCCAAAGATCCCAGATCCCACCAGCTGCGGTTCCACGCCCAAACATCGGGCCAAACCCTTACTGCACAGCAACCCGAGAACAACGTTGTCCGGGTGTCGTTCCAGGCCATGGCCGCAGTCTTGGGCGGCTGCCAATCGCTCCACACCAACGGGAAGGACGAGGCGTGGGCCCTGCCTTCGGAAGAAGCAGCCCTGCAGGCCCTGCGCACCCAGCAGATAATCGCCCACGAGACCGGTATCACCGATACCGTCGACCCGCTGGGCGGCAGCTACTTCCTGGAGACCATGACCGATACCATGGAGGCTGCCAGCCACGAGTATTTCCGGCGTATCGATGATATGGGCGGGGTGATTCCGGCCCTGGAGACTGGATTCCTACAGCGGGAGATCGCCGACGCCTCTTACGTGTACCAACTGGAGGAAGACCGCCGCGAGCGCATCACCGTAGGAGTGAACGAATACCGGACCGAAGAAGGCACCGAGATTCCCTTGCTCCGCGTTGACCGTGAAGGCGAGAAGAAGCAGATCGAGGGCCTGAACGAAGTTCGCCGTACCCGCGACAACCGGGAAGTGTCCCAACGTCTGAAGGCACTTGAGCAGGCGGCAAGAGGCTCGGAAAACACCATGCCTTACCTGGTGGAAGCTGCCAAGGCCTACGCCACTTTGGGTGAGATGATGGACGTCTTCCGGGACGTGTTTGGCGAGTACAACCCGTCCTGGGGGTACTGATCACCAATCTGCTTCACCGAGAGAATTAAAAGGCCCTCCTTCTTCAGAAGGAGGGCCTTTTTGTTTGAGCTAGTAAAGTCGCCTAAGCTGCTTCTTCCAGCTTGTCCCTCTTGGCGTCTTCAATCACCTTGACCTCCAGGTTGGGTGGAACCTGGTCATAGTGGTCGAATTCTAGGGAATAGGTGCCCCGACCATGGCTGACGGATCGCAGGTCCTGGGCATAACGCTGGACCTCCGCCAACGGCACTTCAGCCTCGATAAGGGTTACCCCGTCGTCCGGAGTCATGCCCAGGATCCGGCCTCGCTTCACGTTGAGGTCACTGATTACCTCGCCCGTGTAGGAATCCGGCACGTTCACGCTGAGCCTGACCACTGGCTCCAGCAGCACTGGTTCGGCGTCACCCAGCCCCTGTTTCAGAGCCTGGATGCTGGCAATCTCAAAGGACATGCCAGATGAGTCGACGTCGTGGTAGCTGCCGTCGTAGAGCACGGCTTTCAGGTCAACGAGCGGGAAGCCCGCCAGCGAACCCTCATCCAGGGCCTTGGTCACGCCCTTTTCCACCGATGGTATGTATTCCTTGGGCACCTTGCCGCCGGTGATCTCTGTGGCGAAGGCAAAGCCCTCATCCCGTTCCTGGGGTTCCAGCCGAATCAGCACGTGGCCGAACTGGCCGTGACCGCCCGATTGCTTCTTGTGGCGGTACTCGCTGTTTGCGACCCTGGTGATGGTCTCGCGGTACGGCACCTTGGGCATCTTCACCCGCAGGTCAGCGCCAAACTTGCGCTTGATCTTCTCCAGGGCGACCTCGATCTGTGCGTCGCCCAGGCCGGTGATCAAAGATTCACTGGTGCCGGCGTCGCGGCTGAAGTGCAGGGTTGGGTCTTCTTCCACGATCCTGCTCAGGGCCATGGACATCTTGTCCAGGTCGTCCTTGGACGCTGGAGTGACAGCCATCCGGAAGAAACCTACTGGCTGTTTGATCTTGGCGAAGGTCACCGGATTTTCTTTGGCGCAGATGGTGTCGCCAGTTAGAGTTTCACTTAGCTTCCCGATTGCTCCGATGTCACCGGCGGTGATCTCAGCCACGTTCTCCTGGTTCTTGCCCTTGGGTAGGTAGAGCTGGCCGATGCGCTCTGGGTGTTCCCTGTTGCTATTCCAAACCTCAGAGTTACTCTTGATGGTTCCCTGGTAGACCCGGAACACTGAGAGCTTACCCACGAAAGGGTCGGCAGTCGTCTTGAAGACAAATGCCGCCAACGGGCTGGCAGGTTCCGTCTCGTACGCGACCGGACCACTGCCGTTTAGCATCTTTGTATGTTGACAGTCCACCGGAGAAGGTAAGAAAGAGCGGGTGGTCTCTAGGAACTCGCCGATCCCGATGGCTTCCGGGGATGAAGAAGCGGCCAAGATCGGGACCAGGTCTCCGGCCAAAACCGCTGTCCTAACGCCGGCGATGATCTCCTCAGGGGAAATCTCCTGGCCGTTCAGGTAGCGGTCACCGAGTTCATCATCATTCTCAGCGGCGGCCTCAATCAGGCGCTCTCGGGCTGCTTCAACCTCATCTGCGACTTCCGCAGGGATATCACTTGGAGGGTCGATTATGCTGATGACGCCCTTGAATTCGTTGGCTTCACCCAGCGGCACCTGGAACGGAATACATTGCCGTCCGAAAGATGCCTGGATATCGGCCACATTCTTGGCGAAGCTGGCGTTTTCGCGGTCCATCTTGTTGACTACAAACAAGCGGGGAATCTGAGCAGAGTCACACATTTTCCAGGCGCGTTCCGTGCCAACATCCACACCAGTGGGGGCGGAGACGACGATCACGGCTCCCTCGACCACTCTGATGGCGCTCACCACCTCTCCCAGGAAGTCGTCGTAACCCGGGGTATCCAGAAAGTTGATCTTGGTTTCGTTCTCAACGACCGAAACCAAGGTTGTTTGGATACTGCCACCCCGTTTGATCTCTTCAGGCTCAAAATCTGAAACGGTGTTGCCGTCGGTGATAGTGCCCAGGCGTGTGGTGGCTTTGGTGTGGAACAAGGCGGCTTCACCCAGCGAAGTCTTGCCGGATCCGGCGTGGCCGAGGATGACCACATTTCTCAGGTCTTTTGCATCCATGTTTTGGCAGTCCTCCCTTTCATCTTGGTGATATGGGGAATGGGCCAACTGGGCCTGTACGGCGCAGTGGACGTAGCAATTTTTGGGGGTTGCTTTACCTGTTGTTAATCCTTGCGGTCGCGCCCAAATTATCTTGGGTAAACAGGGCGACGCACCGCAATGTTCGGCTTAATTCTATGGCTTTTCTAGAAGTCGCGCAATAAGTACTTCGGAAGGGTTTTTTACGGCGTATGGCAGGTGTTTGATTGACACTCTCATAGCCGCAGATATAATGGGCTACTACCCACCGGAAAGTCTTTTCATGCGCTGGCCTTTTGGCCCTGCGGTGGTGTTGATTCAGCAATAAGACAATTAAATAAAGGCAGGTAATCATGCCCAAGAAAGAGATCGTCAAAACAGATAAAGTCGCCGCCGGTACAGCGCCCCTGTCCCAGGCCACCAAGCTTGGAAACCTGGTATTCGTAGCGGGGAATACCGGACGCCACCCCACCAACGGCTCGGTGGGAGACGGAATCAAAGAGCAGACTCGCTACGCGCTGGAGCGTATCTCCTTGATCCTTGAGGCCGCAGGCTCGTCCATAGACAATGTATTGACCAACACCTGCTATGTTTCCAACCGAGACGACTTGGCTGGTTTCAATGAGGTCTACGCCGAGTTTTTCACCGGCGACTACCCGGCACGCACCACGGTTGTGGTCAACTTCGGCGACGTCAATAATCTGGTGGAAGTTACCAGCACAGCCTATATCTCAGACTAAGTCTTTGGTCCTGTGCTCCCGACCAGACAGGGAGCACAGGTAACCGGCAACCAACGTACGCAATACCCGGTGTCCCTAGGAGAATTCCTATGACAGCTAGAGCGTATATATTGATCGAGACCCAGGTGGGGAAATCACGGGAAGTCGCTACGGCGCTACGGGCTCTGTCCGAGGTGCCAACGGTGGACATCATCACCGGCGCTTACGACATCATCGCTCTAGTTGAAGCGTCAGATATGTTGGGCGTGGCAAACGTGGTCACCAGTAATATTCAGGTGATCCCCGGGGTCTCCAGGACTATCACCTGCGTAGCTGTCTGACCGGACTACGTTTAACCAGACGAGATACGATTACCCGACTTTCTTGTAGATAGTGTGGGATCGGTTGGTGGCGTGGGGCCTGATATTAGGCGCCCAATCGCCCTTTTCCGACTCTGCGACCCAGCCTTCAGATTGGGGCACATCAGGCGAGTCGATGTCGTACAGGGCAGCGTACCTAGCCATTCCCTCTTTATTGGTTGACTCCACCTTGTAGCGCACACAGCCATTGACGCCTGGTGCTTTCACGATATTTGGCACGTGTTGGGTGTCATATATTCGGTTGAACTCGTCTTCCATCTCCTCCGGAATATCCATCATCACCAGGTATGCGTAGTCACCCATTGGGGCCTCCTTTCATTGCTGTGCGTTTCCAGTTTAGGAGCAAGCAATTCGCCAGGTTCATGGTTTGGCGTCAGCTACGGTTGACGCTGGACCACTCTACCCTTAGAATTTGTAGTTCAGCGACCGGTTGTTCCGCTCCTTCAGCGGTTCTTTCGCCTCGGCGGACCGGCCGCTCTTTTTTTGCCTTTTTCAGCCGGGATATTTAATACGCCAGGCTAGTAAGTCAGGGCCGAGGTCGTGCCCTCTGGCAGGTCCACGTCCAACGCGTTCAGTGCGTGGGCCAGAGTGTGGTAATAGCCGGTTACCGCCAGGATGTCCACCACGCCGGCATCCCCGACCATCGCCCGCACCGCCTCGAATGAAGCATCAGAGACTCGGTGCTGGCGCAACAACTCGATCATGAACTGGACTATCGCCGCATCCTTGGTGTCCAGGCCATTGGGTGCCCGATACTCACGGATGGCTGCGATTATCTCGTCAGACAGCCCAGCCTCTTTGGCAGCGGGTTGGTTCACCGTCCATACGTAGTGCCCGCAGGCCTCTCTGGCTGCAGTTAGGACGGCCAACGCCTTGATCCTGGGATTCATGGGCGTGTTGTAGCGGGCGTACGTACCCAGTCCGATCATCGCCGCAGAAGCATCGGGATTGTTGAGCAGGGCAGCGTAGTTGCGGGCCACCCCGCCACGGCTCGTTTCGATGTCGTCCCAGATCGCCTGCTCGGCGGCGTCTTTCATACTCTCTCTGGTGGCGTAAGGCACTCTGGTCATGTGGGTTCTCCTGATTGTTTCCGGATTATTTATGGGGCTTGTTTGAAATAAAAACAGGCCAGGCTCATCAAAGTGCCTGGCCCATTAAGAATGCAGTTTTGCTAGTCGGCGGCCTGAAGTCCTGCTGGCTCGCCGTCCTTGGCCCACAAGGCCTCCAGGATTACTCCAGGAGACATTGGCAGGTGACCCATGCGGACTCCGGTAGCCCTGGCGATGGCATTGGCGATGGCGGCCATGGGAGGAACTATTGGAACCTCTCCAACGCCCCTGACTCCGTAAGGATGGCCAGGGTTGGGCACTTCCACGATGATGGTGTTGATCATGGTCGTGTCCAGGCTGGTGGGCATCCGGTAGTCAAGGAATGAAGAATTCTCCATCCGGCCTTCGCCGTCGTAGGCGTACTCCTCGTTCAGCGCCCAGCCGATGCCCTGGACGACACCACCCTGCATCTGGCCCTCCACATAACTGGGATGGATGGCCTTGCCTGCGTCCTGAACGATGGTGTAATCAAGGATCGTGACCTTGCCGGTCTCGGGGTCGACTTCCAGATCTACCACGTGGGTTCCGAAGGCTCCGCCAGCCCCCTTGGGATCGACGGTGCTCTGGCTGGAGATGCCGCCGCCGGTTCCGGCTAGCTGACCGGCCAGTTCTTTGAAGGTGAATTTCAGATCACCGTCCGACTTGTGCTTGAAGACACCGTCTTCCATCTCAACGTCGTCGGCTGAAACGTCCCAGATGGACGCAGCGCGGGCAATCATCTGTTTCTTGATGTCCTGTGCGGTCTCGTAGGCGGCCCAACCAGTGGCGAAGGTGGTACGACTGCCGCCGGTCATGGCGGTGTACCCGATGGAGTCGGTGTCGGCCACGGTGGGATGCACATCCTCTGCGGCGATGCCCAGCACTTCAGCGGCCTGCATGGCTACTGAAGCCCTGGTGCCGCCGATGTCGGTTGAACCTTCAACCAGGCTGATGGTCCCATCGGCGTTCACCGAGATAGAGCAACTGGACTGGAACCCAATGTTGAACCAGAAGCCCGAGGCGACGCCCCGGCCCCGGTACGGGCCTTTCAGTTCGGTCTTGTACTGGGCTGAGTCTTTGGCAGCTTCCAAACATTCCACGTTTCCGATGACCGGGAAGATGGGGCCGTCAACGCGGCGTGTTCCTTCTTTGGCGGCGTTCATCAGCCGGAACTCGATGGGGTCGATGTTCAGTTTCTGGGCCAGGGCATCCACCACCTGTTCGCCGGCGAAGGCAACGTTGGGAGCGGCGGGGGCGCGGTAGGGAGCGACCTTGGGCTTGTTGACCAAGACGTCATAGCCGTCGGCCTGCATGTTCTCGATCTCGTAGGGGGCGAAGATGCACTGGGCGCCGGCGCTCACCATGGAGCCAGGGAACCCACCGGCTTCGAACGAGAGGTCGGCCTGGGCGGCGGTGATGATTCCAGTCTGGGTGGCACCCATCTTGACCTTCATGGACGTTCCAGAGGTGGGGCCGGTGCTCTCGAAGGTCTCTTGGCGGGTCATGGTCATCTTGACCGTGCGTCCCGTCTTCTTGGATAGCAGCGCGGCCAGGGGCTCCAAGTAGACCGGGATCTTACCGCCAAATCCGCCTCCGATCTCCATGGGGACAACCTTGATCATGGATACTGGGAGGTCCAGAAGCGGGGCGATGGCATCCCTGGCTGTGAAAGCGCCCTGAGTGCTGGTCCAGATGGTGACCTCGCCATTCTCGTTCCAGATGGCGGAGGCCGTCTGCGGCTCGATGTATCCCTGGTGGACAGTCTCGTTACCGAATTCCAGTTCGACTACCACATCAGCGGCGGCGAAACCCTTTTCAATATCGCCCTGAGTGAATTGAACGTGGGTGGCAACGTTGCTCTTCTTGTCGGTGCGCTCACCGAGTTCGGTGGTGGTTAGGTTTTCGTGGAGTAGCGGCGCGCCGTCGGCCCTGGCCTGGTCAACGGTCATCACGGCTTGCAGGACTTCGTAATCAACCTTGATCTCGGCCAGTGCAGCCTCGGCTACGTGCTGGTTGACGGCAGCCACAGCGGCTACTGGGTGGCCCTTGTAGAGGACCTTGCTTCTGGCCATCAGGTTGTCGCTGGCCATCTGGGTGCCGCGGGAGGCGCCGTCCTTGTTGGCACCGGGCATATCCTGGCCGGTGATTACGGCCTCAACACCGGGCATGGCCAAGGCCTTGCTGGCGTCGATGGACTTGATGATCGCGTGGGCATGGGGGCTGCGTAGCACCTTGCCGTAATACATGCCGGCGGTCTGGAAGTCGGTGCCATACTTGGCCCTTCCGGTGACCTTATCCGTGCCGTCATGGCGAATGGGGCGGGTACCCACAACTTTGTACTCTGAGTTGGACAGGACAATGTTCTCGGCCATGGAGTCTACCTCACGCGTGATTTAGTGCCTGGCTGAATTTGGCAAAATTGTACCACAGCGAGCCGATTCTGTGAGAGAATTGCCGTCGAATATAACCCTGGCCTGTTAGGCAACGAGGAATAGATGGAACCACTGAAAGATATCAAGGTCCTGGCAGTTACCGTGTACCTAGCCGGACCTTTCTGCTCCATGAACCTGGCCCGCATGGGCGCGGAGGTCATCAAGGTGGAGATACCTGGCAAGGGAGATCCCGTTCGTGGCAATGGGCCGTTTGCCGGACCCCAGGGAACCAACACCCAGCGGCAGACCGATGATGACATTTCAACACGGTTCCTCAAGCGCACCCAGGGCGTGAAGAGCGTAACCGTCGACCTCAAGAACCCCAAGGGCAAGCAGATGTTCCTGGACATGGCGAAGGAATGCGATGTGGTGCTGGAGAACCTGGCACCCGGTTCTCTCCGTCGCATCGGCCTGGGCTATGAAGAGATCTCAGCAGTCAACCCAGGAATAGTCTACTGTTCCATATCCGGCTACGGGCAGACCGGCCCCTACAAGGACAAACCCGCCCACGACCCACAGATTCAAGGCATGGCCGGTCTGATGGACATCAACGGCGAGGAAGAACGCCCGCCGGTGAAGGTCGGTTTTTACATCGGAGACCTGGTCACCCCCATGTTCGCCTGCTACTCCATACTGGCGGCTCTGCGGGAGAAAGACCGGACCGGCAAGGGGCAGTACCTGGACGTTTCCATGATGGACACTCTGGTGTCAATGATGTTCATGGAAAACCTGGAAGAAGCCATCGCAGAAGGCATCCCACT
>PCAH01000134.1 GCA_002730485.1 Dehalococcoidia bacterium | reverse complement strand
GAGCATCCAACATGGTGATCATGGGCTCCCTGGCCCACTTGATCAACATGCCCCAGGAGCACCTGATCGGCTTCGTCGAAGAGCGCTTCAACCGTGGACGGTCCGAAGACGCCGAGATCATCAAATCCAACATTGAGGCCCTCAACCTGGGTCGCAGTCATATAGCAGAAAGCGGATTCTCTCTGGGCGAACTGGCTCCTCCTGAAATGCCCGAAGAAAAACAGATCATGATCAAGGGCAATGAAGCCGTCTCCGTTGGAGCAATGGCCGCCGGCCTTGATTTCTACGCTGGTTATCCCATATCACCAGCCACCCCCATCCTCCTCTACATGGAGCGCAACTTGGTCGGCAAAGACCGGGTCGCGTATCAAGTAAGTTCTGAGATTGAAGCTATTACCGCCATCCTGGGAGCGGGTTACGCAGGGAAACGGTCCATGACCGCAACCTCCGGCCCCGGTGTCTCACTGATGAGCGAAGGTCTGGGCCTGGCCTGGATCGCTGAGATTCCATTGGTGGTGGTAAACGTCCAGCGCGGCGGGCCTGCCACCGGTTTGCCTACAAAGACTGAACAATCCGACTTGTTTGGCTGCATGTTCCCGGCCCACGGTGACGTCAAACTACCGATCATCGCCGCCGGAACCGTGGAAGAGTGCTTCTACGGGGCAGTCAAAGCCGTTGAGTGGGCTGAGAAATACCAGGGTCCTGTCATTCTAATGACCGAGATGGCTCTGGCCGAGCGGATTCAAAATATCGCGAAACCCGACCTCTCCAAGATCAAAGAAGCCAAGAGAGTGGAATACACCGGTTCAAACGGATACCTCCGTTATGCCGGAGATGAACTCTCCCCCATGCCCATCCCAGGCAACCCTGGTGCCTACGTTGCCAACGGCAGCGAACACGACCACATGGGTGACACCACCCACTTGGGTGAACACCACGTTCAGATGACCGAACGTCGATTCGGCAAGGTCAAACTCCTAGAAGAGAACGACTACGAGAGCGACCAGACAGATAACTCCATCGCTGTTCTTCCTTGGGGCGGCAGCAAAGGACCAGCCCAAGAAGCCTACAACGCTCTGAAAGCGGCTGGATTGCCTGTGAGCTGGTACTACACGATGTTCCTGAACCCTCTACCGCCCAAGATGCTTGAAGAACTGAAATCGAAAGACTTGGTTATCGTCCCTGAACTTAACTACCAGGGGCAATTCTCGAGCATCCTGCGGTCAATGGGCGTGAAGGCTGAGTCGATCACCCAGTACACGGGCCTACCATTCAAGGCACGCACTCTAGTTGAAAAGTTCACGGAAATGACCAACGCTACTCTCAAGGAGACGGTCAGGGTATGAGCAAGAAGAACCCTGAATACGATTTCAAATGGTGCCCCGGTTGTGGGGATTTTGGGGTCCGACGGGCTATTGAATTTGCAATGATCGGCCGTCTGGAAGAGACTGGCCAGCCAATGGCGAACAACGTTGTAGTGGCAGGTATCGGTTGCTCCGGCAACCTGGTACACCTCCTGGAAGGTGAGCAGCCTTACGGGATTCACGGCATCCACGGCCGTTCGCTCCCCATAGCGCTGGGCGTCAAGATGGCCAAACCGACCCTCAACGTTGTGGTTGTAGCCGGGGATGGCGACTTCCTCAGCATCGGCGGTGAGCATATTGCACCGCAAGCAGCCAGAAACCTGAACGTCTGCGCTGTGGTCATGGACAACGGCGTGTATGGATTGACCAAAGGTCAGAGTTCTCCAACCACATTGCAGGGGAAAATCACCAGCAGCACCCCCTTCGGCAAACTGGAGACCAAGACCAACCCGCTGGAGTTGTACCTAACCCTCGGCGTTAGCTTTATCGCCTCCGGTTTCTCTGGTCAGCCTCGGCCTCTGTCCAAGCTGATACAGCAGGGAATGGAGCATCCCGGCTTCTCCATCATCCACGTACAATCTCCCTGCACCACCTATAACGACACCTTCATCGAACTGAAGGGAGATCTAGCTAACGGTATCCAGCCAGGACTTTGGGATATCCCCGAAGAGCACGACACCACAGATCGTGCGGCCGCTCACGAATTGCTCCAACAAGGTGGAGTGCCGGTGGGCGTTCTCTACAACGACACCTCAAGGGTCTCGTTGGACGAGGCTGTGGTGGGTACTTGGGAGAAGGCCCAGCCCAAAACCGTGGAACAGTTATTGGGAGCCTTCGAATTCTAAGCACACCTAACTAGTCAATCAAGAAACGCCTCGCTGAACCGCGAGGCGTTTTTGCATTCAAAGCGAATGCAATCCTATTTGTCGGTTGGTGCATCTAACTATTTGATAAGAGCGCCATTTCGGCAAATGAATAACCTCTCCGGGCAGTGGTTGTTGCTCTCCACCGAGCTGCCGACTTAGAATGGAACGGAGACGATGATTTTGATTAAAGCGATAAAAAGGCTGTTCAGAAAGAGTGAGTTCGACTGCAAAGACGTGGCTGATCACACTTCAGCCTACATCGATAACGAACTCAAAGAAGCTAAACGATCGGCGCTGCAGGCCCACCTGAGCAAATGCCCACCTTGTCAGGCATTCGTGGGGACACTGTCCTCAACGATAAATGCTTTGGGTCGACTGCCCGGCATAAACGCGCCATCTACATTAAAACGATCAATCGTGGACCGAGCCCGCCGCGAAGGCTAACACCAAGTCCAACTCGGACCAGAGAATGAAAAAGCCCCTGGAATGATCCAGGGGCTTTTTTCGTGTTCTAAACCAAATCTAAGTTTGATCAGGTATTAGGTAGGTTCTGCGCGGAGTTCAGTTCATCTTCCAAATCTATGTATTTAGACGGGCATTTAACCAGGATGCTATCTGCGTGAAATACCTGGTTCACCCCGTAACTGCCCTCCAAGATCAACTCTGAATGAGGGTTGAAGAACAGATCCGGCAGCACGCCGGTATAGCTGGCCTTCAAAGTCTCGATTGGAGCTTCGGAATCACTATCTGTGATCTGAAATTGGGAATCTACGGAATTGCCTTCACGACCAAAGGTCCCCTCAACCAACTTACCCGACACCCGCAACAAACGACCGTCTTGGGCTTCTGTGTTGTCATTGAATTCATTGACGGTCAGAAAATACAACGCGTTGCCAGGGAAAGCCGCATAGATCATGTAGCCCAAAACGAGGACTATAACCGCGCTCAGGACAATGAATCTGGTGCGATTGGAACGGGCCGGCGCCTCGTCCTCAAAAGCATCCAACGGGTCAATTCCTCTGTCGTTCAAAACCGGACTTACTTTCCCCCATACGCTACTCCAAAAGATGACCGCCTGCGACTGTCACAAGTACGCTGACTAGACTCATCATACCATGGTTCCAGGCACACTTCCAGAGACAAATGGTCCATATACCCCAGCCTCACCAAAGCCAATCAATCTTGCTATTCAGAGGCCTGTTGAGTAGAATTTCAAGTAGTCTTAAGGGTGGGATTTGCTGTCCACACAAAACTCCGACGACTGTCTCAACGACCTGTTAAAGCCATATCCCCAAGATCGCTGCCGCATAGACTCATCCGTAAACTGCCCCTAGTTGTCCCATCGAAGATTTGAATCCAAACACCCAACCCAATCGAAGTATTCTGCGATGTGCTCGTTTCAGCGTGCTAGCTGTGTCCGGTTATAGGGCCAATAAATGACCACACAGGCAACTGAGGCTGTACTGGCACGTGGGCTGGAAAAGAGTTTCGGCGAATGGCCGGTACTTTGGAACCTTGATCTATCGGTGTCCTGGGGACAATCACTCGTCCTATTTGGTGCAAACGGCGCGGGCAAGACCACCTTGTTGCGGATACTGGCAACTCATGTTCGCGCTGACAATGGCTCGGTTGCCATAGCCGGTCACAATCTGCGGACCAGACCCGAGAACGCGAGACGCAAGATAGGTGTCGTTGGCCACCGAAGCCTGCTCTATGACGATCTTACCTGCCGTGAGAACCTCATCTACTACAGTCGGCTTTACGGGCTTAAAAACCATAAGTCGAGGGTTGATGAGGTGCTAGAAAAAGTGAAATTGGCAGATCGGGGCGATCACCGCGTCCGGACATTCTCCAATGGGATGCAAAAAAGAGCGTCAATCGCCCGAGCCATCTTGCACCAGCCACATGTGCTGCTGCTGGACGAGCCCGAAACCGGACTCGACCGCGAATCGGTCGCGATCCTTGGGTCGCTGCTGGCTGAGTGGATAGACTCAGGCCGCTCTGTGATTATGACAACCCATGATCTGGACCTGGGAATGACCTGGGGTACCCGTGTGGGAGTGCTGCGAGGCGGAAAGGTCAGCTTTCCGGACGCCGAATTCACCGAAATCGGAAGCGCATCCCAGACAAACAGCATCCGTCGGGCTGTCACAGATGCCCTGGAGGCCGGCCGATGAGCAGCTTGATCGGCCCCATGATGGTCATCGTCTGGAAAGACCTGTTATTGGAATTGCGCTCCAAAGACCTCGTAGTCTCCATAGTGGTCTTTGGCCTGCTGGTGGTAGTGGTATTCAACTTTGCCTTGAACAATACCCCTGGCAGGTCTGAGGAGCTTGCTCCAGGCATACTATGGGTAGCGTTCGCCTTCTCAGCGGTGCTGGCCATGAACCGGGCCTTTGTCCGCGATCAGGAACAGGGTGGTCTGGAAGGGCTCCTAATCTCGCCCGTGAGTAGAGACGCCATCTTCCTGGGCAAGGCGCTGACAAGCCTGATATTCATGCTGTTGGTGGAAGCTGCCCTGCTCCCAGTCTATGCGGTAATGTTGGATTTCTCGGCCTTGTCTTGGTACCTGATGCTCACGATCTTTTTGGGAACACTTGGCTTCGCAGTCGTCGGCACTCTGTTCTCAGCTATGGCGGTGCAAACACGGTCCCGCGAGATCATGCTGCCGGTTTTGTTCTTCCCGGTGCTACTGCCGGTGATTATCGCGGCAGTAGAGGCTTCCACCAGGGCCGTGGGAGGCGAAACCTTCATTGGCCTGGGCCGCTGGTTGCCGCTCATCGGAGTGTTTGATGCCCTGTTTTTGGTAATATGTCCGTGGGTCTTTTCTTTCGTGGTGGAAGAATGACCCAGGTTGTCCGATCCTATTTTCGTAGCGGAAGTGTGATTCAGGTTGGCTAGCACCGAGAGCATTGAAAATTCCGGAGGGATCCAATTCCCCAGCCTCAAAACCGCATTGGCGCTGATTATTGGCGTCCTCATGGTGATAGACCTTTATCTAATCTTCATGGTCGCTCCCACTGATGCAGTGCTTGGGCACGTCCAACGGGTTTTCTATTTCCATGTACCAATAGCCATCATGTCTTTCCTGGCGTTCTTCCTGGTTTTCATAGCCAGTTTGATGTATTTATTCAAACGTTCCACCAAGTGGGACGCCTTTGCCCATGCATCCGCTGAAGTAGGTGTCGTATTTGTCACTCTGGCGCTGATCACGGGCATCATCTGGGCCAGACCTGTGTGGAACACCTGGTGGACCTGGGAGCCCCGCCTAACGACCACCCTGATCCTGTGGCTGATCTACGTGGCCTACCTGATGGTTCGCTCATACGCCCAAACCCAGTCAAAGGGTGCGATATACGCTGCGGTTGTTGGCATAATCGGCTTCGTTGACGTGCCTATCGTCTACTACTCAGTGGTCTGGTGGCGGTCGATACATCCGTCCCCCGTAGTGGGACCCTTTTCCCAGCCGGATGCCCTCGATGGCACCATGGCGCTGATCTTGCTTTATTCGCTCATCACGTTCGTGTTCTTCTTTGCCTACATGGTCATGGAACGGATGAACCTACGGACCACCGAAGAGGCCCTTGGCCGAATTAGATTCGCTCTACGCCGAACGGGTCAATAGATCTCGATGTCTCTTGGTATCCCCGTAGGTAGTTTTCCCATAAGCTTGTATCTCAAGGAGTTGGCTTGCTAGATCTCATATTACTCACATCACATCTGCCGTCATCGAACCTCCCATATTTGTTCGCAGCCTTCGCCGTTAGCTGGGTGGTCTTGTTCGGCTATCTGTTCTACGTGAACCGCCGCCAACACGATGTGCAGAAAGAAATCACACGACTCCAGAACATTCTGGATCAGTCGTCGGACAAATAGATGCGTCACTTCAAGTCCGCAATTCACCTGAAACGATCGTTTATCGCCGTAGTTTTGATTTCTCTGATGGCGCTCGTCGGTGCCTGCGGTGGTGTGGATTCCGGTACTGGGAATCCTGTTTTCGGCGGCTCATCGATCTACGAAGAAGAGCGCAACGGCCAAACGGTGATGGTATTCGCCGTTTCCATAACCGACAGTGATGGGAGCCTCTACACCGACGGTGTCCTAGTCCAAGGTGCTGCCTTTACCCCAATTGGCTCACTCCCGATTGCAGTTGTCGCCATCGGTGGCAGAGCCGAGATCATCGTTGAGATAGTTTCCAATGGAGAATACCGTGTTGGTATCGACGGTCTCACCGACAGGCAAGGGGTGACTCACCTGCCGCAACCCAACGATGAAAACGCCAACGGCAAGGTGTTGTTGTCAAAGGTATACGAACATTAGGTCCAATACGCCAAATTAGCTCCTGTTTCCACTCCTGCAGATTACCGATTCCTTTCGCCGGAATACCCATGTATTCCCAGGTGTTTAACCTACCGTGTTCTTACTTTTGTTCCCGTGAGGTTAGCACCGCTATTATCGAATAGAACTCGCATCAATCCAAAAATCATTTCATAATTGCCCTGGGTACCCAAATTGCTTAATCTAGCGTCTGACGCAAAAAAGAAGGGTAGGCGTGATACCTACCCCTCTTCACCTTCAACTGTTCTTCTAAATCCTCTGCATCATTCAGATTGATGATTTTGATACCTTTCCCGCAAAATCTTTTTGTCAAATTTGCCCACGCTGGTCTTGGGTATCTCGTCGATGAATACAACATCGTCTGGCATCCACCAGGCCGCGAATTGGCCTCTGATGAAATCCAAAACTTCGGCCTTCTGGAGTTTACCTTGAGCATCGGCGTTAGGTACCACACAGGCCAATGGACGCTCCACCCAGCGTTCATGGGGTATCGCAATTACAGCGGCTTCCAGCACTCCAGGGTGGGCGATGATGGCTGTTTCCAAGTCCACCGAGGATATCCACTCTCCTCCGCTCTTGACCATGTCTTTGACCCGGTCGCCTATCTGTATATAGCCGTTGGGGTCCACCGAAGCGATGTCCCCGCTGTGGTACCAACCATCGATGAACGTCTCTGTGGTTCGGGCGTCCTCGTAATAGCTGTCAGCAACCCAGGGCCCTCGGAACAGCAACTCACCGCGTTGTTCTCCGTCCCAGGCAAGATCGTTCCCTTCATCGTCGACCAGCCGCATCTCCAGTCCAGGCACCAGTGGTCCTTGTGAACCTGCCAACTGCAGTTTCTCGCCCTCAGTCATGTCATCCAATCGGCTGATTCGGCGGTTGTAGGAGATCAACGGAGCCGACTCGGTCATCCCGTAGGCCTGCACCAGGTCTACATCCAGGCGGTCCTTGTATGTCTGAATCAAGCTGATAGGGACCGCTGAACCGCCGCTGGCGATCTCCCGTAGGCTCGAGAAGTCGTATTTCTTGCCGGTGCGGTCGATGTGGTCAAGCACGCCTACCCAGATGGTAGGCACACCCAAACTAAGGGTTACCCCCTCAGATTCAATCAGATGGCAGATGGATTCTGGGTCCGGTCTGACACCTGTTAGCACTTGGGTGGCGCCGACCAACGCGGACGTGAAGGGGACACCCCAACAGTTGGCGTGGAACATGGGGACTATAGGAAGCACCACGTCTCGCTCTCTGATTCCTATAGTGTCAGCCTGGGCCTCAGTCATGGAGTGCAAGACGATGCCACGGTGGGAGTAAATTACCCCTTTGGGGCGCCCGGTGGTGGCTGATGTGTAACACAGGCCCGCTGGAGCGTTCTCGTCCAATCTGGCCGGTGAATACAAATCTGAAGCCCCGGACAGGAGGTCCTCATAGTTGTGGGACGATGGGAGAGTAGTGGTTAAACTCCGATTATCGGTCATTATGATGTAGTGTTCCACCGACTCCAAACGCGGTACCAGCGGCTCCAATATGGGCACAAGGTCAGGGTCCACGAGGATAACCTTGTCTGCGGCGTGGTTGATAATGTAGACCAAGTCTTCCACAAACAGACGGATGTTTAAGGTGTGTAGCACCGCTCCCATTGTGGGGACCGCGAAATAAGCTTCAAGGTGCCGGTAATGGTTCCAGGCAAAGGTACCCACTCGATCGCCCTGTCCCACGCCTAGACCGACAAGCGCGTTTGAGAGCCTGGTCGACCGCGTCATCAGATCTGCGTAGGTCTGACGATGGGTGCCATGCTCTTCGCGGGTGACGACCTCTTTTTGAGCAGCGAATACACTGCTCCGTTCCAGGAGTCGGCGTACCAGTAGAGGGTATTCCATCATGACTGTTTCTACCTCCGGCTAGGGTTCCGGCTATTTTTCTTAAATCGCCTGGCTTGAGACTAGGGCTGTTTGATACTGATCCCACCGTCCACCGCCCAGGTCTGCCCGGTAATATACGAGGCTGCAGGCGAGGCCAGGAACACACACAGATAACCTGGCTCCTTGAGATTGCCCATGCGCGGTATGGGAATCCTCCCTTTGGCGCTTTCTTGTCTCTCTGCGTAGGCCTCGGCAGACATCTGCTCAGGGTCGGGGAATGAGCCTGGAGCCACAGCGTTCACCCGGACGCCGAAAGGTGCCCATTCCTGAGCCACAGTCTCAGTGAACCGCATCACACCAGCCTTGGATGCGTCGTAAGCCGAATATCCAGGCCGGCCGCGAAAAGACGCCCAGCCAGAAATGTTTATGACCGAGCCTCGGCCTCGCTCCAGTAGATGTGGGCCAACAGCGCGGCACGCCTGAAAAGCCTCGGTCAGGTTGATATTCACCACGTGTTTCCAGTCGTCTTCGGTCATTCCCTCTTCGTCAGAACAAGGGAGCTTGGCAACCGGTTTACGGATGGAGTCGCCCACGCAGGTGACTAGAGTGTCTATATGACCAAACTCAGCCAGCACTTCAGCGGTGATCTTGTCCATACCGGCCGTTGTCGTTGCGTC
>PCAH01000133.1 GCA_002730485.1 Dehalococcoidia bacterium | reverse complement strand
CCGCCGTGATTGGAGAATGGGTCGGATCTAGCGAGGGGCTCGGCTATCTGATCACCTATTCCCAACCGCTATTCCTGACCGCCAGGGTCTTCGCAGCCATAGTGGTCCTATCCGTCATGGGCATCAGCTTGTTCATATTGGCTGTCATCGTCGAACGGATGATGATGCCTTGGCATTTCAATGAAAAACGATCCAGATCGATGCGTGAACTCTAGGTTCAACATCACCAGTAGATAAGTCCAAATTCAACAAGGCATAAGGAGATAAACCATGAAAATCTTAGCCAAAAGACTCGCGATCCTGTTGTCCGTGCTCCTCCTGGTAGGCATGCTAGCTGCTGCCTGCGGCGGTGACGATGAGCCCGAAGAACTGATCGACGTATCGCTGGCACTGGACTGGTTCCCCTGGTCCAACCACTCCGGACTCTACGTAGCCCAGGAGCGCGGCTACTTCGAGGACGAAGGCTTGAACGTGAACATCTACGTTCCAGGCGACCCATCCACCGTGCTGCAGACCGTTGGCTCGGGCCGAGACGATTTCGGTATCAGCTATCAACCTGAACTGCTCATAGCCCGTGAACAGGGAATAGAAGCCGTGTCCATCATGGCCATGGTCCAGCACCCGCTGAACTCGGTGATGGCTCTAGTAGAATCGGGCATCGCCGAACCCAAAGACCTCAAGGGCAAGAAGGTCGGCGCTCCAGGCCTGCCCTCTGATGAGGCCTTGATCGACACCATGCTCAAGCACCAGGGACTGTCCATCGCCGATGTGGAAATGGTCAACGTCGGCTTTGACCTGGTTCCCGCACTGATCAGTAAGAATGTGGACGCCATCGTGGGCGCCTACTGGGTCCACGAGTCCATCTCCGCGAACAACCTGGGCTTCGACTTGAACATCATGCGGATGGAAGAGAACGGAGTGCCCGACTTCTACGAGTTGGTGGTTGTCGCCAGCGAAGACAAGATTGCCAACGAACCTGAGGTGATCGAGAAGTTCGTCAAGGCTACCACCCGTGGTTACAAAGACGCCGTTGATGATCCGATAGAAGCTGTAGCCGTGCTTAAGAGCGTAAAACCGGAGACAGATCTGGAGATCGAGAACCCGGGCGTGTTGCTGCTGGCTCCCCTGTGGGCCACTGACAGCGGCGTTTTCGGTTGGCAAGAAAAGAGCCGCTGGGAGGATTTCGCCGCTTGGATGGTTGAGACCGGACGGCTGACCTCTGCGGACGCCGCAGACTCCGCGTACGACAACTCCTTCGTAGAGAAGGCCAACTAGTCGGGCGCATTCCAAACCTGATATCTGCACTGCGATTCAGGCTCTTTAGCTCAGGCTCAGTGATATACTTTCTGCAACCTGAGCAGCCTGAATCGCAGGCGTATTTATTTGGGGGAATCACCTAGATGTCTCTATATTTTCTGTTGGGCTCTTTGACCCATGACGGTCAACGCATGCTCCATAGTGACCCGAACCTGATTGTTAACAGGACTCGGGACATGCTCATACCCGGAGCGGAGATATTGACCCAATACGCTGTGTTGGGCCGGTATGACTTCGTCATGTTGGTGGAAGCCGACGACAACGACGCGGTAGCCAGGCTATCGCTGGAACTTGGTATGCACACGGGGCTCCATCTGGAGACCCTCCCGGCAATCCCGGTAGGCTTCATGGGAGACTGGATGACTCCGGACCCGTCCGACCAGGCAGAGTCAGTTGGGCTCACGCCAGACTTCACTCCGGAAGAAGGTCCGGGCGACGAGTGATCCTTGGCCGGTGGTCTAGTCTCACTGCTATTCCGCTGACAGCCAAGAAGCCACCACAACAAGGAAGAATATACGTTGGGTTTAAGTGACGATTTACGGTCCAGTGTCGGGCCCATCTGGGAAAAAGTGGTGACTCACCCTTTCGTAACCGAGATGGCAGACGGCTCCCTGGACCCTGCTAGATTCCAGGTCTATTTTGACCAGGATTACCTGTTCCTCAGAGACTGGGCCATCTTACTCAGTCTGGCCACCGCAAAAGCCCCCGATTTTGACGCCGCCCGAGAGACCGTTGGTTTCCTCCACCTTGGGTTGGGTGGAGAAGAAGGCCTCTTCCAAGAAGCCTTCAGGGAGCGCGGCCTTTCCAGAGATGACGTAAAGAACCTGCAATACCTGCCCACCACCCAGAATTACAGCGGTTACCTGCGCACCCAGGCTTATGAGGGGACGTTCACTGAAGTCGTCGCCACGCTGCTGGCAGTGGAGTGGCCGTACCTCGACTGGGCGGTCCGCGCCGAAGAAGCTGGCCAGAAACCCGGCAACCACTACTACCAGACCTGGATCGACATCCATACCAGCCCGGGCATGTCCGGATTCGTTTCCTGGCTGCGCAGCGTGGTGGATGAGAGTGATCCCACCCCAGAACAACGACAGAAACTGCAAGACATCTTCACGAATGTCCTCCGGTACGAATACCAATTCTTTGAGATGTCCTACCACGGTGAGTCGTGGCCAGCATGACCCAAACCAGGAGAACCATAGCTGCTGCCATGACCATAGCCGGGTCGGATTCTGGAGCCGGGGCCGGAGCACAGGCTGACCTTAAGACCTTTGCGGCCCTGAACGTCTACGGGACCTCGGTGTTAACCGCCATCACAGCCCAGAACACCGTGGCCGTGACCGCCGTACAGGAACTGCCCACCGATGTCATTGAGGCTCAGATCGAGGCGGTGATTTCCGACATCGGCACCGACTCTGTGAAGACAGGCATGTTGTCCAGCAGCGTCATCATCAGGTGCGTCACCAGTTACCTGAAATCATCTATGTCGAAATATCCTGAGATGCCCGGCCTCCAGCGATTGGTGGTGGACCCGGTGATGGTGGCCAAAAGCGGCGATGCACTGCTACAGGAAGAAGCCGTCGGCGCTTTGCGAGAGATGCTGGTGCCACTGGCCGCCGTGGTTACGCCTAACATCCCGGAAGCGGAGACCCTCACTGGCATGACGATAACCTCTGACGACGATGTTCGAAAGTCTGCCCAAATGATTGTGGGAATGGGCGCCGCTTCAGTCGTGATCAAAGGCGGCCACCGGGAAGGCCCCGCCACCGATGTGTATTATGATGGAAGTAGCTTTAGGGAGTTCACATCCCCTCGTTTTGACACCGTGAACACCCACGGGACCGGATGCACCTTCGCCTCGGCCGTTGCCGCCGGACTGGCCAAGGGCCTCAAAACAGAGGACGCAGTTGGTCAGGCAAAAGAATTCGTGACCGAGGCGATCCGTAGCTCGTTTCCCGTAGGACATGGCCACGGTCCGTTGAACCACTTTTACAAATTCTGGCCAAAAGACCTGGGCCAAGCAAAATAGCTAAACCCGGAGGGCCGGACATATGACTACGCCCACCAACACGTTCCATTGCTCCATCGAGATCAGCCCCCGCGACGGCTCCCGTTTCCAACGGGTGATCGTTGTCGCAGGCTCGGACAACATCTATTCCGTGCTTCCCTCCGCCGTGTTGGAGATGCTGGGAGTGGAGACTGAATGGGAGTCCCGCTTCACCCTGCCCAACGGTGGCTGGGAGATGCTTCCGATGGCCGAGGTGCGAATGCGCATCAACGGCCAGGAACGGACCACCATCTGCGTCTACGGCAAAGCAGACCGAGAGCCTATTCTGGGCCGCCACACCCTGGCCGCATTCGGCCTGGCGGCGAATCACGAAGCAGAATCATTGGTCCAAGCCGACATGTTCTTGTCCTAAATCCCAAACCCCGATTCGTCCACCGTACCCAGTAACCATCTGTTCAGCTTGATTCC
This sequence comes from Dehalococcoidia bacterium, assembly GCA_002730485.1. The sequence goes on along the minus strand of PCAH01000133.1, from coordinate 15,600 downwards.
CGCCCTCTGCGTTATAATGCTGGATTAGTAAAACAGCATTATTAAAATAGCTGGTCGCCAACCTCCAAATATGACGACCAGTCACCCACAAAGGAAGCCCAGCAGAAATGTTTAAGCCCGTATCCAGCCGCGTCAATTTTCCGGAGTTGGACGCCGCCGTCCTCCAGCAATGGCAGGAGAAGGACGTCTTTCGGCGCACCGAGTCCGAACGCCCCGACGCACCTCTTTTCATGATGTACGAGGGCCCACCCACGGCCAACGGCAGCCCCGGCATCCACCACGCCCTGTCCAGGGTCTTCAAGGATGTCATCTGCCGCTACCGGACCATGAAAGGGTTCAGGGTGCAGCGCAAGGGCGGCTGGGACACTCACGGGCTGCCGGTCGAACTCGAGATTGAGAAAGAACTGGGTCTGAAGAGCAAGAAAGAGATCGAGGATTACGGAATCGAGGCATTCAACAAGAAGTGCCGCGAAAGCGTATTCCGCTACGTGAAAGAGTGGGAGACCATGACCTCCCGCATCGGCTTTTGGGTCGACATGGACGACCCGTATGTCACCCTGCACAACAACTACATCGAGTCCGGCTGGTGGATGCTCAAAACCCTCTGGGACAAGGACTTGCTCTACCAAACCATGCGCGGCACTCCGCACTGCCCTCGGTGCGTGACCAGCCTCAGCTCCCATGAAGTGGCCCTCGGCTACCGCGAAAACACGCCCGACCCGTCCGTCTTCATCAAGTTCAAGGTTGACCCTGCTTCGTCCTCTGATAAAGCCGAAATAGTGGAAAAACTGGGCGCGGACAAAGGTGATGTGTTCCTACTGGCTTGGACCACCACCCCCTGGACATTGCCAGGCAACACTGGCTTGGCGGTGGCCGAAGACGCCGACTACAACATAGTGGAACTGGAAGACGAGGACGGCAACAGCCACCGGTTGGTTCTGGCCCAGGCTCTGGTTCCGGCCAACATCAAACAAGAGCACAAGATCATGGGCACGGTGAGGGGCTCCGACCTCATCGGCCTGGGTTACACGCCCCTTTACCATCCCATCGAACACGGCTCTGTTGTTCAGCAGTTCGTCCGACGGCCTGGCCCGGGTGGAGTCACCATCACAGAGATGGTGGAAAGTGATGCGTTCGCGCCCAAAGTCATCTCAGCCGAGTTCGTATCGCTGGATGACGGCACCGGCATCGTCCACATCGCCCCGGCCTTTGGTGACGAGGACTTAGGGGTCGGTCGCGAAAAAGAACTGGCCTTCGTCCAACCCGTGGACCTACAAGGAATCGTAACCGGAAACTACCCCTTTGCCGGCAAGTTCGTGAAGGACGCCGACAAAGATGTCATGCAGAACCTCACCGAGCGGGGATTGCTGTTCCATCATGAGATCTATCGCCACACCTACCCCTTCTGCTGGCGCTGCGACACGCCGCTGCTCTATTACGCCAAGAGTTCCTGGTACATACGGACTTCAGCCCTGAAAGACCAGTTGGTCGATGGCAACGGCAAGATCAACTGGTACCCCGAGTACATCAAAGAGGGGCGCTTCGGAGAGTGGCTGCGCAACAACGTGGACTGGGCCATCTCCCGCGAGCGGTATTGGGGCACGCCCATCCCCATCTGGCAGTGCGGCGATTGCAACAACTCGGTCTGCATCGGCGGAGTGGAAGAACTGCAAAAGATGTCCCGCGTTGGCGGCGACACCGACCTGAGCGACCTCGACCTGCACCGACCGTACGTCGATGACATCGTCCTGAACTGCGCCGCCGATGGTTGCTCTGGAGAGATGCGCCGCGTTCCAGAGGTCATGGACGCCTGGTTCGACTCTGGCGCGATGCCCTTTGCCCAGTGGCACTACCCCTTTGATAACGCCTCCATCGACACCGATGGCCGTTTCCCGGCTGACTACATCTGCGAGGCCGTGGACCAGACCCGTGGCTGGTTCTACAGCCTGCATGCCCTGTCCACACTGCTAACAGGCCAGCCGTCGTACAAGAATGTCATCTGCCTGGGCCTGATCCTGGATGAGAAAGGCCGGAAGATGAGCAAACGGGTGGGTAACGTGGTTGAGCCCCTCTCCGTACTCGACGAACACGGCGCCGACGCCCTGCGCTGGTATCTCTTTACCGCGTCCCATCCCGGTGAACCACGTCGGTTCTCCGGCAAGCTGGTCAGCGAGACCCTGCGTAAGGTGATGCTCACGCTGTGGAACGTCTATTCGTTCTTCATCGGGTACGCCGAGATCGATAAATTCGACCCAACCAAGAAACCGGCCGATTGGAAGCCTGAGAACGAACTCGACCGGTGGGTACTCTCTGAACTGAACGCCCTGGTCTCCCAGGTCGACAAGAACATGGATGAGTACGACCCGACCAACGCCGGTCGGCGCATCCAGGAGTTCATCGACCAACTATCCAACTGGTACGTGCGCCGCAGCCGTCGCCGGTTCTGGAAGAACGAGGGCGACGCCGATAAGGAATCGGGCTACATCACCCTGCACACCTGCCTGGTGACCGTGGCCAAGTTGATGGCACCCCTGGCTCCATTTGTGGCCGAAGACATGTACCAGAACCTGGTGTGCTCGGTCGACCCATCCGCGCCCGACAGCATCCATCTGTCAGATTTCCCGGTGGCCAATGAGTCATTGATAGACCAGCCGCTGATGGAAGCCACCCAACTGGCCATGAAGGTGTCCAGCATGGGCCGGGCCGCCCGATCAAGCGAGAAGATCAAGGTACGGCAGCCACTGAACGCGGTGCAAGTACTGGTGCGGAACGACTCCGAAAAGGGTCTGCTTGAGCCAATGATCCCACAGTTGATCGATGAACTAAACGTAAAGACCGTCACCATCAACGCTGCCCTGGGGCCGGACGACCTGGAGTTTTGGAATTGGGAGGCCTCGCCCAACAAGGCCACCCTTGGCAAGAAACATGGCGCCAACGGTCAATCGGTGGCCGACGCCCTGGCGGCAATGAATCCCCGGGACATCTTCAAGTCATTCTTGGATAGCGGCTGGGTTGAGATGGCCAACCCCCGTGAGTCCTCGCAGATGCTGCATATCGACCAGGAAGACGTGGAGATCGTCAAAACCGCCAAGGAATCTGGCTACGCTGGAGTGCAGGAAGGGCCGTATGTGGTTGCCGTCGAGACTATACTTACGCCGGAACTGGCCGAGGAAGGTCTCGCCCGAGAGGTGGTGCACCGAATCCAGGGCATGCGCCGCTCGGCCGATTTCGACGTCGTCGACCGCATAGTGACCTACTACCAGGGCCCTCCCGAATTCTCCGGAGTCATGCAGGGTGCGTTCTCCGACTACATTCGCGACGAGACCCTGAGCACGGAGTTGGTGGACGGTGCTCCAAACGCAGACACCGCAACCGAGACCGTCAAGGTAGAAGGCATAGAAGTCACCCTGGGCGTGCAGCGGGTGTAGGGTAACTGCGGTAGGCCTGGGCTAGCGGATTTTGGTTGATGCAGCTAGGGGCGTCCTGATCAATGGGGACGCCCTGTACAGGTCAGGCCAGATCCCACCCATGCAAACCAGCCACCCCCATTGTCATTCTGAGGCCGCAGCCGAAGAATATCGTTATTGATGGAAAGACACGGTCTCGGAGCAACGAGACCCTTGCTACACTCCGGGTGACAGGCTGGTGAAAGGGAACTTGTCCGTATAGATTGGTGGAGTAGTGATTCCTCTGGATTCCAGCCTTCGCTGGAAAGACGGGGTTTGGTTTCATTTTCCACCCGATACCGTTCGTCCTGAGCTCCGTCGAAGGATGCGCTTAAGTCAACTAGCTGATAAGCGTTTAGGGAGATGTTGCATCGGATTGTCCGAAAATTTTAACCCATGTACGGGACAATCCGGTCTCCGATCAGGTCTATGGTCTTCATGATCTGGGCGTGGGATGGGCCGCCTGAGTGGGCGTGGCGCAGGCGCAGCAGACAGGACTCGGCTCCGGTGCCTTCACTCCAGCGTTGGAACTCGTCCAAGCATTCTTCCGGGTCTCCCATGATTAGGCGGTCTTTGGCGATGCGGTCAAGCGTCAGTGCAGACTCGTCCTTGATGGACTGGAATTCCCGAAGTCCGTTCTTCCAGTAGTAATGGTAGGCGGCCATGACCTCGGGCCCATAGACCTCTTCGGCTTCCTTCCGGGTGCTGGCCACCCAGGCATCACGCATGATGATGGGAGTGGGAGTCTTACCCGCGGCCTCGGCTGCGACCTTGTACTCATCGATCAGACGACTGGTGTTGTCCAAGGTCGTGCTGGGTGTTGTGACGATAGCGTCTCCGATATTCGCCGCGCGGCGAGCGCTAACCCGCGCACTTGCCCCGATCCAGATGGGTGGATGCGGCTGCTGTATCGGGTCCGGCATTATACGTAGGTTGTCTATCTGATGGTGCTTGCCGTCAAAGGAAAACGCCTTTCCGGACCAACATTCCCTCATGATTTGAACCTTCTCCTCAAACAACTCCACCCGGTCTGCGATATTCACGCCAAAGGCGTCGAAGTCGGCCTGCTGATAACCCAGACCAACGCCCAAAGTGACCCGCCCTTTGGAGACGACATCCAGCGTGACCACGTCTTCAGCCAATCGCACCGGATGGTGCAGCGGCAGCAGAATCACCGACGTGCCGACTCGCAAGGTGGTGGTCGCCGCTGCGACTGCAGTGCAGACGATCAGCGGCGAAGGTAAAAACCCGTCCTTGTCCTGGTGGTGCTCACCGAAGAAGCACGAATCGAACCCAGCTTGCTCCGCCAACTGGGCTTCCTCGATGACCTCATCCACGCATCTGGGCAGGTCTTCGCCTCGTGGCGGGTTGGCTATGGAACTGTAAAGTCCGAATTTCATGCGACTACCTCTTGGTCTGGTTGGGTTTGAGAAGAGAACTCGTCGTAGAGGGTATCACCCGATAGAATGGTGGTGTCCAATATATGATCCATCACCCTCCGGAGGAACGCCAGAACATGCCCGAGCTACCTGAGGTGGAAAACACGCGCCGTAATCTGATCCGGTTTGGGCTGCCAGGCTGCACGATCACCGACTCCAACATCACCTGGGCCAACACCGTAAAAAAGCCGTCGGCCACTGAACTGGCCAAGGGATTGAAAGACCGGACCATCCAGGATGTACAACGCAAGGGCAAGTATCTGATATTACCCCTTTCGGGCGACTCTCCGGCTGCATTTATCGTGCACCTGGGCATGACTGGCAGACTCCTGGTGCAGCCCAAGTCCCAGGAAGCGGATCCGCTGACGCGGCACTTCTTCCCGCTGGATGACGGCCGTGAGATTCGTTTTGTGGACGGACGTAAGTTCGGCAAGCTGTGGCTGGTCGACTCTCCAGACGAGGTCCTGCCAATGATGAGTCCCGAGCCCTTTGACAACGCGTTCACGGTTGAAACGCTGGCCGAATCGTTTTCGGGCAAGAAAGCTCCGGCCAAAGCGCTGTTGCTTGAGCAGTCTGTCGCCTGCGGCCTGGGGAATCTCTACGCCGACGAGTCCCTTTTCCTGGCTGGCATCCACCCGGAGAAGCCTGGGGCAGATTTTTCCGTGGATGAAATGGCCAGGTTGCATCGGTCGATTAGAGACGCACTTTCAGCCGCCTACGGGGTCTACGACCGCGCCCGTGAACAGGACTGGCCCAACCCACCCACAGCCATGATGACCTGGAGCCACCCAAGGGACATCAAGGAGCCTTGCCCCAACTGTGGAACCAACATGACCGCAATAAGAGTCCGCGCCCGAGGCACCTACTTCTGCTCCAAGTGCCAGGTCTAACTGACGCACTGGATCAGCACACCACCTTTCGTGCTAATTAGACTTGGGTTCATATTTTGGTGGAGTAGAAGCTTTTCCTGGATTCCAGTCTTCGCTGGAAAGACGGATGTGGGCCAGGGGGCCTATCACACCACATAACCGCTCGTCCTGAGCCTGTCGAAGGACCCGCGTAAGCCAGATTACTCGCCCTGGTTTTCCTAAGAAGAACACCATGAGCCGCATTCCGGTGAAGTCGGGTTTGGAAGTTGGAACCTGTTTCACCCGTCTTTCCAGCGAAGGCTGGAATCCAGGCACTACATGCCGGATACGGAGTGCGCTCTCTTGAGAGATGGCTGATGCGCATCCTTCGACGGAGATCAGGACGAACGTTTAGGGTTGAGGATGAAACCAAGCCTCGCCATTAGGGTGAAAGCAGGAATCCAGGCAATTACGTGATATTAGGAGCCTGCCACTCTCCAAACACCTCACGCAGGGTTGCCGAGACCTCACCCACAGTGCCCAGAGCGCGAATCGCTTCCAGGGTTGGCGGTATCAGGTTTCCGCCTTCGCTGGCCACGGCTTTCACATCGTCCAAGGCGCGGGCCAGCTTGGCCGAGTCCCGTTCTTTCCTAAGCGCCTCAACCTCTCCGATAACACCTTGGGCCACACTGGGATCAGGGCGGTGCAACTCAATTGGCGGGGTCTCGTCGGTGGTGAACCGATTTAGCCCAACAACCACCCGGTCTCCCTGCTCCACGTCCCGCTGGAACCGGTAGGCTGCTTCCGCAATCTCCTGCACCACCCAACCAGACTCGATGGCCGCCACCATGCCGCCGCGCTCCTCGATGAGCTTCATGTAAACCTCGACCTGCTCTTCTATCTGGTCGGTGAGGTTCTCGACGTAATACGAGCCGCCCAGCGGGTCGATCACGTCGGCTAGGCCACTCTCATAGGCAACGATCTGCTGGGTGCGCAGGGCCAGCGTTGCGGCCTCCTCCGAAGGCAGGGCGTGGGCCTCGTCCATGGAAGCTGTGTGCATGGACTGGACTCCGGCCATGGCAGCTATGACGGTGTGTAGTGTCACCCGGACAACGTTGTTCTCCGGCTGTTGGGCCACCAGGGTACTGCCGCCGCTGCCTGCTCCGGTCCTGAATGTTAGGGAACGGGGGTTCTTGGCGCCGTAGTGTTCCTTCAACAGCCTGGCCCAGATCCGGCGGGCGGCCCGAAACTTGGCCACCTCTTCCAACACGTTGTTGAACACGCTGAAGTTGAAGGCGATACGCGGCGCGAAGTCGTCCACATCCATTCCTCGGGAGATTGCCTCGTCCAGGTAGGCCCGGGCATTGCCAAAGGCGAAGGCCAGCTCCTGCACTAGACTGGAACCGGCCTCGCGCACGTGGTAGCCGCAGATGTTGATGAAATTCCAACGGGGCAGATGCTCGGCGCAGTACTCGAAGAGGTCCACCCCCATCTTGAGCGACGGCCCAGGCGGGAAGATGTAATTCCCCCGGGCGATGAACTCCTTCAGGATGTCGTTCTGAGTCGTGCCGCCAATCTGCTCCAGGGGAATTCCCTGGTTCTGGGCGGTGACCACGTACATAGACAGCACGGACTGAGCCGACGCGTTCACCGTGAGCGAAGGAGTCACCTTCTCAAGGGGCAACTCCCGAAACAGCGTCTCCATCTGGCGCACAGAAGGACAGGCGATGCCGGTTTTCCCTACCTCGCTGGTGGCCTGGGGCTCGTCGGGGTCCATGCCTAATTGGGTGGGCAGGTCAAAGGCCACGTTCATGCCGCCAAGGCCCTGGGTCAGAAGATGCCTAAACCGCTGATTGGTTTCTTCCACGGTGTCGAAACCTGCGTACTGCCGCATGGTCCAGAGTCGGCCACGGTACATGTCGGGGCGGATACCGCGGGTGAACGGGTAGGCACCTGGGAAACCCTGGTCGCGGAGATAGTCCTGATTGGCCCCGTCCTCCGGAGAATAGACCGACTTCAAAGGCATGCCATAGCTGGTTTCCGGAGCAGGCTTGGGCTCTTTCTGGCGGCCCAATGCGTCGGCCAGCCGCTGCTCGTAATCCTGCCCAGCTTTGTGCAGTTCTTCTTTACCCGTGTCGTCGGCCATGGTGTCTCCTGTGCTGGTGCTGCGCACGCTCTTTATGGGTGGGGGAATCTTAGCATGCGGCCGCTAGTCAGCAAGTCACGCCACCGTCTTTCCTGCGAAGGCAGGAGTCCACCCATCAACCAAGGTTCTCGAGCAGGGCACTTTTCAGATAAATGACTCACGCGCATCCTTCGACGTAGCTCAGGACGAGCGGTATCAGCGGCACATTCAAAACGTCCACCGTCCCTCCTCCGCTCATCCTGAGCCTGTCGAAGGACCCGTGCCTACGATGTTTCTGGGTTTGTGACCTAGCCCATCGTCTTTCCTGCGGAGGCAGGAATCCAGCGATACTCCTCGTTATAGATGTTCTCGTGGCCAATTGCGTGGATTCCCGTTTTCACGGGAATGACGGGTGACATTGGCAATGTGCGGGGAGATGGAACCCTAAATCGCGGTCCCGTAGATGTGGTCTGGTACCACTATCACTGCTGCGCGGTGGTCATCAACCATGGCTTGGTCGTATTCGGGCCAGTTGGGGTGGTCGGTGTTGGTGGCGGCTTTGTAAACCTCACGCAGGGCGTCACGGAGTTCCTCGGCTGGGGTGTTGTCTTGGGACAGGATCATGGCCTTGCCTTCAAGCACCACGTAGCCCCACCAGTCCTCTTTGGAGATCATTAGTGAGCAGCGAGGGTCTCTTTGCAAGTTGATTAGCTTGGCCCGATCGGCAGTTGTAGAGAAGGCCACCCCGTCCCGATACGATCCGCAGGTGACGATGCTCACCTGGGGCATGCCGTTCTTGCGGAAGCAGGTCAGCACACCCCGGTGGTTTTCGGTGGTGAACTGTTTGACGTTGGCTGGCAGCATGGTTCTCTCCTGGTTTTTGAGCCTTATTCCCGGTCTGGGCGGGCATCAAATTCAATCTCGTACATATCGTAGTGGGTGGGGCGCATATGCAGACCCGCGTAGACACCCTGGGCCACGGTATTGTCCTTGTCCACGTAGAGCCGCAGGCCACCGACATTCTTCTGCCGGCGCGCCTCGGTGGCCACGTAAAGGTGCAGCGCCCGGTAGACACCCTGACGCCGAAACTCAGGGATTACATACACGCTCTGTATCCACCAGAAAAACGCGTTTCGCCAGTCGCTCCACTCGTAGGTAACCATCAACTGGCCCACCGAACTACCGGTATTCTCAGCAATCAGGTAGAAACCCATCTCGATTCGGGTGAGCATCGCCTCCACCCCTGGGCGGACCAGGTCTATGTCCAGGTCCTTGCCCTCGGTTTCCTTGGCCATGGCGATGTTGAAGTCGATGATAGTATCCAGGTGCTCAAAGGCGGCCTGGCGCACCTGGATGTCGTTGTTGGGCAACAAAGTCAAAATTCTCTCTCTAGTTCAGGATCAATTGATCCAGAATGTGGAGCCGTTGGCGTCTTTCTGGACCTCGATGCTCACCGGGAAGGCTTCTTTCAGATCGTCCAGGTGAGTGATGACCAGGACTTTTTCAAAGTCGTTTCCGATGGCGCTGATCACATCCAGGATACGCTCCCGGCCCACGGCATCCTGGGTCCCGAACCCCTCATCGATGAACAATGTCGGCAGTGGCGCTCCCATGCGCTGGGCCAGGACCTTTGACAGGGCGATTCGCATGGCCAGGTTAACCCGGAAGGCTTCGCCGCCGCTGAACATCTCGTAGCTTCTAGGGCCAAGTTCGTCGCTGACGATGATATCCAGGGTCTCCCGCGGGTCTCCGTTGCCTGAGGCCCGTTCCCGTTGGGTCTCCAGTTTCACGTTCATGCGGTTGTCGGTCATGCGTCCCAACAGCAGGTTGGTTTCGTCTTCAAGTCGCGGCACCACGGTTTCTATCAACATGGCCTGGACTCCCTGACGGCCAAAAGCGACGGACAGTTCCTGGTAGATGGACTGCTCGTCCTGAAGGGCGTTGAGACGTGCTGTTTCGGACCTCAGTTCCTCGGCCAGCGATTCCTGACGCTCCACCTGCCCTCTGAGGTAGCCCTGACGGTCGATGGCCTGCTGGACCTTGACCCCAAGTTCTCGCTCAAGCTGCTCCGCTTGGGTGAATTCAGCCTCCAATGTAGCCAATCCGACCAGGGCCTGTTTGGCCTCAGCCGCCTGAGTTTCCAGCAGCGCCAATTCCTCACGGCGTCGCACGGCCATGGCGGCGTTCTGATCTGCCGCTTCTTTGGCTCCGGGCAGACCAGCCTCTGCCTGCTCCAATAACTGTTCCTGCTGGGCAAACTCTTCCAGGTTTTGACTCTCCTGGAAGACGCGTTGGCGGGCTGCCGGGTCGTATTCAAGCTCTTGTATCTGAGCTTCCAATTTCTTGAGTTGGACCGACTCTTCTGCCGCAAACGAACTATCCACCAGAGTTGCCCGCATAGCCTCAAGCTTGGGTGTGGCCTCGGCCAGTTCCAGCCCAGCCTGCCGCGCTTCCTGAAGCTGCTGTTCCAGTTGCCGCAGGTCAACTTGCAGTTTGGTCTGGGCCTGGGTCAACGCTTGTTCCTGTAGGGGCAGACGACCCTCTAGTTCTGAAGCCTCAGTTTGCAGGGTCTTCACCTTGCCGGAGATGGTCCGATATTCCTCACGTTTGGCTTCTATATCGGCCTCAAAGGTCTCCACCAAGCGTTCACAGCCATCTTCGCTCAGTGGGGTGCGACACAGCGGACACATGGGTTCCTGGCCGTTGGCACCCTCCAGCAGGTCTTTCTTGGCTGCCAGGTCTTTGCCCTCGGCCACTGAACGCTCCAAGGCGCTCTGCAACTGTCCAACCTGGACGGCGATCCCGTTGAGGTTCTCCCGTTCCCCGGCCAGCACTTTAGCCTGCTCTTCAAACCCCGGACCCTGACCCTGCAATTGAAGCTGGCTGCTTTGCAATTGTTCCAGGGCCTGTGCCTTGGGGCTGAGGCGGGATTCAATATCAGTCGTGAGTTGTTGTACCTGGGATTCCAACTGCGCCCGCTTTAGGTCGATACCAGCGGAAGTAGAGGCGCGCAAACGCTCAAGTTCGTCAAAGTTCCGGCCTGCTTCTTCTAGACGGGCAAATGCGTTTCTGGCGGCGGTCAGTTGGGCTGCGCCTTCACGGATAACCGTAGCCTGCCCCACCAGTTTCTCGAATGCCAGCACCTGCTGCTGGGCGGTCTTGTGCGCCGCCTCGAACTGCTCCGCCTCTTTTGCCAGAACCAACAGCTGTTGCGCCGACTCTTCCTGGCCCATTTGCTGCCTACGCAGCTCTCCGACCTGTTCCCGAAGAGCCGTGGTTTTGACCTGCTGCTCAGCCAAGTCTTTGTTGGCGGTGAATAAAGTCTCTTCAACCTCTTTCAGTTCTGCCGCCGGTGCCACCAACTGCTCCAGTTCCCGACGCAAGCGGTCCACATTGCCCTCGGCGATCTTGGCGGTGTTGTCGGCCCAACTGTTGCCCTCTCTGGCCCGAACTTGCAGCCGGTCATAGGTCTCAAGGCCCAGAATCTTGCTAAGGACGGCCTTGCGTTCCGTGGGGGTCTTGTTGGTGAATTCGTCAGCCCGACCCTGCACCAGGAAGGCCGAGTTGATGAACGTGTCGTAGTCCATACCAATGGTCTGGTCGATACGGGCCTGGGTCTCGCGAATCATATCGCCGGTTATGGGACGTGCCGTGTCGCCCTCAAGGACCATCAATTGCAGGTCAGAAGCCCCACCGCGACGACGCCTGCCGCCACGGCCGTGGCTGCGGATCACCCGGTAATTCTGGTCTCGTGAGGAAAAATCCAGCTCAACGCGGCACTCATCGGCCCCGTAGGAGATCATCTCGTCCTGGACTTTCCCTCTGGCCTTGCCCCAGAGCGCCCAGGTGATACTATCCAGCAGGGCGCTCTTTCCGTGTCCGTTGGAGCCGCAGATACACGCAACGTGGACTCCGCTGAAGTTCAACTGCGGCACGTCTTCCCGGTAACACAGGAAGTTACTGAGAGTGAGTTTGAGGGGTATCATGGGGAGGGCCCGATTCCGGTGTGACGAAATGGCATCGTCCGGAAGTTAGCCAAAAGATTGGGAGCAGAACCAGCCACCTGCAACCTCCACCACACCGAATAATTCTGCTCGCAGCCGCCGGCTGGAGCGTGGCTAATTTTAGCACAGCATCCGGATCGATTCTGAGACTCGAAATAACCTCCAATCCATAGATGACCACCCAACCAAACACCGATAACACAGACATCATCCAGGTGAACGACCTGCGCAAGAGTTACGGCGACCTGAAGGCCGTGGACGGAGTGTCGTTTTCCGTTGGTTCCGGCGAGGTGTTTGGCATTCTGGGGCCCAATGGCGCCGGCAAGACCACCACCGTGGAGATACTGGAGGGGATGCGTGCGCCTGACAGCGGCACCGCCACGGTCGGCGGTATTGACGTCCAGAAAGACCCTCGGGGCGTCAAAAAGGTCATCGGCATCCAGCTTCAATCTTCGGCATTCTTTGACCGGCTGAACCTGTCGGAGATCCTCGATGTTATGGCTAGCATCTACCAGAGACAGATCGACCCGCTGGAGCTGCTGGCGAGCGTGGAGCTAGCCGACCGGGCCAAAGCCATGTTCCGAGACCTCTCGGGTGGTCAAAAACAGCGGTTTTCTGTGGCGTCTACGCTGGTGAACGACCCGGTTTTGTTGTTCTTGGACGAGCCGACCACGGGGTTGGACCCCCAGGCCCGCAGACACATGTGGGAGCTGATCAAACAGTTCAAGACCGAGGGCCGCACCGTGCTGCTGACCACCCACTACATGGAGGAGGCAGCGGAACTCTGTGACCGAGTAGCCATCATGGACCACGGCAAGATCGTGGCCATGGACCAGCCCGTAGCGTTGGTCGACGACCTGATCAGCAGGGGCTTTCAGAAAGAACGCGTCGAGACCCAGGCCAACTTGGAAGACGTCTTTCTAGACATTACCGGTCGGGCACTTCAGGACTAGGCATGCTGACCCGATTGATACAGACCAACCCGACTCTGAGTCTAACGCGTGCGTCCATGCGCATCTGGTTCCGAGACCGGCAGGCCATATTCTGGACGTTCTTCCTGCCGCTGGTATTGATCTCGGTCTTTGGACTGTTGGATTTCGGTGCCTTCCGCACCGTGGACATCGGAATCGTAGACAAGGCCAATAACGAAGCATCCCGCGACCTTATTGCAGACATCAGAACTCTGGACGCCTTTGACATCGCAGACCCGGTCTCCGAAGCAGAAGAACGGGAAGCATTGGCCGACGGCGACCGGAACTTGGTGTTGATCATTGAACCAGGCTTTGGCGAGGTCGACTCTCCGACCAGGCGTCGGGTATCTGTTATCTATAACCAGGGACAACCCCAAGAGTCGGCCACCGGCCAGTCCATCATCCAACGCATCCTGGACGATATTACCTTTGCTGAAGGCAATATAACGGACCGTTATCTCATCGATGCCAAGCCGGTGGACAGTCGGAACCTGCGCTTCATAGACTTCCTGATGCCAGGCGTGGTGGCCATGTCCATCATGCAGATGGGGCTGTTCAGTGTGGCGTTCTCATTCGTCCAGCTGAAAAGCAAAGGCATTCTGAGAAGACTCCAAGCCACACCGGTGCTGCCGGCGAGCTTCATCTTTGCCCAGGTGTTCACCCGGCTGACCGTCTCCATCTTGCAGGCCCTGGTGCTGGTGGGTTTGGCAGTCATCGCATTCGATGTCCGGTTGGAAGGCAACCTGTTATCCATGCTGCTGCTGGCCCTGATCGGAGGAGGTGTGTTTGTGAGCATGGGGTTCGCTGTATCGGGTTTCGCCCGCACCGAGGATGTGGCGGCGCCGATAGCCAATGCCATTGCCCTGCCCATGATGTTCCTTTCCGGAGTGTTCTTTCCCCGGGACGCCATGCCCGAACCACTACGGGCCGTGGCTGACTACCTGCCCCTCAGCTTCCTGGCCGACGCCCTGCGCAGCGTCGCCGTGGACGGCCAAACCTTCTGGTCACAATGGGATAACGTTCTGGGCTTGGTCGGTTGGCTGGCAATCACCTTTTTCATCGCCGTCCGGCTGTTCCGGTGGGAGTAAAATAGGCAAAACAGCCTTGACCCTGAATCTACGGCCAGCCTACAATTCTATTTAAGACATTGGCTAGGGCATAGGTTAAGTCACAGGCAAGTAACGACCCAATAAAGGCAAACAGAGCAGATATGTTTGAGAACCTAACAGACCGGTTGACCGGAATCCTGAATAAGCTGACCAGCAAGGGCCGCTTAACCGAAGCGGACGTGGACGAGGCTCTAAGCCTGGTCCGGCGCTCCCTGCTTGAAGCCGATGTCAATTTCCGGGTCGCCCGCGACTTTGTGGCCGCAGTCAAAGAACGGTCCATGGGATCAGACATCCTGGAGAGCCTCTCCCCTGGCCAGCAGGTGATCAAGATAGTGCAGGAGGAGCTCATCGAACTCCTCAGCGGCGGCGACAACTCACTGACACTGTCCAGCCAGGCCGTAACCACCATCATGATGGTAGGTCTACAGGGCTCAGGTAAGACGACCACCGCTGCAAAATTGGCTTTGCACCTGCGTCAACAGGGCCACAAGACGCTGCTCATCGCCGCCGATCTGCGCCGCCCCGCTGCCATCCAGCAACTGGAGACTCTGGGAAAGCAGTTGGACATCCCGGTCTACTCGGAAGACCCCAAGTCCACAACCGTGGTCAAGGTTGCCAAGAACGGCCTGGAAAAGGCCAAGCAGCTCGGCGTCAACTGGGCCATCGTCGATACCGGCGGACGCCTGCAGATCGACGAAGAGTTGATGAAGGAACTGGGCAAGGTCAAGAAAGAGATTAAGCCCGAGGAAGTGCTGCTGGTCGTGGACGCCATGACCGGACAGGAAGCGGTGAACGCCGCCGAGGGGTTCCACGCCCAGGTTGACCTGACCGGCCTGATCATGTCGAAGATGGACGGCGATGCCCGTGGTGGCGCAGCCTTGTCCATCACCCGTGTCACCGGAGTGCCCATCAAGTTCATGGGTGTCGGCGAGCGACCCGACGGCCTGGAGGCGTTCCACCCGGACCGCCTGGCCTCCCGCATCCTGGCCATGGGCGACATTCTCACCCTCATCGAGAAGGCCCAGGGAGCCGTGGACGACAAGCAGGCCGCGGAGATGGAAAAGAAGTTCCGTCAGGCCAACTTTGACCTTGAGGACTTCCTAACCCAACTTCAAAGCGTCAAGAAGATGGGCTCCCTCTCCTCCATCATGGATATGATCCCTGGAATGGGCCAACTCAGCAAGAAGATGCCCACAGGAGACCTGGACGACGGCCGGATCGAGCGTATTGAGGCCATCATCAGGTCCATGACCCGCGAGGAACGCCAACGTCCGGTGATACTGAACGGAAGCCGACGCCGTCGCATCTCCAAGGGCAGCGGGACCACGCCAGCCGACGTTAACCAACTGCTGAACCAGTTCAAACAGACTCAAAAGATGATGAAGCAGATGTCCAAGTCCCGTAACCCCATGGCCATGATGAAAATGTTCAAATAGGCAGCACAGCTGCGTTCCCGTCCCGCTGGCATACCCGGTAATTCTCCGGCTCCGTGATCCGTTCTTCTGGCCGCTATGCACTTAGGCGATCTTCGCTTAACTTCCTTCTCCGCACCCCAATTTAATTCCTCCCTGTTCTTTCAGTTGCAATAAACAGCAGTGATAATCAGTAACTATCACTCTGACAATAAATTAGTGTTTAGTCCTACAACCAAATCCAAT
>PCAH01000199.1 GCA_002730485.1 Dehalococcoidia bacterium | reverse complement strand
CCGTGCGTCGTGTGGGACAGGCCGCAATCACCTTGTTCGGGGTAGCAACCTTCAACTTTTGGCTATTCCGCATGTTGCCCGGAAACCCCTTGCGGGTCATTGCCAGAGAAGGCCGGCTATCAATGGAGGCGGTCGAGTCGCTGAAGATCCAATTCGGCTTGGACGGGAGCATCTGGAGCCAATACCTCAGATATTTGACAAAGATCTTCCGATTTGACACCGGCATATCCTTCCGGACTAGGAGCCCGGTAGCTGATTCCATTGTGCCTGCTCTCAACAACACCCTGATCCTCGTCGGTTTCTCGATCATCCTCATCTTCGCAATCGGTCTAGCAATAGGTATTACAGCTGGCTGGCGACGAGGTACCCGAACTGATTCTGTACTGACGCTGACTGCACTCACTCTGTGGAGCCTCCCCACCTTCTGGGTGGGCATGATCCTTGTCCTCGTTTTCAGCATTCAGTTTGGGGTCCTACCAGTAGCAGGAATTAGGTCGGTGGCAGGTATCTACTCAGGCCCATTCGACGAAGCCGCTGACATACTCCGCCACCTGATTCTGCCTGGTGTGACGATCGCGCTAGTGAGCGTTGGGCAAATCGCATTGGTCATGCGCAACTCTCTTGCCGAGGTAATGGATGAGGACTACATGCTCGCCGCCAGATCGCGAGGTCTGAGACCGAGGGTTGTCTTGTGGCGACACGGCGTCCGAAATGCGTTTTTGCCCAGTTTCACGCTTATGGCACTGACCCTGGGCATGCTGATGGTTGGAACGATCCAGACGGAAGCAGTGTTCTCTTGGCCTGGACTTGGCCTACTCATGTTCAAAGCTGTCGGCGACCGTGACTTCCCGATACTCGAAGCTTCTTTCTTCGTCATCGCAGTAATAGTTGTCTTAGGGACCCTTGTGGCTGACCTCTTTTACTCCCGCCTTGACCCTCGGATCCGTTCGACATGAGCATTTCATCAGTCGAACACACCTCGGGATTCGACTCCGGCCAATCACCTCCTAGTGGTGTGAGTTCCCGCGGCATCTTCTCAGCCTTGTGGAAAATGGGCAAAGGGCGCTTTGGAATTCTGCTTCTGTCATTCTTTATTTTGTACGCAATTTGGGGGTATTTCGCCTATAAGAACCCGCCCCTTGCAGGACACACTGTTGAGGACAGGTTTGTTAGGCCTGGGACTGACCACATCCTTGGTACCGACAACCTTGGCAGGTCGATTTGGGAGGAGCTGGCGGTGGGAGCCGGCATATCGCTTGTGGTTGGAGTGGCTGCTACAGCAATCGCTATCGGCTTAGGGAGCCTGATCGGCATCACCAGTGGTTACCTCGGCGGGAAGTTTGACCAACTTTCCATGGGCCTTACCGACATGTTCATTACGATCCCCGCCCTACCTCTGATCATCGTGTTAGCGGCAGTGCTTTCACGAGGACTTGTGACAATAACTCTTGTCATCGGGCTGACGAGTTGGGCTGTTCCGGCACGTCTGATTCGGGCTGAGGTCTTGACCCAGAGCCAAAGATCATTCATCTTGCGCGCCCAAGCCATGGGAATGACCCCGGTCCGCATCATGCGTGTCCACGTGCTTCCCACCGTGGCTCCGATCGTTCTGGCCAACGCCATCCTCCTGACTGCGGTGGCTGTTTTGACAGAGGCGATCTTGGCATTTCTTGGTCTTGGAGATCCCTCCTTGGTCTCCTGGGGGAAAATGCTGCAGACCGCCTTCAGCTCAGGCGCAACCTCGAGGGGATTTTGGTGGGTGGTTGTGCCTCCAGGTGTTCTAATCGCCATGCTTGTGCTCTCATTCACGCTCATTGGCAATGCGTTGACAGAAGTATTGGATCCACGGCGGGGGAAGCGATAGACGATGCCGCTTGTGGAGATCAACGACCTCCAGGTCGATTATGTGAGAGACGGTAGGAGGCTCCGTGCTGTCGACCACCTCAACCTAAGGATTGAGGCCGGAACAATGGTTGGGCTTGTGGGAGAAAGTGGTTCCGGCAAATCAACCCTCGCCTTAAGCCTTTTGGGCCTGCTGCCACGCAATGCCATTACGGCAGGGGGGACTACTGACTTCAACGGAATCCGTCTAACGGATCTCACCGAGAGCGAGTGGAACGGCATTAGGGGACGCAGAATCGGCATGGTCTTCCAAGGCGCCATGAACACCCTCAACCCGGTGCGGCGGGTCGTCGACCAGGTTGTTGAGACGGTGCTGTGTCACGAGTCTGACATCGGGAAATCAGGCGGCATCCAACGGGCCACTGAACTTTTGTCCTTGGTTGGGATCCCATCAGATCGTCACCGCTCCTACCCACACGAGTACTCGGGTGGCATGCGCCAACGAGCTGGGATCGCGTTGGCGCTCTCAGGGCAGCCAGACCTACTGATAGCAGATGAGCCAGTAACCGCGTTGGACGTCATCGTTCAAGCCCAAATCCTCTCCCTGCTCGAGGAACTGCAACAGGTCCTGGGCCTAACAGTGCTGTTTATCACCCACGACCTCGGAGTAGTCGCTCGATCTTGCCACCGCGTCGTCGTCATGTACGCCGCCGAAATCGTGGAGGACGGAACAAGTACGGAGGTCTTTGAAGCACCGAAGCACCCCTACTCTCAACTCCTACTTCAATCAGTCCCCAGTTTTGTACGTGGTCGCGGTCAATCTCGGGGTATCCCCGGAGCTCCCGCATCGTTGTTAGACCCCCCTGAGGGGTGCCGATTCCATCCGCGATGTCCTAACGCGATGGATGTCTGCTCGACCGAGCGTCCCAGATTGAAGAGATTCAGCGATACTCGTGCCGCTGCATGCCATCTCTACAGAGAGGACGGCGATGTTAAGTAGGAAAGAGTCACCGTTGCTTCAGGTGAGCGGCCTTTCCGTCCACTTCAAACCTAAGCGCAGCGGCCAGGTAATTAGAGCTGTAGATGGTGTGGACCTCGAAGTTTACGAGGGAGAGACCCTGTGCCTAGTTGGAGAATCAGGCTCTGGGAAGACGACACTTGTTCAGGCCTTCGGGCACCTTGTCTCCATTGCCTCCGGCACGGTGTCATTCGGCGATGTGGACGTAGCGGTCCTCAGCGGCTCGAAACTCCGCGCTCATCGACGTGACGTCCAATACGTGTTTCAGGACCCATTTCAATCATTCAACCCCCGACACTCCGTCTGGGACATTGTTTCGGAACCTATAAAAGTTCACCGCCTGACCGACAGTCGTGAAGAACTGCAAATCCGTGTCTTTGAAGCACTCGACGAATGCGGGCCCCGGCCCGCCGATGAATTCGCCCGGCTTTTCCCACACCAACTCTCCGGGGGTCAACGACAGCGGGTAGCTATTGCCGCAGCCATCGTCCTTCGTCCGCAATTGTTGATCGCGGATGAAGCCGTTTCGATGCTAGATGTTTCTGTTCGCTCCGACATTTTGAAACTGTTTCTTCGATTAAAACACAATCACAACATGACCCTGGTCTTTGTGACCCACGATCTATCAGTCGCATGGGAGATTGCTGATCGGATTTTCGTCATGTACCTGGGAAAGATCATGGAAGGCGGTTCGCCCTCTCAGGTAATCGGATCACCGGCTAACCCCTACACGCATGCTCTAGTTTCAGCGATACCTGTTCCTGATCCCCGTGAACCCGTTCGTGAAGTGGCCGTCAAGGGTGACATCGGCAACGTCCTCGACGATGTCGACGGTTGCCGATTTTGTCCCCGGTGCCCTCACGCGATCGACAGGTGTGCAACTAGTACCCCGCCCCTGGAGGTTCTTTCAGAAGGACACGTGAATGCATGCATTCGTAGCGGACAGCTGTCCCTGGTCCCTCCCCACCAATTTGCTTCTGACAGAAGCGAGATCTGAGGGTGGCCTAGTCGAGATCGAACACTCGGGCGACTCACTCCGGGGACATAGCCAACGCGCGCAACAGATCATTTCGGCTCACCCAACCACCTGTCAGGATGACCCCGACCCGCTCTCCTGGAATCTCGTCTCCGAACCGTTCGAGAGCCGCTACGCCCGCGGCGGCCGCGCCCTCAATGACGGTTCCGGTGGCATCGAGAGTCATCGCCATGGCCGACCACAAGTCTTCCTCGGTCACCAGCACCATGTGACGAAGCAGGCTCGTCATCACCGCGAGAGATCGTTCGCCCGGGTGCTCCGTGGCAAGTCCTCCAGCGAATGTCTCACATTCCTCCCTCAGAATGGAACCAGCAAGCCAGCTTTTTGTTGCGCCTGGTGCAGCTACCGACTGAACACCGACGACCGATATTTCAGCGCTTCTTCGGGAAACGGCAAGAAGCGCTCCGGCGATCAGATTCCCGCCCCCGACAGGAAGGATCAGAGAATCCAGGGATGGTTCCTCATCCAGCATTTCGGAAGCGACCGACGCTGCTCCTGCCATTAGG
This sequence comes from Dehalococcoidia bacterium, assembly GCA_002730485.1. The sequence continues at coordinate 4,632 of PCAH01000199.1, read as the reverse complement.
TCCGCGTTTTCGCCATCTTCAATAAACAGCGCTCCTTTATCCTTGGCAAAGTCCTCCGCGTATGCCTCAGCCTCTGTCAGGTTTTGTCCAAAGATCCGAAGGTCTGGCCCAATGTCACGAATCGCGTCGAGCTTTGCAGGCTCGACCCCTTCTGGGACGAAGACGGTCACTGGAACCCCAAAATGGCGCCCTGAGAATGCAACCCCTTGGCCGTGATTACCGGTGGATGCCGTCACGACCCCGGAGTTGCGCTGCGCGGGCGAGAGTTGCGCTACCGCGTAAAGAGCACCCCTGGCCTTGAAGGATCGAATGGGGGAGACATTCTCGTATTTAACGTGTACTGACCGGCCCCAGCGCTGTGAGAGGCGAGCAGAAAACAACATCGGGGTTTTAGGCAGAACACCCATGATGACCTCTCGAGCAGCTACAAGATCTGATGGGCTCGGTACCAACGAGTCAGGTAGTGGCCTGCCGGCGGCTAAATCTGCAGATCGGCCATAGACCCCTGGCTTCATGGAGTGCTCGGGTTCAGACGATGGGGCGTCATTAAGCCTTCGACCAAGACGGACCTACCTCGTTGATCGATTCCCTCAGAGCGCATACAGCATCTTCCAGATCAGGCTGATCGATAATCAAGGCGGGAGCCATCGTGGTTACGTCGCCGACGAGAGCACTGCTGTGGTGCATCGTTCGAGATAGAAATCCACGCTGCCACATTGCATCCGTAAGTGACCCGGGCAGGTCAACCGAGGCCTCAAACGCGCGCGCCGTGTCCCGATCAGTAACGTATTCGATCCCCTGGAACAGGCCTAACCCTCGGATGTCACCGACCCATGGGAGATCCGCAAGGTGATGCTGAAGCAAAGACCCTAACAACTCTCCTTTAGATGCGGCAGCCGCAACAAGGCCGTCCGACTCAATGATGCCAAGAATAGCGAGGCCCACGGCACATGATTGTGCACTCCCACTGTAAGTGTGCACCTCAGCCATCCTGCGATTTTCTGCTCCAATAGCTTCGGCCACCGAGTCCCGAATCAGGGCGGCTCCGAGAGGTACGTAGCCTCCCCCAAGCCCCTTTGCCAGCGTTGTTATATCCGCCGTGACGCCAGCATGGTCTAGTGCGAGGAACTTTCCAGTGCGACCCATTCCGCTAAGCACCTCGTCCGCAATAAATATCACTCCGTGGCGATCACAGATCTCACGTACTCGCGACCAATATCCGGGGGGCGGTACGGACATGCCGGTAGAAAGGGAGACAGGCTCAGCAACAAACGCAGCTACAGTCTCGGGCCCTTCGCTTTCGATTGCCGAGTCAAGAGCGTCGGCAGCTCTCGTAACTACTTCGTCCGGGGAAAGGTCTCGGTATGGACCTCGGTAAGACACAGGCGCAATCACCTTTCGAGCTCCAAATAAGTAAGGCTCATAATCCCGGTTGATTTCCCACCGCCCAGTCATTGAAAGAGCACCCACGGTGGCACCGTGATAGCTCGGATGTAAGCCAATGACCTTCCACCTTTTCGGTTCTCCGCGAGCAAGGTGGAACTGCCGCGTGATCCGCAACGCGATTTCGTTGGCCTCGCTCCCACCCGAACAGAACATCACTTTGTTGACTCCGTTGGGGGCAAGAGCAGCAAGGCGGAGAGCCAGTTCTTCCTGCGCAGGGGTAGTCGCTCCTGTGGTGTGGGCATATGAGATACGACTGATCTGATCGACCATGGCTTGGGCCACAATCTCGTTGCCTTGTCCAATCAGTGCTGCCCCTGAGATCCCGCTTGTTAGATCGATAAGCTCGACACCGCGGTCATCCCATAGTCGGCAGCCAGCAGCACGCACGAGCATCGGATATTCATCTCTAGGGTTGCGATAAAAGACAGCTGATTCCCCAGATTTTGCCCTATTCATTAAGAAGCCTTTGACTCTCAACATGATGAAGTATCAATAGGACCTCAACCGGCCAGCACCAGTCTTTCTCCCACCCGCACAAGCATGTCATCAACCATGGCGTCTATTCCGTACAAAGGTTCCCAACCCCACTCATCTCGAGCAACACTATCGTCAAGGGCTTCGGGCCAACTATCGGCAATAGCTTGACGGAGAGGATCAACCTCGTATCCAATCTCGAAAGCTGGGATTCTCTCTTGGATTGAGCTCGCCAACTCGGCTGGCGTAAAGCTCATCGCATGAATGTTGAAATCGGCACGGTGGTGGAGTTGATTGATATCCGCACTGGCTAAATCAACAATTGCCCGAATAGCGTCCGGCATATACATCATAGGAAGTCGTGTATCTGGTTGGAGATAGCAAGAGAAATATCCTTCCCGTAAAGCTCCAAAGAACATGAGAATGGCGTAATCAGTAGTTCCAGCTGTTGGTTCAAAATCCATACAGCTAATAATTCCAGGCAAACGAAGTCCGCGGACATCTAGATTCATTTGACGGGAGTAATAATTACCTAATAACTCACCATAGACTTTTGCTATTCCGTAAAGAGTATTCGGTTTCTGGATAGTGTCATTCGGGGTACACGTACGCGGTGTTTCTGGGCCAAATGCAGCAATCGAACTGGGAATCAGCACCCTCTCTACATCTGATTGGTATGCGACTTCTAGGACGTTGTACAAACCGTTGATGTTTACCGCGTGCGCCTTCTGGGGTTCGTTCTCAGCCAAGGCAGACAGGATTGTGCTTAGGTGAAAAATCGCGTCGATTCCATATTCCTCGACTACCTTGCCGATCTGGTCAGGACTAGTCACGTCAACAACCGTATGGGGACCTGCCTTTTTTGTGGCCTCCGGGAGTGAAGTGTTGTGGCCGGCCGCGACCACCTCCTCACTTCCATATCGATCCCTCAGGGCTGGAACTAGTTCCCGACCGATCTGCCCCGCCGCGCCAGTAACCAGAATCTTCTTCATGGCGTCATCGTAAAGGCCAATAAGAGGACTAGCCACGCTCGTTGAGTGATCCTCGAGGCGTGAAAATAGTTCGGATCTACCGGTCGGTCGAGATACGACAGGCTCACCGCCCTTATCCAGAAACGGAGCCCATCAATGAGTAAGACCGTCGGTCCCTACACCCCGGTCATCCGAGTGCGTAACAGAATGCGCAACGCAAACCGAGAACACAAACGGTCGGCCCGTAACGACCGGCCTGGCCTGAGGATTTATTGGTCGGGTTGCCGAGATTTGAACTCGGGACCTTCGGCGCTGGATGGCGATTAACTCGTGGCGTCAAACTGGATGTATCAGACTCTTTCGAGGTTTCGCTCACCGACCGTGTTGAGCTAGCTGGGATCGTCGAGCGGGTTAACCGGACTTTGCCAACCGTCTCCCATGAGCAGACCGGAGGACAACAGATAGGCAGTAGTGGGATTCCGCCATTCGTCGGGGTCGGCACCGTTGGCGTCGATCCAGCTGGCTGGTGCGGTGAGACCCCAGTGGTTCTGATCGTCATCCAAGATGGTGGCGACCGGCGTTACCTGGCCGACATGGCTCTCCCACGGCTCCACAACAGCGACCGTGACCGCACGGCCCTGGTCTCGACTCTTCCCTCGGAGAAGCCGGCGTCTATTGACCATATGGAAGAGCCGGTTCTTCCCGTTTGCGGGATATCGGAGCCCCAGTGGCTGGTGCCCGGGTAGAGGAGAACCCGTCCTGAAGAACGTGTTGCTCTCTTCGAGATTCTGAAACTCAGCGCTCATGGCGGATAGCTGCAGCGACTCGATCTGTTCCTGCTGACCGCTCGTTCGAGCGATAAAGAAGAGGGCCCCTGAGAGAAGATTCTGTGCCAAGTGGTAGGCATCATTGAAACGGGACAGGTCGCTCAACTCCCACTGGCACTGAGTTGCGACGCTAACAACGAGACCCGGAATGTTGTCGTCCTTGACAGCTGTCCGGACGCCGTCATAGACGACCCGTCGGTATTCAGCGGCGTCCTTACTTAGTGCCGAAGTTCCGCTGCCTAGCAGGAGATCGGCATGTGGGTTCGCCAGTGTTGCCAGGCAAAGGGCCTCGAGTACCGTCATGCCTACGAACTCAACCCAGAACTGGTCTGTCGATATATCTATGCCAGCCCGTTTGAAACCACCGCCCCACATGTCTTGAGCGATCTGTCCGAAGCAGTCGGCCAGGTAATGTTCGAGGAAGTGGACGTGAAGAGGGGTGAAGTTCCTGAGAAGCGCAGCAGTCGACATCCTTAGATACCGCCAGTCGTTAGATCGTGAGTAGTCCGACGAACTGAACGACAAGTTCGCTCAGAACCCATCAGCGACCCCCGAAATTCGCTACTCCAACTCGTAAAGGTCACTAGGCATGGCCTGATAGCACGGTCCTTGTGCCGTTGTTGCTTGACTCGACACGAGAAGCCACAGGCCTCTGACCGGTGAGCTCCTACTAAGTGAAGCTCGGGGGGAATTGAACCCTCGACCTCTTCCATGCCATCGATGGTACGGGCCGACCGACAGCCCTGCCAGAAGGGTCTGACCGGCTGGGGCTACCTACCGGGCAATTGACAACAGGCGAATGTCACCGACCCCCTCTTTCGCAGGCAGGGTCGAGTTGACGATGGGGGGGTCGGATGGGGCCTTGGAAAGGCCGCCTAGCCGAATCCTTCAGGCCCCCACTCAGGCCCCCAGTG
>PCAH01000132.1 GCA_002730485.1 Dehalococcoidia bacterium | reverse complement strand
TTGGCATCGTAGATTTCGATGTCGTAGAACTGTCCAACCTGCAACGTCAGGTGCTCCACCACACCGCCGACGTGGGTCGGCCTAAAGTCCAGTCTGCCATCGACAACATCAAGTCATACAACCCAGACGTGAACGTTGTCGTCCACGAGACTCGTTTGGAGTCCGATAACGCCATGGAGATCATCAGCCAATATGACCTGGTGATCAACGGTGCCGACAACTTCGCCACCCGATACCTGGTCAACGATGCCTGCTACCTGCTGAACAAACCGCTGGTTGACGGCAGCATCCTGATCTTCGACGGTCAGGCCACGGTGTTCCTACCGGGAGAAGGCTGCTATCGCTGCCTGTTCCCGTCGCCCCCGCCTCCTGGCATGGTTCCCAACTGCGCCGAAGCCGGTGTTCTGGGCGCCCTGACCGGATTGGTCGGAAGCATCCAAGCCACCGAGGCCCTCAAGTACTTCTTGGGCATCGGCGAATCCCTCAGTTCAAGGTTGCTGCTGGTGGACGCCCTCAGTATGACCTTCCGTGAGGTACGGCTGAAGAAGAATCCGGACTGCCCGCTGTGCGGGGACAACCCCACAGTTACCGAATTGATCGACTACGAAGTCTTCTGTGGTGTCGCCGAACCTCAGGAAGCTGCGGCAGTAGGGTCTGACTAGACCAAGATCGAACCGAATCAAAGGGGCGTCTCTTAAGACCGACGCCCCTTTTACCCCACGGGAAACCGGGAAACGTTCCCAAATTAGATACAGGGTTTATGGTTACTAGGCTCACTTACAAAGGCATCATCGACACCATTGGCAACACGCCCCTCGTTGAACTGCAACGAATGACTCCCAAAGAGGGCGTGCGTATCTTCGCCAAGCTTGAGGCACAGAACCCGACCGGCAGCGTCAAAGACCGCATCGCCCTTAAGATGATCGAACAGGCGGAGAAAGACGGCGAGATATCTGCCAACCGCACCATCCTGGAACCCACCAGCGGCAACACCGGTATCTCCCTTGCGATGATTGGACGGCTAAAAGGCTACAAAGTGGCCGTAGTCATGCCGGAAAACGTCAGCGTCGAGCGGGTCCAGTTACTTGAAGCCTACGGCGCAGAGATCATCCCCTCTGATGGCTCCCGGGGGACCAACGGATCCATTGAAGTCGCCCAAGAGTTGATGAACAAGAAGGGCAGCGATTATTTCATGCTGTACCAGTACGGCAACAGCGGAAACCCCGACGCCCATTACGACACCACTGGCCCCGAGATCATAGAAGGGCTCCCAGACGTCAATATGTTCGTTGCCGGACTGGGCACCGGCGGCACGCTAATGGGTGTGGGCCGTCGCCTCAAAGAACACAACCCCAACGCCAAGCTCGTGGCTGTGGCTCCGGAACCAGAGGACTTTATTTCCGGTCTTCGCAGTCTGGAAGAGGGGTTCATCCCTCCCATATTGGACATCAACCTGCTGGATTCCAGGATGCTGGTCAGCAGCTTTGATGCCTTCTCCACCGCCAAACGCCTGCTGCAAGAAGAGGGTATCTTCGCCGGTGTTTCCTCCGGATCGGTTGTCTACGGCGCCATACGCCAGGCCGAGCGCATGGACCAGGGCGACATCGTCTGTCTTCTGGCCGACGGCGGCTGGAAATACCTCAGCACAGCCCTCTGGACCAAGGACTACGAACAACTAGCCAAGGACGCCAAAGGCAAGGTCTGGTGGTAGCCAGACCTCAGTCTATCCAGGCGTAATTCGGTCCCTCCAACCGTGTCCCCGCAACAAGATTCCTCCCACAAGATATTTTAGGCCTCTCCAAAGTCGCTTCAGACCGGTAATCAATCATGCCGCGAATTGGCAAGGTTTGAGACTGATAACGCGTGGCAGAACTTGAAACTCCAGCCGTGGCGATGCTATACTGGCTCTACATATAGACCTTCCTTAGAGAGCGGGATTTCAACCCGCTTTCTTGCTGATGGAGACAAACGTTTTCCGTCCGGGGATTGGGAGGGACACGAACAAATGAAAAGCGATTTTCTTATAGCGTTGACTCAGCTGGCAGCGGAACGTCATCTGCCCCGAGAGCAAGTCCTCGGAGCCATTGAGGTTGCCCTGGCGTCGGCCTTTAAAAAAGACAACCCGGCCTCGGGCCAAAACATATCAGTCACGCTCAACCCCAACACCGGGGAAGTGAGCGTTTTTGCTCTTAAGACAGTCGTGGAAACGGTGGAAGACGCCGACAAAGAAGTCACCGTAGCCGACGCCCAGTTCATCAGGAAAGGCGCCGAGTTGGGTGATGAGGTCGCGGCCGCCGAGCCACTACCCCATAACGCCAGCCGAATCGCCGCTCAGACCGCCAAGCAGGTCGTGTTGCAACGTCTCCGTGAAGCGGAGCGGGACCTCCTCTACCAGGAGTTCCAGCAGCATGAGGGTGACATCGTCTCCGGCGTGATCGAACAGGCCGAACCTGGCCGTACCATCACCCTGGACTTGGGCCGTGCCCAAGCTGTGCTCCCCTACGAGGAACAGGCTCCCAACGAGCGCTACCGGAAGGGACAACGAACCAAGGTCTATCTGGTCAGTGTCCGCAGCACACCCAAGGGACCGGAGATACTGGTCTCCAGAAGCCACAAGAACATGCTCAAGCGCTTGTTTGAGATTGAGGTTCCTGAGGTCTACAACGGTGTGGTTGAGATCAAGGCCATCGCTCGTGAAGCTGGTTTCCGCAGCAAGGTCGCCGTGAGCGCTACCCAGCCCGGCATCGACCCCGTGGGTTCCTGCATCGGCATCCGGGGCAACCGAATCCAGAGCATCGTAAACGAACTCCAGGGCGAGAAGATTGACATCGTGTCTTGGGACGAAGAACCCAGGACATTCATCACGAACGCCCTGAGCCCTTCCGAACCGGTTCACGTTGAACTGCTGGAGTCTGATCAGACCGCCATCGTGGTGGTTCCGGACCGGCAACTCTCCCTGGCCATCGGCAAAGAAGGCCAGAACACCCGGCTGGCAGCCCGCCTAACCGGCTGGAGACTGGACATCAAGGGAATGACCGAGTGGGAAGAGATCAAGGAAGCCACTCAAGCCCTTAACGGTTCCGCAGTCGAACCTGAAGTTGAGGCCGCAGAAGCGGTGGAAGAAGCGACCGCTATCGTCGAAGAGGCCGCGGCCGCTGTCGAACCCGAACCGGTGGTGGCAGAAGTCGCTGCGCCAGAGGCACCAGAGGCCATCGAGGAAGAAGTCGACGAAGATGCGATCCTTGCGGCCCTGATAGAGGAAGAAGAACAAGAAGCGGCGACAGCAGAGCCTGTTGCTGCCGAGAGCCTCAGCGTCGAGGACCTGGACTCCTTCACCATCGATGACGTCGAATTGTCTGATGATGATGAGGAAGACGAGGAAGAGGAAGAAGAAGGGGACTTGCCCAGCTTTGATGATCTACCGGTCCTGATTCCGGACGCTGGCAAAATTCGGTTCGCTGAGGATATCGTCGAAGAATACCGTGGCGGTGCCCGTGGTGGCCGACGCCGCAGAGGCGGTGGCGGCGGAGCCCGTGGCGGTGGCGCTCGCGGCGGTGGTGCCCGTGGCGGTGGAGCTGCCGCAGGCGGTGGCCGCTAAATCCCCCTGCCAAATCCTTCCCTGAATGATCTCCCGCCAGGAGTTATTACCCAGGTTTAGGTACATTCATTGGTGGGAAGTATTTTAGGAGGGCGTTCTTGCCAAAGAACCGACATGTCCCCGAAAGGAGTTGCGTAGCCTGCGGCTCCAAGCTGCCAAAAGCACAACTCAATCGGGTGGTACGGACACCTCAAGGTCCCATCGTGGTCGATACCACAGGAAGAGAACCAGGTAGAGGAGCCTACCTCTGCCACCTGCCCGACTGCTGGGAGAAAGCGATTGGCAAGGGGGCCTTGCAACGCGGTTTTAAACAGGACATCCCTGCCAAAGACCTTGAAGCAGTTCAGGCATATTACGAAGAAAAAATCGCCTCCCAGGCGCCGGCCCCATAATCTTAGAACTTTATTGGATGTGTAGATGACTTCTGACGGAAACCCCACAGCAGTGGACGACGCCGGTACAGCCGAAAGACCCCGTAGGGCCGGTGGAGCAACCAAGCGGGCTTCAACCCGTGCCCTAGTCCTTCCGGAGGCTATGACGGTACAGTATCTGGCTGAGGTTTTGGACCAAAACCCCATTGATGTCATCAAGCTATTGATGCGGAACGGAATCATGGCGTCCATGAACCAGGTAATCGACTATCAAGTCTCCACCTTAGTCACCACTGCCCTGGGAATCCGCACCAGCATGGTCGAGGGACCATCTGCCGCCAAGGGCCCAGCCCCCGAAGGCAGCGAAACCGAAGACGAGTCCGATTTGGTGGTTCGCCCGCCAGTGGTAACCGTCTTGGGCCACGTAGACCACGGTAAGACTTCTCTGCTGGACTCGATCAAGAATTCCAAAGTCGCAGACCGTGAGATCGGTGGGATCACCCAGCACATCGGCGCCTACCAGGTCGAGTCCGACGGAAACCCGATCACATTCCTGGACACTCCCGGTCACGCCGCATTCACGGCGATCAGAGCCAGGGGTGCCAGAGTCACCGACATCGCAGTTCTGGTGGTTGCGGCCGACGACGGCATCATGCCCCAGACCCTGGAAGCCATCAACCATGCCAAGGCGGCTGAAGTTCCCATCATAGTCGCCATCAACAAGATGGACCTTCCCGGTGCAGACCCAGAGCGGGTAAAGCGCCAACTCAGTGAACAAGAGCTTCTAGTAGAGGATTGGGGCGGCGATGTGATCTCTGTCGACGTTTCCGCCAAGACCGGAGACGGCATAGACAACCTCTTGGAGAACCTCCTACTGGTCGCGGAGATCGGCGAACTCAAGGCCAACCCCAACAAACAGGCCTACGGGGTGGTCATCGAAGCCAAACTGGACCGCAGACGTGGTCCCAGCACCACGATATTGGTCCAGGATGGAACTCTAAACGTCGGCGATTTCATCGTCGCCGGTTCGTCCTACGGTCGGGTAAAGGCCATGTTCGATGACCTTGGTCAACCGTTGGAATCCGTGACACCTGGCTGCCCTGCTGAGATATTAGGGTTTGGATCTGTCCCAGAAGCCGGTGACCAGTTAACCGTCGCCACCAGTGAACGAGAAGCCCGCAACAAAGCAGAAGAAGGGGCAAAGGCTTATACCCAGTCGGGCCAGAACCGTGCCCTTACCCTGGAAGAAGTGGTCAACCAGACCGACACAGACGAGATCAAAGAGCTTAACCTGGTCGTCAAAGCCGACGTCCAAGGCAGCGTGGAAGCCGTCCGAGGTGCCCTGGAAAAATTGGTTGACGAAGACGCCAAGGTCCGCATCCTGCACACCGGCAGCGGCGCTGTTACGGAATCAGACATCCTCTTGGCCAGCGCTTCAGAGGCCATAGTCATCAGCTTTTCCATCGGCTCGGAACCCAGTGCAGAACGCCTGGCCGACCGCATGGGAGTGGAGATTCGCCACTACAACATCATCTACCAATTGATCGATGATATCGAGAAAGCCCTCCACGGCATGCTTGACCCCGTCTACACCGAGGTTATCGTTGGCCGCGCCGAGATCCGTGAGGTCTTTGAAGGACGACGCGATACTCAGATCGCCGGTTGCCGCGTTACCGAGGGTCGCATGATCAGGAACGGCGACGTGCGAGTCATGCGCGACGGTCAGATGGTGGAAGAAAGTGTCATCAGCAGCCTGCGTCATTTCCGCGATGAAGTGAACGAGATGAACGCCGGCACCGAATGCGGTGTTGTCATCCAGGGGTTCAACGACTTCGAGGAAGGCGACATCCTGGAAGTCCATCGCCAGGAACGGGGCCGCCGCTAGCCCGGAAGGCCCTGCCTATCCGTTTTCCAATTGGGAATCTGGTCAGCAAGCATGAACCTCCAAAGGTACACCTGACATGTCGCGACGCACCGACCGCATAAATGAACAGTTGCGCGAAGAGATTAGCACAGTTCTCGCGCGTCAGATAAAAGACCCCCGGTTAAACGGTGTTATAAGCATCACCCGCGTGGATTCAAGCTCGGATCTACGCAGCGCCAGGGTCTATATCAGTGTTCTGGGCAACGACAAACAGCGGAAAGAAGCCCTTGAAGGTCTCCAATCAGCCGCGTCTTTCTTGCGCCGTGAGATTCGAGACCGCATCAACATGAAGCACACCCCGTTCATGACCTACCTTTTGGACGACTCCATCCAAGAGGCTGACCATCTGCTAAGGCTCATCGACGATGTTAAGCCTGAAGGCATTTTGGAGAGAAGCTCCGAAAGCATCCCCAACCAAATCATCGCCGATTCTCCCGCCTCGAATCTTTCGAGCGGCGATTAACATGGCGAACCCCAAATCCAATGGCAAACCGCCCGAGGTCAACGGGTTCGTCAACCTATTCAAACCCCCTGGCATCACCTCCATGGATGCCCTGCGTCAGATCAAGCGCATTACCGGCCAACGCAAGAAAGTCGGCCACTGCGGCACCATGGATCCCCTGGCCCGTGGCGTGCTGCCCGTGTGTTTTGGTCAGGCGACCAGGCTGATGGATTACGTGGTGGACGGCAGAAAGATATACCGGGTGGAAATCACCTTGGGAGCGGACACCACCACCTATGACGCCGAAGGCGAAGTGGTGAAGGCGGGTGACCCCGGAATCGTAACCAGAGAAATGGTCGAAGAAAGCATTCGACCATGGATCGGTGTGGTGCAGCAAATCCCGCCCATGTATAGCGCCATCAAGGTGGACGGCAAAAGGCTCTACAAGTTGGCGAGAGCCGGTGTCGAGGTGGAACGGGAGTCCCGACCTGTGGAGATCCACGACATTACGATCATCGAATTCGACACACCCAAGTTGGTCCTGGATGTTGAATGCGGACGCGGAACCTACATCCGCTCATTGGCCCACGACCTAGGAGAAGCCCTTGGCTGCGGCGGCTACGTTGCAGACTTGGTCCGCCTGCTCTGCGGAGGGTTTCCAGCCGAAGAAGGCGTCACCCTAGAACAACTAGAAGAGGCCGTCGACAGTCCGGAGGGTTGGCAGCAATATCTCTACCCGGTAGACCGTGTCTTAAGGAGACTAAAGAGCATATCGTTGGATAAGACTGCCGAAGAACATCTCATGCACGGTCAGGCGATAAATCTTGGGCGTCCCCAACTTGACGTAGAATACCTAGAAGAACGGCGGGCCTACAATGCCGAGGGCGTGTTCCTAGCCTTGGTGCGCTTCGACAAACCGACCAACACCTGGAATCCAGTCAAGGTCTTCCAAGCTGGCCCGCCTTCCCCCTACGCCACCGTCTCTGTTTAAGTAAACCCAACCCGCCGACAACCAGCACTCAAGTCCAACTAGAATATTCTAGTGAATAGCTGGGAATCCCAATTTCTTCAGCAGATGCTGGGGGTTCGTCTCCAGCAACGCGTGGACTTCTTCGTCATCAAGCCCGGCGCCCTTGGCGACCTTCTGCCGGATGTCCGGAGTCAATAGGTCGTCCGGTTCATGGGCATCCGAGTCCAAGACCGTGATGGCGCCTGCTTCCTTCGCCGTCTTCACTACGTGGCCATTGGCCAGGCTGTGCCCCTTGCGGGCTGACACCTCAAGGTAGATGCCCTTCTCCGCAGCCAGGCGGGCCTCTTCATAGGTGATCAATCCAGGGTGGGCCAACACGTCAACGTAGGCCGATCGCAGCGCTGCTTCATTGGTGCCGGGCTCGACCGGCTCCACCGGCGTCTCACCGTGGACTGCCACCAGCTTGGCGCCCATCTCTTTTGCGGCCTTGGCCACCAAGTCTATGTCATCCTTTGGCACGTGGGTGATCTCGACGCCGGGGAGAGCCAGGATATCCCAGCGTTTGGTCGCCTGTGCGCAGTCGACCACCAGGGTTTTCAGCACGAATTCCACGTTCCCCAAACCCACATGGTCGGTGACCGCCATAGCCCGGTAGCCCCGCACCTGGGCGCGGCGTATCAGCTCGATGGGAGACAATACTCCGTCACTTAGAAAAGTATGGGTGTGAAAATCGTACATCTGTCGGCTCCAAATCGGGAAAGAGGTCCAAGTGATTCTCCGACTCCAATAAGGTATCACGGTAGCCGGTCATTCCTAAGTATAGATACCGGCAGATGCATTAACAAGAAACCGCAGCCCTACTGCCCTTCCAACGTATTCGTTCCGCGAGGATTTATCCTTCGTTGACACCTATTTTGCTTGCGCCTACAATTGCCCCACCCAGGCACGGAGCTCTCGCTGAAAACTGGAGACTTAGATATGGCAGATGCGCTGGAGAGCAACCTCCAGGGGGCCAATGGAACGACCACCTGCGATAGGTGTGGGAGGCAGTCCGGAAAAGGATGGTCCTTCGGATTCAAGAAGCCCGTCCCAGAAGGCGCCCCTGACGCTGGAACGGTGGTCAAATGTTCCCGGTGCGCTATTCGCCATACCCCCATGCTCCATAGGTCATTGATCGTAGCTATAGTGGTCGGAACCATCCTGACCGCACTGAATCAAGGTGACGTTCTGTTCGCAGGAAGCTGGAAGAGCCCCCTTTACTGGAAGATACCCCTCACATACTGTGTCCCCTTCTGCGTTGCCACCTACGGCGCTCTCAGCAACGGACGGCGTTAGCTAACGAGCAACTTGGTAGTCAACAAAAAAGGCCTCATCCCGTTAAATCGGGATGGGGCCTTTTTAACATTGCTGCTTACGAGCGATTAACCCAGTTGACGGATCACTGAGACCACTTTGCCACGCACTTCCACATTTTCAGCGGAGCAGTAGATCGGGTCCATGGTGCTATTGGCTGGCTGAAGCCGCACCTGGCTGCCCTCCATATAGAACTTCTTCAAGGTGGCCTCTTCTTCTTCTCTCAACCAGGCCACGACCATCTCGCCGTTGCTGACGGTATCGGACGGCTTGATGATCACCACATCACCGTCGTCGATCAGCGCATCAATCATGGATGTGCCGTTCACCTTTAGGGCGAACAACTTCCCGTGCTGTCGCTGCAACTCAGGGGATACTTCCACGGTGTCGAACTCTTGGCTGGACTCAGAAGCCTCCGTGCTCCAGGCGGGGATCGGTATGCCAGCAGCGATGGCGCCGACAATCTGCACCCGGGGTGCGTTGGAGACGGGCTGGCCGTCATTATCCAGTATCTCTATACCACGGGCAACGTCTGGACGCCGGCGGATGTATCCGGCCTCTTCCAGTTTGTCCAGGTTGTAGTCCACAACAGAGGTTGAACTGATCTCGCAGGCTCGCTGGATATCACGCACAGTTGGCGGTATGCCGTTGTCCAGGTAGAACTCCTGCAGGAAGCTCAGTATCCGTTGTCGGCGTGGTGGCATTTTCTTACTACTAACCATATCGTCCTTTTAGTTCGAGCCGCCTTGGGGACTAGTTCCAGGGCTTTGAATAAATGCTTAACATAAAACATAAGTTCTGAAAATAGGCTAGCAAAGGCTCTGCCGAGTGTCAACGAATGGTTGTCACGATAGGTTCGATTTTGGGATATGCTATGTGAAGTCAACAAAAACCCCACAAAAAAACCTTCCTCGTTGAGAACAAGGAAGGTTTTGTTTTCTCTAAAGAGCAGTTGGGTTTATTCGGAGGCGGCCGCGGCCTTCATCCGGTTCAAGTTGGCCGCCATGCGGGATTTGCGCCGGTTCACGTTGTTCTTATGCAAGATACCCTTTTGAACGGCCCTATCCAGCGTGATCAACGCCTCTTTGACCGCGGTTTCAGCTTCGGCCACGTCACCGGATTCCACAGAACGCAGGGCCTTGGCCATTGCGGATCTGGTTTCGGTTCGGTCTCCCCTGGTGCGTACGGCCCTCTTTATCTGCTGACGACCTGCCTTCTTTGCGGGCAACTTGTTCCTCCTGCGGTTACTGCCCCGGCGCATCTGCGACGGTAATATTATCTAGTCTATTCCGGTCTCTCTGGTTCGAGGCACCAAGATAGGCGCGAACCTGACTTTAAAAAAGTCAACGCGCCTATTATAAACCAAGTTGGGCCGCTTTCCAAAGGCCGCCTTGCTTTCGGGCGGCCTTTGGAGGTTGAATCGAGGTTAAACGTCCAGGTTCTGGACGCTGCGGGCGTGAGCTTGGATGAAGCTCTTTCTGGGAGCAACCATCTCGCCCATCAGGGTGGTGAACACATCATCGACTTCAAGGGCATTGTCGATGGTCACCTCCAGCATCTGCCTGGTCTCGGGATTCATTGTGGTTTCCCACAACTGGTCAGGGTTCATCTCGCCCAGGCCCTTGTAGCGCTGAATCTGGGGGTTCCGGCTGCCGCTCAGGTTGGCCAGGTACTCGTCTTTCTCTTCTTCGGTGTAGGTGTAATCGATCTTTCGGCCCGTCTGGATTCGATACAGCGGCGGCTGAGCTATGTACAAGAAACCCTGCTCGATCAACGGCAACATGCGTCGGTAGATAAAGGTCAGGATCAACGTGCGGATGTGGGAGCCGTCTACATCAGCGTCAGTCATGATTATGATCTTGTGATAGCGGACCTTTGAAGGATCGAACTCATCGCCTTCACCGGCACCTAGGGCAGCAACCATGGCCCGAATCTCTTCATGGCCCAGAATCTTGTCCGGCTGTTGAAGGACTCTTTCCACGTTGAGGATCTTGCCCTTGAGAGGCAAGATAGCCTGAAAGTGGCGGTCGCGGCCCATCTTGGCCGAACCACCGGCAGACTCACCCTCAACGATGTACAACTCAGACTTGGCCGGATCGCGCTCTGCGCAGTCGGCCAGCTTACCAGGCAGCGACGAACCGTCCAGGGCGTTCTTGCGAATCACCAGGTCACGGGCGCGCTTGGCTGCCTCCCTGGCTTTCTGGGAAGTGAGGCACTTCTCAACCACCCGTTTGCTGTCGGTGGGGTTCTCTTCCAGGTATCTCTGCAAGCCCTCACTGACCACCGAGTCCACGATACCGCGTACCTCGGCGTTACCCAGCTTGGTCTTGGTCTGGCCTTCAAACTGCGGGTCGGTCAGCTTAACGCTGATAACCGCAGCCAACCCCTCGCGGACATCTTCGCCGGTCAGGTTGGATTGGTCTTCCTTGATGAATCCCTGCTTACGAGCGAAATCGTTGATCACCCGGGTTAGGGCCGTGCGGAATCCGGTCATGTGGGTTCCGCCCTCTTCTGTGTTGATACAGTTGGCAAAGGAGTAAACGATCTCCGAATAGGTGTCGTTGTACTGTACCGCCACCTCCACAGAGGTCTCGTCCACCACCTTCTCGAAGTAGAACGGACTGGACTGCACCGTCTTCCGGTTACGGTTGACGTTGCGAACCAGGTTGGCAATGCCACCATCGAAGAAGTACGTGCGCTGGATGTCACC
>PCAH01000131.1 GCA_002730485.1 Dehalococcoidia bacterium | reverse complement strand
TCAAACACCACCATGCTGGCAACGGTGTTGCTACCTTGGATGTGGGAGATGTCATAGCACTCCATCCGTCGCAGGGGGAGGGGCAGACTTAACTCTTCCTCAAGGTCGGTGGCGGCCTGTTGGACAATGTCGTTGTCGCCCATCCAGGTAACGCGGTGCTGGGTTAAGCCCTGCTCGGCGTTGGCGACCACCGTGTCCAGCAATTGCTTGTGGATGCCCCGCTGGGGGCAAATGAGCCGCACGCCCCCGCCACGGACGCCACGGAGCCATTCTGTGATGGCTTCTTCGTCCTCTGGCATGTGCTGGATGACTATCCTTGGCGGTACGACCAGCGCTGCCGTTTGGTAGAACTGCTTTACGAACTGCCCCAGTACCAGTTCTCCCTCGTCGTCTTGCGTGCCCTCCATGAAGAAGTGGTCTCGACCGATCAGCTTGCCCTTCCTGATGAAGAACACCTCTACCCAGGTTTCGTTGCTGCCTTGGGCCATGGCGATCACGTCCATGTCGCTGACCGGGTTGGCCTCAACCTTCATGCGCCGTTCTTCAGCAACCCTCTCAACGGCTTTTAGCCGATCGCGGAGAACTGCAGCGCGTTCAAACTCCAAGTCTTCTGAAGCCTGGGTCATATTTGTCTTCAGGTCATCGGTAACCTCAGTGGTGTCGCCGTTCATGAACATGACAACCTGGTTGATTACCTTGGAGTAGTCTTCTTTGCTGGCCTGGCCGGTGCATGGGGCCACACAACGGTTGATGTAGTACTCCAGACACGGGCGGGCATCTTTTCCGGTGATGTTCTTGGTGCAAGAACGGTAGGGGAACAGCCGCTTGACCAGGTCCATGGTCTTGCGCACGGTGCCGGAAGTGGCGAAGGGCCCAAAGTAGTTGGCGCCGTCTTTGAGTACTCGCCGGGTGATGTACACCCGGGGGAAGTCCTCATTGGTGTCTATCTTGAGGTAGGGGTAGGTCTTGTCGTCTTTCAGGCGGGCGTTGTAGCGGGGTTTGTACCGCTTGATGAGGGTGTTCTCAAGGATCAACGCCTCTGACGCAGATTCGGTAACAATGTACTCGAAGTCGTGGAGGTGACCCAACATGCGTCTGATCTTGTTGGGCAGATTGGTGGGCGAGCCGAAATACTGCCGGAGGCGGTTGCGGAGAATGGCAGCCTTGCCAACGTACAACACAGTGCCCCGGGGATCCTTCATCAGATAGACGCCAGGAAGCTCCGGGGTTGCCAACAAGCGCTGTTCAATCAGCGGTAGTGGCATGGGGTCTTAGAGAAATATTCCGAGGACAACTAGAGCAGCGATGATCACTGAGGTGAGCGCAGCTATCCTACGGAACTCGGCTCCCACATAAAGGTAAGCTGCAGGCCTTTCGCCTCGCAGCCGGTTCTGTCCCTGACCGGCGAATTCTCCACGAGGCGTGCGGGGTGCTGGAGCGGTCCGGGCCGGTTGAGGGGCGGCAGTAGCAGCGGTGGCTACAGAACTGGTCTCACCCGTTTCAGAGGATTCGATCTCGGCTTCATCTACGCCTGCCGGTACGGCAACGGCGTCATCGTTTTCGGGTACTGTCACTCCCCGGTTAGCGGCGGGTATACCACTGGGTCCCTTTTGAGTCTTCTTCCGCTTCAGTTGTCCCTGCCGGGATGCAGTGCGGCGACCTTTAGCAGGCATGAGCAGGTATCTCCTGAGGGGGTATATCAATCTAATATTAGGCCGATTAAAGACGATATTCAGGCTCTAATCAGCTAATCAACTATATCAGCTATCCCAAAAAAAGGGCAGTCCGTGAACGCGGGATTATTGGAATAACCGCGCTAGACTGCCCTTTTGTCATCAGCTCAAAACCGATTGGTCCTGATGCTTGATATGCGGTGCGGCGATCAGGCCCGTGGGTGGCTCTTTGCGTATTCCTTCTCCACGTATCCGTTGGTCAGGTGGGTGTACACCTGGGTTGTGGAGATACTGGAGTGACCCAGAAGTTCCTGCACGTGTCGCAGGGAAGCGCCGTTTTGCAGCAGATGGGTGGCAAAGCTGTGCCGCAGAGTGTGCGGTGTGATGTTCTGCTGGATTCCGGCCTTCGGAGCGTAGGTCTTGAGAATGGTCCAAACCCACTGCCGGGTCAGCCGTTCGCCACGGTGGTTGACGAACAGGGACGGCTCGGTGCGTCGGTGTCCCAAAAGTGCAACCCTTGCGTGCTTCAGGTAACGCCGGAGCTCTTCAAGGGCTTTGGGGTAAAGATGGACTATGCGCTCTTTGGAGCCTTTGCCCATGCAGCGGATGTACGACTCAGATAGGTCCACATCCTGCATGTTCAAGGACACAAGCTCGCCGACACGAAGGCCGGTGGCGTAGAGCAGCTCCATTATCACTGCGTCTCGGTGGCCCTCATTGGTGCCGGACTTGTAGGCGACGTCCAGCAGAGTGGTCACTTCTTCTTCCGGCAGAAACTTGGGAAGTGTGCGACCGACCCGTGGAGAACCCATCGATTCTGTTGGGTCTTCGGTGATGATGTTGTTCTCTGAGAGGAATCCGAAGAAAGACTTGATGGAGGCCACCTTCCGGGCGGTGGTGGTGTCTCGGTAGCCCTTGCGTACGCGCAGGTCCTCTATGTACTTGTTGAGGATGTTGATGTCGACGGTAGACCAGATCTGGCTGGCGTCTTTGCTGCCGTTTCCGTTGCTGAGGCCGTTGCCATTACCGTTGGAATGTCCATTCCCATTGCCGTTTGTATGGACATTGGTCTGGTCTTGGATGAATTCCCAGAACTGGCCAAGGTCGTTCCGGTATGCGTCCGAGGTGTTGCGGGAGAAGCCCTTTTCGACTATGAGGTGCTGAAGAAAAGAAGAAATAGTGCGATCCATGAAGTTAATATCCTTTCGCCATCGGCGTGACAGATGATGAGAAGGCGTCCAAATGATTAAGAAGACACCAACCCATAAATATGTTGTCACCCTAGCACAGCTACTTTGGATCTTTCTCAGCAAACATAAACGGGGAAATGCAGTTTTTTTGATTTTTTTTAAAATTAATAAAAAACGACCCGTGAAACGGGCCGTTATAAATGCGGATTGGTTGTAGCGAGACGTTCTAATGCCCTGCTACGTTTTAGTACCGGCGGTACTTGTTGTTTTGCCTAGTCGGTGGCGAGTATCACTGTACCAGTGGATGAGAGTGAACCGCCGGTGCCGTTGACCAGGGAGATCTTGGGATCTTGGCTGGGGTCCTTCTTGCTCTTGACCTGCCGGTCTCCAGCCTCTCCCCGCATTTGTCGCACCGCTTCCACCAACAGGAAGCTGCCGTACATACCGGGGTGCGTGTAGGACAGGCCGCCGCCGTTGGTGTTCAAAGAGAAGTCCCCACCAGGAGCAGTGCGCTGGTTGGCGACGAAGTCCGCAGCTTCACCAGGTGCGCAGAAACCCAGGCTCTCCAGGGTGACCATCACTGTGTAGGTGAAGGAGTCGTAGATCATGGTCAGGTCCAGGTCGTCATGGGTGATGCCAGCCCGCTGCATTGCCAAAGGACCGGACCGCCTGGCCCACGTAGAAGTGTAATCGGGCATCTGACTGACGATGTTGTGGTCGTGACCTTCACCGGCGCCCAACACGTAGATCGGCTTCTTGGGTAATGTCTTGGCCCGCTCTGCGGTGGTCACGACGATGGCCGCTCCGGAGTCGGTTACCAGGCAGCAGTCAAACAGGTGAAACGGGTAAGACACCCAGCGGGAGTCGTGGTACTCGTCAAAGCTCATGGTCGTGTCATGCATCAGTGCCTTGGGGTTGAGATTCGCCCACTTCCTAGTGGCCACAGCCACTTCTGCCATACCCTGGCGGGTGCGCTCTTCTCCGTATTGGTGCATGTAGCGAGAGCAGGCCAGGGAGTAGTTGATTGGCGCGCCGATTATCCCGTATGGCGCTTCATATTGACTGAAGGGAAGGTTGCCGTCGGCAGGGAACCTGGCCCGGGCAGAACGGCCGGCCTGCCCGTGGGTGATCAGCGCGACCTCGCAATATCCGGCGCGGACGGCGGCCATGGCGTGGGCCACGTGTATGACGAATGACGAGCCGCCCACGGTGGTGCTATCTGTAAAAGTCGGCTGGATGCCCATGTACTCCGCTGTTACCAGGGTGGAGCCACCGGCGGTCAGGAGGCCGTCAACGTCGCTCTTGGACAGACCAGCGTCGGCCAGTGCGTTGTGGCCAGCCTCAGCGTGGTGTTGCAAGGAAGATTTATTCGGGACGGTGCCCATGATGTCTGATTCGGCGACTCCGACGATGGCGATATCCCGCTGTCCTGTGGTCATTTCAAAATCCTCTTTTGAAGCGTGTAATTCTGTGTTGGTAAGCGTGCATGTTGCCAGGGGTGTTCAAGCACGCCTGATAGTACAACACCGCCCGATACAGCACAACACCGCTTCATCTACTTTCCCGAGCCAAATTTCCGCTATTGATGGGGTCTAAGTGGTAAATGATAGTATTTATCATGATAGAATAGTGAGCGGACGCTATATTGCCGATTTCTATCAGCGTCTGACCGCTTAGAGGTGCTTATGCCCAGTAATTTCTGGATGATGATAAATAACGAAGAAAATTTCCGGATCACACAGAGCCGGGGGTTTACCCTTCTCGGTTTGAAGGCCCAACACCGCCGCAAGGTGCAACGGATAACCGAGGGAGACCGGGTCCTGCTGTATATCTCCCATTTGAGGCGTTTTGCGGCCACGGCCACAGCGATGTCTTCCTTCTATGAAGACGATGAGCCGATCTGGGTCAATGAGGGGAGCTCAGGGTTTCCGTACCACATCAAGCTGGAACCCGGTGTGATCCTGAGGGACGACCAGTTCATTGATGCCAACCTGCTGGCCCCGCGCCTGGAATACGTGAAGCGCTGGAACCCGGAAGACTGGTATATGGCCTTCCAAGGCAACCTTCATCTTTTGCCGAAGAACGACTTCACTCTGATTGAAGAAGAGATGAAGAAGCTGCATTTTGGCAAGGGTTATATTCCCGCCGACTTCACTCCGTCAGCCAACAGCCAGCGGCGTCGACGCTCCGGTGGCCGAAAGAAGCAGAACGCACAACAGCCCCAGCCGACCCAGGCGGGCTAAGTAAGATCGAAGGGCTGGCTGAGCTTTCTTACGAGCTTCAGCCAGCGCCTCGGATACCTCACCCCGTACGTACTCCTCGGCTTCCAGTTCCATGGATTGCTCCAGCGCCTTGATCGCTTCGGCGGTAGCGATTTGACCCAACGCCCATGCGGCATGCCCGCGAATCAATGATTCCTCGTTGACCAACGCATCTCTGAGAGCTGTTACCGATGATTCATCCCCACTGTTTCCAAGGGCCACACAGGCGTTTTTTTGCATCCCGACCCGTTTGGCCCGCATGATGGATGTGCCCTGGAACCGCCCGCGGAATTCTTCTTCTGAAAGAGTCAGTAGCTCCGCCAAGTCCAGTTTTCCCGCGACTCCAACCCCGTCCGCTTTTTGGATCGGCTGTAACGGGATGGCTGCTTTGCGATTGACCGGACACACGTCCTGACAGATGTCACACCCAAAGATCCAATCTCCGATGAGCGGCCGCATCTCCAACGGGATCACACCCCGATTCTCGATGGTCTGGTAGGAGATGCAACGGGCGTTGTCCACCACGTATGGCGCAACGATTGCGCCGGTTGGGCAGTCGTCGATGCAGCGGGTACACTCACCGCAGGTCTTCTTCAGAGGAGCGTCCGGCTCTAATTTCAGGTCTGTGACAACCTGGCCAAGCAATATCCAGGAGCCGTGGGTCGGAGTGAGGATATTGGTGCTCTTGCCGAACCAACCCAGTCCAGACCGGGCGGCGGCGGCGCGGTCCAACATCGGGCCGTCGTCCACGTACCAACGTGCGCCGATTGTCGACCCCAACCTATCTTCTAACCCTCGCACAAAGGCCTTCATTCGGCGCTTCATGGCCCGGTGGTAGTCCTTGACCCGGGCGTACCTAGCGACATTTCCTTGGTTTAACGTCGTTTGTTCTTCGTCGCTTGGCGATAGATAGCTGAGTCCCAGGCAGATGATGGAACGTGCTCCCGGGAGCAGCTGCTGCGGGTCTGTGCCGCGCTCAACACGGGACTCTGTGTACCAGCTGAGCCCATCCATCTGGCCGGCGGCAACCCGAGCTAGAGCGGCGTCACGGTCCTTGACGAACTCCTCTGCTCCGGTGCTTCGGACCAGGTCAAAACCGCACTCGATAGCATAGGTTTGGATGTGGGATTTCAGGTCTTGCATGGGCTTGGAAGAAGTCTACCACCGGTAGGGGATTGGCGAGGGACTGCCGTTCTGAACTGACTTAGTTTGGAGCAAAGGGATTCTTCGTCGGCTGCGGCCTCCTCAGAATGACAGTAGCTGGTGGGGGTAACGGTGAATGAGAGGGAGCCGGGTGGACGTCTTTACTGTCCTCTGCTAAAGACCCTCGGACTGGTACCGGCCCTGGTAGCCCTGGCTCGCGCCGGTCTCCATTTGAAAGAACACCAATTGCATCAGACGGGCGTCTCGTTGCACCCGGTACCCATCTGGGTGGTAGACAACGAGCAGAGCTTGGGAGCGTCCGTGGTATCCAGCGTCCCAAACTGCGGTGTGCACTCCCACCCCGCTGCGGAGCAGGCTGGATCGTGGTCGACCCAGAGCCATGATATCCAGCGGCAGGTTGACTACCTCGTTGAAGGTGACCAGGTAGGGGCCTGGCTCTAGTTGCAGCCAGCCGTCTGGCCCAAAATCCATGGATTCGGTTTCAGAGAGAACCCGGTCGGCGTCATCAGCCCCGACTGCCCCGGGGTTGGTCAACTTGGCAACCTCACGGACCGTCATGTCGAAGCCGTTGGGCTGTAGTTGGGCCTCAAGGGACAGGAAATCCTCCAACAGTGGTGGGGTCCTTTCAATCATGTGGCCGATGGAATCGCGGTCCAGAGGGGTACCCGGCATCTTCTAATCCACTCCCATAGTTGAGTAAAAAATTTGGCCCGAAGAGCCACTTTTACTTGGGTGACTGTTCGGGCCAATGTTAGCCTGTTAGTGGGTGTACGACCTGGTTAGTCGTGCATGAAGTCTTGGATGTCAGCAGGCAGCGGGATGAACTCAGGGATCTCCGTGATGATTGCCTGAGTGGTCATCATCATACCGGCGATGCTGCCCGCGTTCTCAAGGGCGGAACGGGTGACTTTGACCGGGTCGATGATACCGGCTTCGATCAGGTTGCAGTACTCGCCTTTATCGGCGTCGAAGCCCCAGTCGTCCTTGCCATTCTTTACCGCGTCGAGAACAACCTGGCCTTCGTGACCGGCGTTATCTGAGATGAGCAGCAGGGGCGCGGCAAGGGCGTCTCGGACCATCCGGACTCCCACGGCCTGGTCGCCTTCAACTGTCTTTACCAAGTCGTCCAACACGCGTCCGGCGCGGACCAGCGCAACTCCACCGCCGGGGACGATGCCCTCTTCGATGGCTGCGCGTGTGGCTGACAAGGCGTCTTCTGCCCTGGATTTTCGCTCTGTGATCTCCGGCTCGGTGGCTCCGCCGATCTTCAGGACAGCAACACCGCCAACCAAGGCGGCCATGCGCTCTTGCAGTTTTTCGCGGTCGTAGTCGGAGCTGGTTTCTTCGATCTGGACCCTCAGTTGTTCCAGTCTTTCTTTGATGGCCTGGTCATCGCCCCGGCCTTCGACGATGGTGGACTCGTCTTTGTTGGCCACCAGACGACGGGCTGTGCCCAGGTTCTCGATCTCGGCGTCGGCGACGTTCATGCCACGGTCGGCGCTGATCACCGTGCCGCCAGTGACGATAGCGATGTCTTCCAACAGGGCCTTACGGCGCTCGCCAAATCCAGGGGCTTTGATGGCGACGCAATCGATGGTGCCGCGCATCTTGTTGACCACCAGGGTTGAGAGAGCTTCACCCTCGACATCCTCGGCGATGATCACCAGTGAGCGGACCTGGGCCTGGAGCATCTTCTCCATGATCCCTACAACTTCGTTGGGTGAGCTGATCTTCTGGTCGGTGATCAGGAACATGGGACTGTCGATGGCGGCTTCCATGCGCTGTGTGTCGCTGACGAAGTGGGGAGAGAGGTAGCCGCGGTCAACGCGTACGCCTTCCACGAATTCGAGGTCGTCGTCCATGGATTTGGACTCTTCAATGGTCACAACGCCGTCTCGGCCAACCTTGTCTAGAGCGTCGGCCAACAGGGCGGCGATGGGTTCCTCATGGGCGGAGAGAGCGGCTACTCGGGCGACTCGCTCCTTGTCTTCAACTGGGATGGCCATGGTCTTCAACTCGGCGACCACGGCGGCAACGGCCATGTCCACGCCGTCGCGGATGCCCATCCCGTTGGCACCGGAGGCCACGTTCATGAATCCGTTTTGTACGATCGACTGGGTTAGCACGACGGAGGTGGTGGTGCCGTCGCCAACCGCGTCGTTGGTCTTGGCTGCGGCCTCTTTGACCAGCTGAGCGCCCAGGTTCTCGTAGGGCTCTTCCAGTTCAACTTCTTTGGCCACGGTGACGCCGTCGCTGCAGACTATGGGCAGTCCAAACATGCGGCTTAGCAGTACGTTTCTACCGCTGGGGCCAAGGGTGATTCCAACGACCTTCTTAAGTTCATCAACCCCACGCATCAAACTGGCGCGGGCTTCTTCATCGAATGTAAGTTGCTTGTCCGCCATGACCGTCTCCTCGTTCCTTTAACTGGCGTCGCGGCGATGGGCCTGCGGCGCAGATATATCTCTGTGTGTAGTGATTCTTGTTTTGAAAGGGAAAGTTAGACTCTCCCGATTGAAAATCATGCGTCAGACGAGCGCGATTGTCAACCGGGCAGGTCGACTGCTAAGCCGTCGCAGGCACAAACTCATCTGTTTTGGGTTAAACGAGCGGCGTTACGCCGTCCAAACCATCAACCCGGGTGGTCAAGTCGGCGATGGTTTCACCCAGGACCGGGTGTACCGAGTCGGGCGTCAATTCGGCCAGCGGGACCAGCACAAACGCCCGTAGGTGCAGACTGGCGTGGGGTATCTGCAGGTCCGGTTCGTCCACCACCAGATCTTGGAGAAGGAGTATGTCCACGTCGATAAGCCGCGGGCCAAAGCGGGGGCCTTCTTCTCGGCCCATGTCCTGTTCCAGTTTTTTCACCCGCTCCAGTAACTCTCGCGGGTCAAGGGAGGTTGTGATCTCTGCGACCATGTTAAGGAAGCTTGGTTGGTCGGTCACACCCCACGGTGCGGTCTCGTAGATATTAGAGGTGCGGATGATGGAAAAATCTGGCCGGTCATTGAGTCGGGTCATGGCCTGTGCCAGGTTCTTCTTGCGGTCTCCCAGGTTGGTGCCGAAGCCCAAAAAGCCTGAGATTCCCCGTTGAGACGAAAATGTGCTCAAGATACCTTCCAGCCCTCGGGACGCCATCCACGGACCACGGCGTCGGTGACCAGTGAAACCCTGACCATCTCTTTCACGTCATGCACTCGCACGATGTCCGCGCCTCCGACGATAGAAAGGGAGACTGTCGCGGCTGTACCTTCCATCCGCTCTTCCGGGGGCATGTCGAGCAGCATTCCTAAAGTGGACTTGCGCGAGGTTCCGGTCAAGATGGGGCAGCCAGTTTCTTTGAGGGCCTCCAACTGGTTCAACACCAGCAGGTTCTGGTCCGGCGTCTTGCCAAAGCCGATCCCAGGGTCAACGATGATGTTTTCCTTGGGAACCCCCGCTTTGACGGCAACATCCACGCTGTTGTTCAGACTGGAAAGGATGTTCGGCACGAGATCGTCGTATTTGGTGCCGGATTGGTTGTGCATCAAGACCAAACCTGCACCGGTGTCGGCGGCCACCTGGGCTAGTTCAGGCTGCGCCTTGAGTCCCCAGATGTCGTTGATGATGACGGCGCCAGCGGAAACAGCCCGTCGGGCCACGGCTGCCTTGTAGGTATCCACGCTGATGGGTAGATCCACCCGTTTTGCCACCGCTTCCAGCGCAGGCATCAAACGGGCGAGTTCTTCCTCTTCCGGTATCTGTTCATGCCGTGGTCTCGTAGATTCCGCGCCGATGTCTAGGATGTCGGCCCCCTCTTCCTGGAAGCGCAGGGCCTGGTCAACGGCAGAAGACACATCACCGCCAAGACCATCTCCTGAGAAGGAGTCTGGGGTCAGGTTGATGATGCCCATCACATAGGTGCGCACACCCCAGGTAAGGGTTTCACCGTTGGACACGGTCAGGCCGGTAATCGGGGTTTGGACTTGGGGCATGGACTGGAACTCCCGTCTAGATAAAAGTGTTTAAAGGCGTCTGAGGGGCCCATTTTATCACTCTGGCGCGTGCCCATTCTCCTTGCTCCTCGTTTGGGGCGTCTGCTACGATTGACCAGATTTTACTCGACATAACATGGGTGAGATTCCATCAACTTGGCCTTGGGATTCACCCTTTGATCATGGGACCTGGGAAGGTCCATTTCGACTATTGGCGGGAGGGGCCGTGACCGCAGAGAAAAGGCAGATTGACGAACAGATAAGCAACCTGGACGCCATGCGCGAAGAGTCGCAGAAGGGCGGCGGCCAGGACCGGATAGACCAACAACATAGTAGGGGCAAACTCACCGCCCGTGAACGACTACTGTTGCTAATGGATGAAGGCACCTTCGAAGAACTTGACCCGTTCGTGACCCACCGGGCCACGGATTTTGGCCTGGGAGACAACAAGGTCTTGGGTGACGCCGTAGTCACCGGCTACGGTCTGGTAGAAGGCCGCCAGGTATTTGCCTTCGCCCAGGATTTCACTGTGATGGGCGGTTCGCTGTCGGAGGCTGTCAGTCTAAAGATATGCAAGATGCTCGATCTGGCGGTGAAGTCGGGCTGCCCGGTGGTCGGTATCAACGACTCCGGGGGAGCACGCATCCAAGAGGGCGTGACCAGCTTGGGCGCCTACGGTGATATCTTCCTGCGCAACACCATGTACTCCGGTGTGATTCCCCAGATCTCCGTGATCGTTGGTCCCTCTGCCGGTGGCGCCGTCTATTCCCCGGCCATCACCGACTTCGTATTCATGGTCAAGGGCATCGGCCAGATGTATATAACCGGCCCCGACGTTATCAAGTCGGTCACCGGAGAAGAGGTGACTCACGAGGACCTGGGCGGCGCGGCAACCCACGCGACCCAGAGTGGGGTGGCCCAATTCGTCTATGAGAACGAAGAAGAATGTATCAGTGAGGTTCGCCATCTTCTGAGCTTCCTGCCCAGTAACAACCTAGAAGATACCCCGCCTGAGCCGACCGACGACCCGGCCACCCGCCGGGAGCCGGACCTGCGGTATATGGTGCCCGATGATGCAAATCGCCCCTACGATATGCGGGAGGTCATCTACAAGATCATCGACGATGAAGAGTTCATGGAAGTCCACCAGAACTTTGCCCAGAACGTGGTGGTCGGTTTTGCCCGGATGAATGGCCGTGCCGTGGGGATCGTCGGCAACCAACCCGAGTTCTTGGCTGGTGTGTTGGACATCGATGCGTCGGCAAAGGCGGCCCGGTTCATCCGGTTCTGCGATTGCTTCAACATACCCATCGTGACCATGGTGGATGTCCCCGGCTTCATGCCCGGGGTCGACCAGGAATACGGCGGCATCATCCGGCACGGCGCCAAGTTGATCTTCGCCTACGCCGAGGCCACAGTGCCCAAGATCGCGGTCATCACCCGCAAGGCTTATGGCGGCGCTTACATAGTGATGAGCAGTAAGCACCTGCGGTCGGACATCAACCTGGCCTGGCCGTCGGCTGAGATCGCGGTGATGGGTGCCGAGGGCGCAGTCAACATCATCTACAGAAGCGAGATTTCCAAGGCCGAAGACCAGGACAAGAGACGGCAGGAACTGATTGCCGAATACCAAGAGAAGTTCACCACGCCCTACATCGCCGCCGGACGAGGTTTCCTGGACGATGTGATCGACCCGGCAGACACCCGCGTCCGCATCATCAAGGCGCTGGAGATGCTACAAAACAAACGCGAGAGCCTCCCCGCCAAGAAACACGGCAACATCCCCCTTTAGTCGCCAAGAGACAAGAATCCCTTCCCCCTCGCAAGGGGGAAGGTTAGGATGGAGGAAACGCTTCCACCCAAGTCATCCTACCCCCAAACCACCACCCACTGACCACCCCTACACCCCAACTCCAGAAGTTTGTATTAGAATAGCCAGGCTGTGGTCTCCGGCCTGCAGCACATCCACGTTTTAACTTGAGGAGACATTCATGGAGTTCGGCGTTTTTTACCAACTCCCCTGCGCGGTGGACCAAAGCCCCGCCGAGCGCATCCAGGACACTATCGCCCAATGCCAACTGGCCGACGAACTAGGATTCGACGCAGCATGGCTGGCCGAGTTGCACTTCAACCCCAACTTCTCGCTGCTGTCGGCGCCACTGATGATTGCGGCTGCGGTGGCCCAGACAACCAAGCGCATCCGCATCGGCAACGCCATCAGCCTGCTGCCACTGCACCAACCGGTGCGTCTGGCCGAGGATGTGGCTACGCTGGATGTGCTGTCCAACGGAAGGGCCATCTTTGGCGTGGGTCGTGGCTCCATGCCCTCCCACTACCATGGTTACGGCATCGACCAGGAAGAGGGTAGGGAGAGGTTCATTGAAGGCCTGGAACTGGTACTGGGTTCTTGGTGTCAGGAGGATTTCAAATACCAGGGCAAGTTCTACCAGTCCCACGGCTACCGGATCACCCCCAGGCCGATACAACAGCCCCACCCGCCGGTCTATGTGGCGTCAAATAGCGCCGATACCTTTGGCATCGTGGGCTCGCTGGGACACAGTATCCTGGTCGCGCCGACCATCGTTTCAACTCAGGGCGCACTTGATGGTCTGGAGTCATATCGGGCCGAGTTGAAGGCCAATGGACCCGCCGCCTCCAATGCGAAGATCAACGTGAATGTGCCCATGCACGTGGCAGCGACTGAGGAAGAGGCGGTAAAGGGTTTCGAGAAGACCATCGACAACTATCTGGAAACGCTGCGGATCATTGGCCAAGCACGGGGGGCCAGCCAGGGCTCGAGTCGGGCCTCCAGCCTCACCTCCAAGATCGTCATGGAAGAATTTGCCGCCGTGGGCACCCCGGATCAGGTCTCGGCCAAACTGGAAAAACTCAAGAAGGTGTATGGGCCAGATGAGTTCATGTGCTGGTTCAACATCGGCGGGTTGTTGACCCACGCAGAAGTGGAGAGTTCCATGCGTCTCTTTGCCCAAGAGGTCATGCCCCGTTTCTAGTAGTCAATCCGGCAACGGATAGGTGAACAACCATGAGTTCAGAGTCATTGTTCGATTTTGACCGTAAGGTCCAGGCGGAGCGCGATGCACCCCTGGCCGAGCGGATGCGGCCCCGGACCTTTGACGATTTTGTGGGCCAAGACCAGATTGTCGATCCGGACCGGGTGCTGCTGAAATCCATCGCTGCTGGGCGCCTGCCTTCCATAATCCTCTGGGGACCGCCGGGGACCGGGAAGACCACCCTGGCGCGGTTGGTGGCGACTTCCACCCAGTCAGATTTTCAACCGGTCAGCGCGGTCACATCCGGCGTGGCCGACCTGCGCAAGATCGTGGCTGAAGCCAAAGACCGCAAGGGGATGCACCGGCAGTCGACGATCCTATTTGTGGACGAGATCCACCGGTTCAATAAAGCCCAGCAGGACGTCATCCTGCCCCATGTGGAAGATGGCACCATTACCTTTATCGGCGCGACCACCGAGAACCCGTCGTTTGAGGTCATCGCTCCGCTACTTTCGCGTTGTCGGGTATTCACCCTCCAGAGCCTGGACCCAGACCAGATGAAAAAGGTCATCGCCAGGGCATTGGCCGATGGGGACGTGGGTCATGGCCCGATGCATGCAACCATGGCCGATGACGCCGCTGATCATCTGGTGAATATAGCCAATGGAGACGCACGTATCGCCCTGAACGCCCTAGAGACAGCGGCCTACACCAGCACACCCGATGCTGTTGGCAACCGGATCATCAATCTGGAGACAATCTCCGACGCTCTCCAGCGACGCTCTCCGATGTATGACAAAGCTGGGGAGAGCCACTATGACACGGTCTCTGCGTTTATCAAGTCGGTGCGGGGCTCGTCACCTGACGGAGCATTGTACTGGCTGGCACGGATGATCGAATCAGGGGAAGACCCGCTGTTCATCGCTCGCCGTTTGGTAATACTGGCCTCTGAGGACATTGGTCTGGCGGAACCCCAGGCCCTGGCGATGGCGGTAGCGGCCCAGCAGGCGGTGCATTTCTTGGGTATGCCGGAGGGACGCATACCGTTGGCGGAGGCCACGGTCTACCTTGCCGCAGCGCCCAAGAGCAATACCGCTTACGCGGCGCTGAATCAGGCTATGCAGGACGTTCGAGAGCAGGCCAACGAGCCGGTGCCGCTGCATCTTCGCAATGCGGTCACCGGAATGATGAAGGATATGGGGTACGGCAAGGACTACAAGTACTCCCACAACTATGAAGGCCATTTTGAGGAGCAGGAGTATCTACCGCCGTCATTGAAGGGACGGCGGTATTATCATCCCGGTGAAGAGGGAGCAGAACGCCAGATCGGGCAGCGTCTGAACCAGTGGTGGAGCGGCAAGTCCACCGATGACAGTTCTGGTTCAAACGAACCGGATGACCAGAACCCCTAGCCTAAAACCTAAGTAGAAGTGAAGATTTGAACTTCACGCTCCAGATGATAGGTCTCTGGACCTTGGTCAGTGTCCACCACGGCTTTTAACAGCCAAGACACGGTGGTCTTTCCGTTCTCGACTGTCGGCAGCGTCCGTTCCGGTACCGGTAGGCTGAAAGTCCAGACGTAAGGCCGTTCTGCGGTCAACTGCACGTTGCTTTCCAGAGAAATCCGTTCCCTGATGGACTCGTTTTGGCGGTCACCAGCGGTCTCCGTGCTGTGCAATTCCATTCGGATGTCTTTGGCCTGGTTGGTCACATTCATCCGGGCGCGGAGTTCGCCCTCTAGGTAGCCACCTGCGCCAACGACGTCGTTGACTAAGACCATGGCCAATGTGCAGCCGCTGAAGGTCGCCTCTTCGGTCAAGTCCGCCGCGCTCCGACCGGGAACCACCACAGGTAGGGTCAGCACAGTGACTTCCTTGGAGCTAGTCACCTGTTTGCCGTCGTCCATCTCCAATTTGCCGGTAACTTCCCACGAGACCTGGGCAACCGCGCCGTGAACAGTGGGAGGGGCGTTGTTTGGAACCTGGAACCTGGCGTACCTGGAAATCGGTTCGGCGCTGGTCAACTCCGTGTCGGCGATGAAAGATTGGACCAAAGGCTGGGCCAAAACCTGGTTATATTGAAGCCTTCCCTGTCCGCTATCTGCCGCTGATTCCTTCTGCCACGATTGTTCGGTGCACGCCAGTTCCACCTGGCCAGTCTTGATCTTGACTCCCGAATTCGACCGTATCGTCACCTGGACATCAATTGTGCCGCCGGGTCTAGCGGACCCGCCGGTTGTTTCGATTTCGATCTCCGCTTTGGGGCGGCGAAACCAAGATAGAATACGTTCTAGAACCTGAGCACCTCCACGTGCGTCATTGATGTGCCGGCCCTGTGAATCCACGCATGATTGATATCGAACAGGGCGTACGACAGCATGTTAATGGCGATTGCCAGCGTAGGCAACCCGCCAGCCAAACGGGTTAAAGCAGTTTCCTGGAATCTGGTTCAACTGCCCTGCTGCTTAACGGAAAGATTCACCACTGTTGCCTCGGTGATTCTTGCCAGTTCAGTTGGCAGGATCATTATCTCTTCACCCCAGGTGCCCGCTCCCACTCCCAAAACGTCCTCATCCATCAGGCATGAGTCTATGAAAGTCCTGAACCCTGGCGGCTGCCAATGAAAGGGCGGAATGGACCCGATGGCGTATCCGGTTACCTCGATCACCTTTTCCGGTGAAGCGAGTTTGATGTTTATGGAGCCTATGGCCCGTTTGAGGTTGCCGGAGACGGCGTTCTTGTCGCCGCCAAGCATGACCAAAACCTGCTCACCGGCGCCGGATTCAAACACCAACGTCTTGACCATTTGAGACTCACTGTAGCCAAGGGCCTGGGCGACGTTGGACGCCCCTTTTTCTGTCCCCGGAGAGAACCTTAACTTTTCATACGGGATTTGCCGTTCATCCAGAAAGGTGTGGGCGGGCAGATTTGGGGGTTGGTTATCGTTAATAGTCAAAGACGTGATCCCTTAAAAAGGCGTAGACCACATGGCCCACCGAGATTGCCAGGGCGGCGCAGGCGATGTACAGCGTGCGCCGTTGCAGCTTGCGCGAATCATCGTCCGGCGGCTGTTCGGCCAATTAAAGAGCCTCTAAGGCCCTTATTACTTCTTCCGAACTCACAATGTCTGCCTGGCGAGGGAGGATCCGCTGGATCAGGAAGTCATGCACTTCAACGTCCGAGTCAGAACAGCAGTCCTCGACCACGAATAGGTTGTAGTCCAGGTCGGCACCGTAGCGGACGGTTGATAGAACCACGCCGCTGGTGGCGTAGCCAAGGATCACCAAATCGCGGATGTCATTGGCCCGAAGAGCGACGTCTAATCCGGTACCGTAGAGGGCATTGACCCGGTGCTTGCCAACTACCACCTCGTCGTCGTGGGGTCTTACGCCAGGATGGATTACATCTATGGGATTGGGAATGGCTGCCTGGCCGGAAGCTTTGCGCTGGCTGAACGTCTTGTTGCGTTCTCCGATCTCCGGATACCCCGGTCTGAACACCGTGGCGCAGTAACACACCATCACTCCGGCATCCCGGGCAGCGGCCTGCAGCGCCGACGCTTTTGGGACCACGCCCCTTCCGGTGGCGTGGGGCAGGGTGTTCATCATCTCGGCGTAGAAGTCGGCAATCAGCACCGCTGTATGGCCGCGCTCAAATTTGACGTCGGGCATCGGTAATCCTCTATCTATCTATGCTTGGAGTTCTCGGACGACCTTGGATGTTCGAGACAGTGTCTCTTCCACGTCCTCACTGGAGATGTGGCGGTGGGTAACCATCCGCACCGAACGTTCGCCGGGGTAGCTCACCAGGACCTCGGCATCCTTCATGGCCTTGATGAAGTCAGGGGCCGGGCCGACCTTTTCTTCCACATCGAAGATTACGATATTGGTCTGGATGCTGTCCGGGTCAACCGACAGGCCATCTATGTTGGCCAGTCCCTGGGCCAGGCGGCGGGAATTTTGATGGTCCTCGGCCAGCCGGTCAACCATGGTGTCCAGGGCAACCAGTCCAGCGGCGGCCAAGATGCCGGCCTGCCGCATGCCTCCGCCCACCATCTTGCGCCACCGGGTGGCTTCGGTGATGAATTCCTTGCTCCCCACCAGCACCGAGCCAACGGGACAACTGAGGGCCTTGGACAGACAGAAACTCATGGTGTCTACGTCTTTTGTCAGTTCCAACGCTGGGACTTCGAGGGAAACCGAGGCGTTGAAGATACGGGCACCATCCAGATGGACCGGCACTCCAGCGTTGTGGGCAACGTCGCAGACTGCTTTAGTCTCTGCGGGTGTCATAACCGCTCCGCTGCACCGGTTCTGGGTGTTTTCCAGGCAGAGTAAAGCTGTCGCCGCAACGTGGGGGTTGCCCGTTGGGCGGATGTTTCTGGCCACGTCGGCGGCGTCGATGCCACCACTTTCGCTCTGGGGGATCAGCCGGGTCTGAACACCACCAAGTGCGGCCTGTCCGCCACCCTCATTCCAGAACATGTGGGCCTGGTCGCCCATGAGGATCTCATCACCGTGGTTGCAGAAGCTGAGGGTCGCCAGGAGATTGCTCATGGTTCCGCTGGCGGTCAGCAGGCCTGCTTCCTTGCCCATCATGGCTGCAGCACGCTCCTGGAGTTCATTGATGGACGGGTCCTCGCCGTAGACGTCGTCCCCCACCTCGGCCTTGGCCATTGCCTCGCGCATCTCATCGGTGGGTTTGGTTACTGTGTCGCTGCGTAGGTCGATTATCGCCATCTGACGGTCCCTCACATACAAAACTACTTGCTTAAATGGTCCCGGAATCTTAACCGGAAAACTAGGCGGTATTCTAGCAGGATTGCCCCTGCTTAACTAACGATAGAACACTGTAATTGTTCACACCTGTCATTCTGAGGCGGGCGCCGAAGAATCCCGTAGGCAGTGGGGGCTTGTTGAGAGCAAAGAGACCCTTCTTCACTCAGGGTGACTATGGCATGGAATGGTTTGGTTGATGACAGTCGCAAAACCACCTGCGTTTCTTGCTAATGGGCGTGGCTTTACCTAAGATGGATACACCCAAGCTTTAGTGAAAACTGAGGAGCGATCACTGTGCGTCAAAGTGCTGTTTCATTTGAAACCGAGGGACTTACTTTTGAGGGTGTCGTAGCCCAACCGGACGACGGCTCCGGCCCTTGGCCCGGTGTGGTCATCTGCCACCCCCATCCGCTCCACGGCGGTAACATGGACAACAACGTGGTGCTGGCGTTGGCATTGGGTCTGGCCCAGGAAGGATTTGTCACCATGCGGTTCAACTTCCGCGGCGTTGGCGGCAGTCAGGGAGAGCATACCAAGGGAGAAAACGAGTCCGAGGAAATACTGGCGGCGTTGGCTTTGATCAAGGACTGGCCCGACACCAACGCAAACATCGGTCTCGCCGGTTATTCCTTCGGCACCTCCGTGATCCTGGGGCACAGTGAACTCTATAGCGAGGCGAAGGCCATCGCCCTGGTGTCTCCACCGTTCCGAGCGGTTGAAGGCACCCCTCTAAAGGAATCCCAGCTCCCGGTCTTGATCACCACCGGAGACCGCGACCGACTGGTGGACTCGGAACAATTGGACGCCGAGTTGGCCAGTTTCCAAAACGCTCCTGAGTTCAAACTATTCGACGGCGTGGACCATTTCTGGTACGGGCAGGAAGCTCGTTTGGTACCGGAGGTCGGCCGGTTCTTTGCCGAGAAGTTAAAATAATACGACCATCAAGTCTGCCGGCAAGCCCGCCGTTTGCAGATCCCACAGTGGCTCCGGAGACCTTGACGTGAACGCGGAAGACCTCCGCACCCCCATCTATAAGGACTTTGTCCTGATCCAACTGGCCCTCATCATCTTCCTGCTGGATCAGTTCAGCAAATTCTTGGTGCGGGATCAGTTGTTGTTTTGGGAGTCTTTCCCTGCTGAAGGGTTCTTCCGGTTCACCCATACCTTCAACACTGGCAGCGCCTTTGGTATTTTCCGTGACCAGAATACCCCGTTGATTTGGGTTTCCATCCTGGGCATCGGAATCCTGATGATGATCTACCGCAGCCAGCGAAAACCGAGTTCCCTGCTGCGGCTGAGTCTGGGGCTGCAGATCGGCGGCGCCCTGGGCAACCTAATCGACCGGGTACGGCTGGGTCACGTAACCGATTTTATGGACGTGGGCGCCTGGCCTGTCTTCAATCTGGCCGACGCGGCCATCATCACCGGGCTGGTCATCCTGGCCTGGATATTTCTGGTGGCCGACCCCAGTGATCGAGACGATTCTACTCTCGGGGGGTATGGCTGGTGTCCTGTGTGTGACGGCGAGATGCTAACTGTGACCGGTGGCTGGCGGTGTTCAATCTGCGGCGCCAGGGAACGCATCACGTCAGAATCAGCCGCCCAAGATGGGCCTGGAGACCAGACCCTTTGACGCAGCAAGCGGAGCTTCACGAGTTCGAAGTGACGGTGGCCGAGTCACGGCTGGATCAATACCTGGCGGGTCTGGATACCGGCATGACTCGCTCTCGTCTATCAAAGTTGATCGTTGAGGGACAAGTTCTGGTCAACGGCGGGACAGCCAAACCGTCCAACAAGGTCCGGGCCGGCGATTTGGTCTCCTTGTCAGTGCCGCCGCCAAGACCCTCCGGAGTGGTAGCCCAAGAGATACCGGTGAATGTGGTCTACCAGGATGAAAGCGTGGTGGTCATCGACAAACCCGCCGGTCTGGCCGTCCACCCTGGCCCAGGCCACCCGGATATGACCCTGGTCAACGCCCTGCTGGCCATGTGCCCCGACATCCAGGGTATCGGCGGTGAGATACGGCCCGGGATAGTCCACCGACTGGACAAAGACACCTCCGGTTTGATAATGGTGGCCAAGACCCACCAGGCACACAATGACCTATCTGCCCAGATAAAGGCCCGGCAGGTGACCAAGGGTTATCTGGCCCTGGTGGAAGGAACTCCGAAACAACTCCAGGGCAAAATTGATGCCCCGGTCGGCCGGCACCCGCGCCGGCGCACTCGCATGGCCGTGGTGGTTGGCGGCAAAGAAGCCCGCACCAATTACAAGGTGACTCAGCAGTTGCGAGGCCACTGCTTAGTGGAGCTTTATCTGGAGACCGGACGCACACACCAGATCAGAGTTCACATGGCTCACCTGGGTCACCCTCTGGTGGGGGATACCACCTATGGCCACGCCAGCCCGCTGGTCGACCGCCACTTCCTCCACGCCTTCCATCTGGGGTTCAAGCATCCGGTGAGCGGTGAGCCACTGGACTTCAAGATCGACCTTCCCTCTGACCTAACCCCGGCGTTGGAAGCGCTCCGTTAAGGCGTTGTTCCCACCGTAAGACTTGGAAGGGTAGGCACGATTGAAGCCTGGCCTCATGCTACAATACTAGTCGCCCTTATTTATTCTTCTAGACCCTTTTGATGGAGATTTGACGTGCCCGGAGAAGTCCGCGTCCGGTTCGCCCCCAGCCCCACCGGATTGCCCCATATCGGGAACATCCGCACCGCCCTTTTCAACTGGCTTTTTGCCCGCCACCACGGCGGCAAATTCATCGTCCGAGTTGAAGATACCGACCAGGCGCGTCTGGTTCCAGGGTCGATCGAAGCCATGCTTGACGGTCTGCGCTGGTTGAACATTGATTGGGACGAAGGGCCTGAAGTAGGCGGCCCTTACGGCCCCTATTTCCAATCGGAGCGACTTCGGATATATCACGACCTGGCTGAAAGACTTGTCTCCCAGGGCAACGCCTACCGCTGCTATTGCAGCCAAAAACCACCGTCGCAAGACAGTCAGGAACAACGGGACCGTCGTGTCTCGGCCAGCGCCGACTGCAAGTGCCGCGACCTGACTGAGGAACAGATAGCCAAGCTGAGTGGCGGGCAGGAATCGAATGTCGTGCGATTTGCCATGCCCAAACATGGGGTCACCCGGGTCAAAGACCTGATCAGGGGTGAAGTCGAGTGGAAAAACGAAACACTGAACGACTTCATAATCCTGAAGTCAGACGGCTTCCCCACCTATCACCTGGCCGTGGTCGCCGATGACCACCTCATGGAGATCAGCCACGTGATGCGGGCGGAGGAGTGGCTTCCTAGCACTCCGCGCCATCTTCAGTTATTTGAAGCCCTGGGGTTTGAACCGCCTGAGTTTGCCCACCTCCCAATGATTATGGGTTCCGACCGGGCCAAGCTGTCCAAGCGCCACGGGGCTACGGCCATCGGCGAGTACAAAGACAACGGGTTCCTGCCCGAAGCTTTGCTCAATTTCATGGTGCTGCTGGGCTGGGCTCTGGACGATAAGACCGACGTGGTGTCGACCCAGACGGTCATTGAAAACTTCACTTTGGACCGAGTTACCAAGTCGTCGGCCATCTTCGACCAGGAAAAACTTCTCTGGATGAACGGCATGTACATCAGGGAACTGACTCCAGAGCAGTTGGCTGCTCGGATGACCCCGTTCTTGGAGCGTGACCTGCCCAAGGACATGCTGCCCGTTGACCAAGAATACCTGCAACGCATAGCTCCCCTGCTGCAAGAGCGGATCAAGAGTCTGGAAGAGTCGGCCAACATCACTGAGTACTTCTTCAAGGCCGATGATAAGTTCGACACCAGCACCATCATCCAGGAGGGCATGGACCGAGATTCGACGCTTACCGCGTTGAAAGCGGCATTGGACGACCTGAGCGCCACCGACGATTATGGGCATGAAAAACTGGAAGAGATGTTGAACGCGATTGGCGAGAGATTGGAATTGTCTCGGCGTCAGTTCTTCGGCGTGCTGCGGACCGCCGCCACTGGCCGGTCGGTCTCGCCTCCTCTCTTTGAGATGCTAGAGGTCTTGGGCAAACACCGCACGGTGAGTCGCATGAAGAACGCCGTGGAACGCTTCAGCGCCGCCAGTTAATTAGCCTGCATAGGCACAAAGACAGGAAGAAACAAGAATGACACAGGCTGATACATCGGTCGACTTCGTACGCGGAATAATCGCCGACGACAACAGGTCCGGCAAATTTGGTGGTCGGGTAGTCACTCGATTCCCTCCGGAACCCAACGGATACCTTCACATCGGTCACGCCAAATCCGTGTGCCTTAATTTTGGCTTGGCAGCAGAGTTCGGCGGCGTTTGCAACCTGAGATTTGACGACACCAACCCCTCCCGCGAGGGAATGGAGTACGTCAATTCCATCCAAGAAGACGTACGTTGGCTGGGTTTTGATTGGGGTGAGAACCTTTTCTTCGCCTCTGATTACTTCGGCCAACTCTACGATTACGCCATCAAACTGATTGAGGACGGAAAGGCATTTGTCTGTGATTTGAGCGCCGACGAGGTCCGCGAATACCGGGGTAACCTGACCGAACCTGGTCAAGAAAGCCCCTATCGGAATCGACCCATTGAAGACAACCTCAGCCTTTTCAAGGGTATGCGGGCTGGCGATTTCGAAGAAGGCGAACACACGTTGCGGGCCAAGATAGACATGTCTGCTCCAAACCTGAACCTGCGCGATCCGGTGCTCTACCGAATCCTCAAACAGACACACCACCGCACCGGGGATGAATGGCCGATCTATCCGATGTATGACTTTGCCCACGGGCAATCGGACTCCATTGAACACGTCACCCATTCAGTCTGCACCCTGGAATTTGAAG
Organism: Dehalococcoidia bacterium; assembly: GCA_002730485.1. The sequence goes on along the minus strand of PCAH01000131.1, from coordinate 9,667 downwards.
ATCACCGTCCTCTATATGACTGGTTCCTGGACGCGCTGGATATCTACCATTCCCAGCAGATCGAGTTTGCTCGGTTGAACATCACCTACACTGTCCTCAGCAAGCGCCGTTTGATCGAACTGCTTAATGGCGGCTATGTGAATAGCTGGGACGACCCGCGCATGCCGACCATCTCAGGACTGCGGCGGCGCGGTTACACCCCTGAAGCGCTGAGGAATTTCTGCGACCGCATCAGCGTGGCGCGGCGGGATAATACCGTTGATATCGCTCTGCTGGAGCACACACTGCGGGATGACCTGAACAAGAAGTCGCCCCGGGTCATGGGCGTACTGGACCCGCTGAAGTTGGTGATCGAGAACTACCCGGAGGGCAAGGTTGAAGATATTATCTCGACCAACAATCCAGAAGACCTCACTATGGGCGAAAGGAATGTGCCGTTCAGCAGGGTTGTCTACATCGAAAAGGACGACTTCCAAGAGGTGCCGCCACCCAAGTTCTATCGGCTGTCTCCAGGCAAGGAAGTCCGCCTCAAAGACGCTTACTACATCACCTGCAACAGCGTGGTGAAGGACGAGACCACGGGTGAGGTTATCGAATTGCGATGCACCTACGATCCCGATACCTTTGGCGGCACGTCAATCGACGGTCGAAAGGTCAGGGGAACTTCCCATTGGGTCTCGGCAGAATACGCAGTGGACGCTGAAGTTAGAGTTTACGACCACCTGTTCACGACAGAAGACCCGGACGATGTGGAAGATGGCGGCGATTGGAAGGACAACATCAACCCAGATTCGCTGGTGGTCATGAAGAATGCCAAGCTGGAGCAGGGTCTGGATCAGGCCAAGCCCGGTGAGCGGTTTCAGTTCCTGCGGCAAGGTTACTTCTGCGTCGACAAAGACTCGACGCCGGAAGCCCCGGTGTTCAACCGGACGGTGGCGCTGCGGGACACGTGGGCCAGGATGGACCAGGCCCGCAAGAAGCGTTAGGCGACCAACAACTTACAGCTAGTTGGTCTTGTATATCTGCAGGCGATGGCGGAGGCTGTCAGCGACGTAGATATTGCCTTTCCCGTCGAGCTTCACCGCCGTTGGTCCCCAGAAATAACCTTCGACTCCAGCAGATATCTCCCGGTCTCGCCTAGCGGGCGGGTCTAGCTCAGGGAACAGATCGGCTTCGTTGCGAAGCTGTCCTTCTTCCGGATTGACCGCAAAGTAATCAGCCGCCCATTTGGAGTCCACAGACTCCCCTCTGAGGGTGGCCAGCAAACTTCCGTCCGGCGCCAGAACCTTGACCCTTTCATTACCCCAGTCGGCCACATAGATGTTGCCGTTTGAATCCACGGCCAGCCCGGCCGGACGGTGAAGGGCGTCGCCGCCCGAGAGGCCACCAAACTCCTCGATCACAACGCCATCTGAAGTGTAGCGCTGGATGCGGTCGTTGCCCCAGTCTGAGATATACACATCGCCGCCCTGGCCCAAGGCCAGACCCCACGGGCCTTCAAACTGGCCGGAGCCGGAACCACGCTCACCCCAGCCGGAGATGAACTGGCCCTCCTTGGTGAACTTCTGCATCCGATGGTTGCCGCTGTCGGTCAGCCACAGGTTGTCGTCGGAGTCGAAGGCCATGCTGGAGGGGTATTCAAGCTGACCATTCTCGGAGCCTTTGATGCCCCACTTGTGGAGAAACTTGCCTTCTTTGTTGAAGACAGAAATGCGCTGCAACGCTTCGTCAGAGACGTAGACCTGGTCCAGGCTATCAATGGCGATAGCGCTGGGCCACCAGAATTGCCCATCGCCCTTGCCACCGGATCCGAATTCGCCAAACCAATCCTCGCTCAGGTTGCACATGGTCACCCGCTTGGACGGCAGGCGAATAGGCGTTTCAGGGCCAGCCCGGTTGATGACATAGATAACGTCCTGCGAGTTGATGGCCAGGTCTACAGGATTGGCCAATCCACGGCCGGTGCCGGCAAGAAAACCCACGGTGTGGCTGTAAGTAAATGTCTTGGTGGTGGTCATTTAAGGCTCGTTGAAATCCCTGGTTATTATCTTGTGATTGGTGCGATGCAAGTCCGTCATTCTGAGGCGGGAGGCGAAGAATCTCGTTGTTCTCGTGAAGTCTCGTCTAACCCAAACAATGAGACCGTTCGCTACACTCAGGGTGACATCAGCGGGAGAAAGCTCTCTGCCTGAGCAACGCTACTCCCGCATTTACCAAGTACTGAAAAATTATCCTCTATCTCCAACTTTGCTGCCCGCAGGGCCTAGGCTAGTTGGTATTCTCGGGTGGCTAGGATCAGTTGGAGAAGCTCTACTACCTGTTGTTCTGAGCAGGCAACGGCGTCTTCGGGGGCGAACTTCACCTCGCCGAAGCCGGAGGCGAAATCTATCAACCTAGCTCTGGTGCTTTCCGACACATCAAGATTACCTATTAATAGAAGGCACTGGTCCACCAACTCGTCCGGCTGGTAGGACTTCCGGTGATCCTTGAGTCGCCGCATCATGTCCTGGACGCCGGGTTGGAGGGTGTTTCCAATGACCAGCGCCGAAGAGTTCACCCGCTCGACCAGGGTACCGGTGTCGACCCACTCCATGCCGGTGTGCCAGCCCTCCACGGTGGGAGGATTGAGTATTTCCTGGCCCATGAAATTGGCGTCGTTGGCCAGGTTGGTGATGTCTGACTGGGGCGTCTTGTAGCTGCCGGCCAGCCTGGCGGTGCCAACTACCAACTCGGCAGGGCTTTTGATCTTGTCGTACCAGACCGACTCCGACTTGAAGTAGTCAGATAGGAACAGGGCCTTTAGCATGGACCGGATGTCTCCGCTGGATTTCCGGTACTCCTCCGCCAGGAAGGCTGTGGCCTCCTCGTTGGGAGTGTCTGAAACGAAGTAGTTGTACAGCTTTCCGGCGATGAACCAGCTGGTCGCCGGGCGCATGGCAATGATGTCGATGATGTCTTCACCGTTGAAATTGCCGGTGCGGCCCAGGAAATTCTTGTCCGTTTCGTCGTGGTCATCTGGTCGGTACTCGAACTGCCAGTCGATGCGTCCTGATGGCCAGATCGAGTCCCTGGACGCCCGCTCGCTCATGTAGTCGGCGTTGGCGATGGTCCAGCCTGTGAAGGCGCGGGCGCAGTTCTTGACGTCGTCTTCGGAGTAGTTGCCAATGCCCATGGAGAAGAGTTCCAGCAGCTCCCGCCCGTAGTTCTCGTTGGAGGCGTCTTTATGGTTGTCTTTGTTGTCCAGCCAGAAGATCATGGCTGGGTCGCGGGACAGTTCCATCAATATGTTGTGGAAGGATCCCAGGCCGTGGCGTCTGAAGGTGTCTGTTTGGTTCAACACACCCTTGGCATGGTTCAACTTGCCGTAAGCGGTGGCGAATAGCCCGTGCCAGAACAGGGATATCTTCTCCTCCAATAAACGCTTGGAGTTGATCATCTTGTATATGGAGTACGACTGGGCGCTCTCAAAGTACATCACGCTATTCTGGTCGGGCTGGTACCTGCGGACCAGGTCGTCGTTCCACTCTGGGACGTCTTCCGGGTGGAGCAGTTCCTCCACAGTGGCTTCATAGCCCTTGGCTTGGTACTCTTCCAATTCCTGAAGTGTGCCGCCGAAGCCGGCCCGCCGCAGGAGATGGGCTATGAGTCCAAGTTCGTTGTCTGGCATTGTCGGAGCTCCAAATATTCGTTAACCTGATCGCCGTTCCCAGATTGTTCAATGGGCGACCGATTATTAGATAATGAGTAGTATCGAATTTGGGGTAGTATAGCATTTCAAAAATGCCCAATATAAGGGTCACCCTATCAAGGACAGATATACATAATATTCTCAGATTAGGCGTGGAGTTGACCTGGGTTTAAAAAAAGTATAATATTCCTTCAAATATCCACAGGAAATTCGTGGATTTCCCCTTGACAGGGGGCGGCAATCCTACATTAATGTGCTAGTGGGTCAGCGGATGAGAGTGTGGTTGTGGGCGGTGACGTTGCCCATGGAGTTCTCTTTGCCGGTGGCCGAGGTTTTTTCGGACCGCCGGCTTTTTTTTATCTAAGGGGTCCGAATCAATACTGAGTCTAGCGCTGGTGAAACAGAAGCTAGGAGGTTGCAGCAGCCAACAATGCATCCGGCCGATGGCCGGTACCTGAGCAGCAATATAGAGAACGCTTCCGTGAGCAACAGATCAGTCGAACCTGACCCTGCCTGGGTCAAAAGCAATATTCTCTCTTCTATATAAGTCTCTGGTGAGACCCTCGGGTATTCCCCGGCACACATGGGTGTGACGTCAGGTAGTGACGAGACTGGGTTGGGCGGAACGTTCAATAATAATTGAATGAGGGGTTGGTGTGTACGATGATGTCGACAGCAGTGAAGATCATCAGTGATGGGGTTATCAAGATGGACGGTGGGTCCATGTTCGGCCAGGTGCCAAAGGTTGCCTGGGAGAACACTGTGGTTACAGACCGCAAAAACCGGATGACACTTGGCTTGAATTGTCTGTTGCTACAAGTGGGCGGACAAAACGTGCTGGTGGATACGGGGATCGGCTCCAAGGAGATCGATCAGGATAAAGAAAACCTCGGGTTGGTGCCAAGCCGCCTACTAAAGGGCTTAAAGGGCGTGGGGCTAACTCCCAAAGATATCAGTGCGGTGGTTCTTTCCCACCTGCATTTTGACCATTCGGGCGGTTGCACTCGGCTAGACCGAGCTGGCAACTTGGTGCCCACTTTCCCAAAGGCGAAGTACTACGTCCAGGATGCATGCTGGAGCGAAGCGTGTAATCCCAATGAACGTTGCCACGGTTCCCACCGGGCAGAGAATTTCCTGCCCATCGAGGAACGGGGCCAGTTGGAATTGCTGGACGGTGATACAGAGATCATGCCAGGCCTCAATGTGATTGTCACCGACGGCCATGCCCAGGGCCACCAGATGGTGATGTTCAACCATGGCGGCGAGAGGGTGGTGTTCCTGGGAGACATAGTCCCCACTCCGCACCACCTGAACCTGGTTGCGATCTCGGCCTTTGACAGCTCTCCGGAAAAGACTCTTGAGCAGAAACGGGACCTGCTGACTCAAGCAGAACAGCAAGGTTGGCTGCTGGTCTTCTCTCACGGGCACGATATCAACGCTGGATATCTGGAACGCCGGGGCGAGATGGGCTATCTCAGACCGGTAGAACTGTAAGCAAGATCAAGTAGAACAAAAACCCGAGACCTGCATGGTCTCGGGGTTTTTTTATTTTCGCGGTTTGCGGGTGGCTTATTTTGCCAAATCGCTAGATTGCCTCTGCTGTTACCCAATCACCGTCTATGCCAGTTAAACGCACGTTGGTGATGGTGTTGGCCAGGTTATCGGCGTGCGGGGTCCGCACCTGCAGATAATTGTCGGTGAGCCCGCTCCAACCCCCCGAGGGCTCCTTTGTCCGGTTCATGTTCCACAGCACGGGCCGCACTTGCTCCAGCGATCCCAAGCGGAACTCCCGCATCTTCGCTGCCGCCAACTCCAGCATCTCTCCTGTACGTTCTTTTTTGATGCCGTCTTCAACCTGGTCGCCAAGATGCGCCGCCGAAGTGCCTGGCCGTATGGAATAGGGGAAGACGTGCATGTCGCTGAAGTCCATGGTTTCCGCGAAACTGTAGCTCTCGGCAAACTCCCTGACTCCCTCTCCGGGAAAGCCAACGATGATGTCGGTGGTGATACCGGCGTTGGGTAATTTCGACCGCACCAGCCGTACGGTCTCAGCGAACTGGGTGGTGTCATAGCGACGGCGCATTGCCCGCAACACGCTGTTACTACCGCTTTGCAGTGGTATATGAAAGTGAGGACAGAGGCGCGAGTCCTCCCACAGCTCCAACAGTTCCGGCGTGATCTCCTGGGCCTGGAGGGAAGAGATTCGCAGTCGGTCAACGGTCGTCTCAGTCAGCACCCGCTGGATGAGTTCACGTAGGTTGGCGTCCGGTAGGTCAAAGCCGTAGGTGCCTAATTGGGTGCCAGTCAGTACCACTTCGCGGCGTCCCGTAGTTGCCCGGGCATTGATCTCAGCGATGATGTCGTTTGCCGGGATGCTCCGTTCGCGGCCCCGGACTTTGGGGACGATGCAGTAGGCGCAGACCTGGTCGCAGCCCTCTTGAATCTTGACCATGGCCCTGGTTCGCAACAACTCAAGCGGTGCTGAAGGCACGGTTTGTGAGGTATCACTTGGGCCAAGTTTGGATGCGATGTTTAGCTTAGCAGCTACGGTGGCGACCAGATGTTGTTTGTTGCGGTTATCCAGCACCAGGGAGACCGCATCCATGGCCGACAGGTCGTCGCTGGCCCGTTCGGCGTAACAGCCGGTGGCCACCACCAGCGCGTTGGGGTTGGCGCGGTGGGTACGGCGTAAGTACTGGCGGGCCTTGGAGTCGGAATTAGCGGTCACGGTGCAGGAATTCAGCACCACGACGTCGGCCTGGGTCGATGACTTGATCAGGGAGAAACCGGCCTCTTGGAATTGTCTGGCCAACTCCTGGCTGTCGGCCTGGTTCAGTTTGCAGCCGTGGGTGTGGATTGCCACCGTGGGGGCGTTGCCGGGCCTCATCTTTCGAAGCCGCCGTCCATCTCTTCTAGCTCGTCCGGTTGGTCCAGTTCGCCCCGCAGCAATCTGCTGAGCATATCCCCGCCCGGGGCCAGATCCCAGAGCTTGTCGACGGCGCCTGTGACATCCTCAAGGGTCGCTACCAGATGGTCGGCCCGGATGCGCGACTCGTTGACCAACTCAGCGGTCTCACCGAAATTCTTCAACTTCAAGAACGCTTCTCTGATGCGTCGGTCACGGTTCTCCTGGCCCAGTTCGTGGGCGTAATCCTCCACGGCCTTGGTACCGTCCAGTTCCCGGCCACGGCCCAGGGCAACACCCTTCACAGCCAGGGTCAGACTGCCCCACAAGAATTCTTCACAGCGATCCCACCGACCGGTGCGTATCTGATCCATGGCGTCCTGGAGAAAGCGCAAGCTCTGGCTCCGGTAACGGATCAGGCGGTCTTCGTCTTTTTTACTTAACTCTGGCATAACTTCAGTTCCGAGTTTACCACTGTGCCCCCGGAAAGACCCACGGCAAAGCCCCACGCATCACAACACGGTTGCCAAAAGGTAACTCCGATGGCAACATTAGTCACTGTCTCAGCCAAGCGCAAAATTCGTATCGATCAGAATGGAGACTATTTTGGCCGCAGATGCCTTTAGATTTGTAGGCTACCCGATTCGGGTCCATGCCGGACCGGACGCCATCAGTAAATTGGTGGACGAGGTTGACCGACTCAGGTCAAAACGAGTCCTGGTGGTCTGTGGCCAGTCCATCTTGACCAAGACCGACTTGATAGACCGCGTTAAATCCGTTCTGGGGGAGCGGATCGCCGGGGTGTTTTCCGGCGGCCAGACCGGCTCTCCGGTGACCTCGGTTCTGGAAGGTGTGGCAGTGGCCCGAGAGGTTGACGCCGACGGCATCGTGTCCGTGGGTGGCGGCAGCGCAGTGGTCACCGCCCGGGGTATCACCATCCTGTTGGCGGAGAACGGCACAGCCCAAGAACTTTGTACCCAGTACCCGGAGGGCAAGCCCCCGGTCAGCCCCCGGTTGATGGGCCCCAAGATTCCCATATTCAATGTTCTGACCACCGCAACAACGGCCATGACCCGCGCCGGTACCGCGCTCATCGACCCTGAATCTGGACACCGGCTGGAACTGTTTGATCCCAAGACGCGTCCTGCGGCAGTGATCTGGGACGACCAGGCCCTGCTGACAGCGTCGTCCTGGCTCTCCCTGAACGCCACGGCTGGTTGTTTCAGTGGCGTGGCTTCCGCGCTGCAACGCACCGGCCTAAACCCCCTAGCCGAAAGCGACCTTCTTGAGGCCTTGCGCCTGCTGGTGGATAACCTACCCCTGGTCAATTCCCAGCCCGATGACCCAGCGGTGCGAGTCAATCTCTGTGCGGGAGCGTTCCTTTACAACCGAGCCACCGACGCCGGGGCCGGAGGAAGCGCGCTGGGAGTGGTGACTGCCCTGGCCCACTCTCTGGACACCCGCTTCCCAGAATGTGGCCACGGCGACGCCTACTCCATATTGACCGCCCCCGGAATGCGGTTCAACGCTGATGCAAACGCCGCTGGGCAGGCGAAATTCGCCCGGGCAATGGGTGTCAAGAAGGATGGGATGGACGATGGGCAGGCGGCCTCGGCTGCCGCTGATGCCATCGAAACCTTTTATAAGGACTTGGGCCTACCCGTGCGGCTGAGTGAGGTTGGCGTGCCTGAAGAGGGTATCGATATTATCGCTGCCGACGCCATGACCGATTTTGGGCTTCACCGCAACGTCCGCAAGATTGAGAGCGTTGATGACCTGAAGGGGATTTTGGCTACGGTCAAATAAGACAGAGCAAAAGACCACGGCTGCCGGTTACGCGTTGGTTAGCCGAAAAAAGTTCAGAAGACATGCTAGGGAGGGAGTATGAAATACGATTACATCATTGTTGGTGCCGGATCTGCTGGGTGCGTCTTGGCCACCAGGTTATCTGAAGACCCAAGCAAGACGATCTTGCTGTTGGAGGCAGGCCCCGATTATCCCGACTTCGAAAACCTGCCCGAGGACCTGAAAAAGGGATACAACGTCTGGCGCTCGGCTTACGGTCCCCACAGCTGGGACTACCGCGCCACTGCCACTCCGTTACAGACCGAGCCGATAATCATCCCCAGAGGCAAGGCTACCGGCGGCTCAAGCGCGGTCAATGGCCAGGTGGTCTTCCGGGGCTTGCCCGAGGACTATGATCAATGGGCCGAGTGGGGCAACGACGAGTGGGCCTACACCAAGATTCTGCCCTATTTCCGCAAGATGGAGAACGACTGGGATTTCCCCGGCGATGATTTCCATGGTGATGAAGGCCCGCTGCCGGTGCGACGCTTCAAGCGAGAGGACTGGATTCCCGTGGCGGAAGGCTTCTATCAAGCCTGCCTGGGCGTGGGATTCCCGGAAGACCCGGACCAGAACAACCCAGACTCCACCGGTGTGGCTGCCCGTCCGCTGAATAACATCGACGGCGTCCGCATGAGCACCGCCCTGACCTATCTGAACCTGGCCCGACACCGACTCAACATCACCGTCCGTGGCGGAGTCTCCATCCGGCGAGTGCTCTTTGAAGGCAACCGTGCAGTGGGTGTGGAAGCCGAGAGCGGCGGCGAGGTATTTACCGTAGATGCCAACGAGGTCATCCTGTCCGGCGGGGCGATAGGATCACCCCAAGCCCTGCTGCTGTCCGGAGTAGGTCCCGCAAAAGAACTGGAGGCATTGGGCATCAACGTGGTCCATGACCTTCCAGGCGTGGGCAAGAACCTGCGCGACCACCCCGCGGCGTACATGCTGTTCAAGGGCGAAGGCGAACCGCCGGACATCGACACCCCCAGCCTCCAGGTCGGCCTGCGTTTCAGCCTGCCTGGTTCGCCAACCCGGGGCGATTTCCAGATGACACCCACATTGATGAGCAGCGAGCACCGACCCGCCAGCGTGACCTACGAAGGCGACACCTTCCACTTTGGGTTGAGCGTCGGCCTGCAGAATGCCACCTCCGCTGGTGAGTTGACCCTGAACTCCACCGACCCCCACGAACAGCCCTACCTGAACTATGACTTGTTCTCAGCCGATTA
>PCAH01000130.1 GCA_002730485.1 Dehalococcoidia bacterium | reverse complement strand
GATGGCGGTGATGAGCAGGAGTGAGATGATCGGTGGTTTGGTGAGGGTTATGTAGTCGTTGACGAGGGCAACGATGCCGCCCGGCTTTATTACCTCATCTGGATCCGCCGCTGGTCTCCCTGGGTTTGCGTCTTCAGCCATTCGATGGGCCGTTCCAGCGGGTGCCGGGGTTGGAGAATGTGATTACAACCAATGCTGAAACCGCTATCCACACCGCGGTGGCAACGGCCAGGTGTAACGCCCGAACGTCTTCCCCGAAATCTCCCCAAATGACCATCGCACCCACCATGATCTGAATGGCGAATAGGGCGATTGAGGACATGGAGAGGACTCGAATCGCCATGGGCTGAGTCCTGCCTCGGAATCCCAGGTGCAGACTGTACAGGACAAAGAGACCCACGACCACCGCAACATAACGATGGAACATGTGGTTCATCTGAGGACGGAATTCAGGGAAGGCATCGCCGTTGCATAGCGGCCACTCAGTGCAGGCGCCAAAGGCCCCGGAGACGGTTACGTAAGACCCCGATAGCAACAGGACGAAAACCGATACTCCGGCGATGGCCACCAAGGCTGGGAAGTGGCGGGTCTTTCCGATGCTCCAATCTGGAATACCGATGCTTAACGGCCCACGGAAAGAGACCACGGCAATGACAACGAGGATAGCAACCAGGGCTTCACCAACGGCCAGATGGGCCATCACGATCTCGCCTGGGAGCTCGTTAAGGACCGTGATGCCGCCGAGCATGGCCTGGGCGATCACCAGCCCAAAGGCGATCGATGCAGGCACCACTATCCATCGTTCTTGCCGATACTTCATCCATGAAGCGATGAACAAGAACAGGATCAATGGACCGACTAGGAACGAAGCCATTACTCGGTGTGAGAACTCGATCACTGCCTTGGTTTCCCAAGGAGGGAGCAGACCGCCGTGACAACCTGGCCAGTCTGGGCAACCGAGACCAGACTCGGTAACCCTCACCACTCCACCCAGAATCACTAGGGCAAAGGTGGCCAGCACCGTGAATGCCGCTATCCCTCTAAACCAGTTGTGAAACCGGCTGCTTTGGGCTAGTTCCATGACGGGTTTCCGGTGGGAAGATTTCCGTTATCCAAGCGCAAGCTAGGACCTACCCCATGATCCGGTTGGACTGGGATTAGGAAGGCGTGATGATAGACGGAAGCTGGTTTGTGGCTGGGTATCATTAGGTACCTGGTAGGAAATCGGGATGTGATCGTGACCCGGAGTCCACTAGATCAGTGGGAATATGTTAACACCGCATAATTTCGGCGGTGTTTTAGGCGCTTGAAAAACAGTCGGATTCAATTAAATTCCACGGACTGTAAAACTCTCACCACGGCGATGGGAACACTATCATAGGGCCAATTTGATGTCAATTAAATTCGTGCCTGGAGAAGCACGGCGAGTCGGCGTGTCTTCCAGACGATTTATGTTCTTCAAGAAATGACTGCTGGTCAGTATTTTGGGTTCTGAACTTTCGGGCTAAGATTGGCAGAATTCACCGCAGACTGTGATATGATTTCCAGCGCTATTATGGAGCCTGCAGTCCAAGTTGAAAATTTAATCAAGCGATTCGGTACCTTCACCGCGGTTGACGGGGTGACCTTTGCTGTCGAAAGTGGCGAAGTCTTTGGGATATTGGGCCCCAATGGGGCTGGTAAGACCACCACGTTGGAGATTATTGAGAGTCTCCAGAAACCAACAGAAGGCCGGGTCAGCGTTTTGGGACTGGATATACAGTCCAACGCAGCAGAGGTGAAGGCACGTATCGGAGTTCAGCTCCAGGCCTCCGCCTACTACGATTACCTAAATCTGACAGAGATCCTGTCCCTGCTGGGCAGTTTCTACCCCAACAAAGCCAAGCCCAGTTCCCTACTGGAACAGGTTGGCCTTTCTGACAAAGCCAAGAGCCGTATCTCTGAACTCTCCGGTGGTCAAAAACAGCGATTCGCCGTGGCTGCCAGTCTGGTAAACAACCCTGAGTTGGTGATCTTGGATGAACCGACCACCGGCCTTGACCCCCAGGCACGGCAAAACCTCTGGAGCCTCATCAGAGAGGTAAACCAACGCGGGGTGACGGTTGTCTTGACCACCCACTCCATGGACGAAGCCGAACTTCTCTGTAGCCGCCTGGCCATCATGGACCATGGAAAGCTCTTGGCAGTTGATACCCCCAGAAACCTGGTTAACCAATTGGAAGCCAGCTACGCCGTGAAACTGACCATGGACAAGCCGATGACCCCTGATCAGTTGGAGAAGTTGCACGGGCGGGTAGAGGTGCTGCATACCGATGGTGAGACCAACGGCCAGGCAAATGATGAGAATGGCGAAGCTTCACCATTGGAGAACACCTATTTGCTGCGCCTGCCCAACCCCTCTGCCCTGAAAGCCATGCTGGACGAGATCACCGATACCGGCCTGGGTCTGGAGAACCTTCAAATAACCCCGGTCACCTTGGAAGATGTCTTTCTTGAACTGACGGGCACGGAGCTACGAGACTGATCGATGGTTGCGCTGGTTCTGGCAAATATCAAGATGATGGCGCGCAACCGCCAGGCCATATTTTGGGCTCTATTCTTCCCTCTGATGTTGGTGGTGGTATTTGGCCTGTTTGAAGTCAACGGCGTTGGTTCGGCAGATGTGGTGGTCGTTGACCAGTCCGATGGCCCTAGGTCAGAAGTTCTCCGAGAACGGCTGAACGAGATTGAATTCCTAGACCTCCAATCCGATGAGATCGACGTCGGTGAGGCACGGAAACAGGTGGTCGACGGTGACTTGGGTTACCTGATAATCATCCCGGAGCTATTCGATGATCCCCAGTCCCAAACCGACGTGACCCTCGTTTACAGCACCCGGAACCCAGACCGAAACCAATTGGTGGATGGAGCAGTCCGAAACCTGGTGTCTGATATCCAGTCTGAGGCAGGTCCGGTAGTGCCGTCCTTGCTACTGACAGCCGACGTGATAGACGTGCCGGAAGTGGACTATTTTGACAACGTGCTTCTGGGGCTGCTGGGCTTAGGTATCATGATGAATTCCATCATCTCCATTGCGGTGCGCATCAGCACATTCAGAAACCAGTCAATCTTGAAGCGTCTCTTGGCGACGCCCCTTCCGATCTGGAAATTCTTTGCCGCAGAGATCACCGCCCACGTGCTGTTGGCCCTTGTTCAGGCAGGAATCATCCTGGCATTGGGCGTGTTCGTGTTTGGCGGACATGTCCATGGAAACATCCTCTGGGTATTGACCATAACGGCCCTGGGTAGCATCGTATTCTTGAATATAGGGTTCATTCTGTCTGCCTGGGCCAAGTCTCCGGCGGCGGCGTCTGGGATGGGAAACGCAGTGGCGATGCCCATGTTGTTCCTGGCGGGCACTTTCTTCTCTACGGCAGCGCTACCTTGGGTGCTACCCGAAGTTTCGCAGGTCCTGCCCCTGACGCCTATGTTGGCGGCGCTCCGGGACGTAGCCATTGAGAGTGAACCGATCTGGGACACCTGGCCCTATCTGGCAGCCTTGGGCGGTTGGGTGGTTGCCACCGCTTTGGGAGCAGTCAAGGTATTCAAGTTCGGTTAATTAGGACTGGCCAGTATGAAAAACCTGATGCTAATCGCTGCGGCGAGCGTAACTCTTCTGCTCGTTGCAGTGGCCTGTGGCGGTGACAGCGGCGAAAACACCGTGACCGGGCGGGTGGTTGATGCCATTGCCCGGAACATTGCTGAACTTGAGTCTCTCACAGTGCGCGATGCTGACAGTCAGATCTGGGAGTTCACCACAACAGGGCCTGTTGGCATGACACTAGGGCACTTGAGGCAGCATCAAGCGTCAGGAGATAAGATCACGGTCACCTACCGGAAGATCGGCGGGCAGTTGGTGGCTTCGGATGTTCAAGACGCCGTTGTGCCTGAGGGAACGACTCCCTAGAGTATTTCCAGGAGTTTGGCCTCGATTTCAGCGGCGGTGGTGAATTGCTCGAACTTGGCGCTGATCAAACCCTCTTTGTCCACGATGAACGTCCACGGTTCGGTGGGCAGTCCCCATTCAAGCACAGATGGCACCAAGCTACCGGTGGGCCTTCCTCCTTCTATCAAGTGAGGGTCTTCAAAGACTTCCACGTGGATGAAATTCACCTGTTCCCCCAAGTTTGCTTTGATCTTGGTCAATTCTCCCACCTGGGGACCACAGGTCGCGCTGACACAGAACGCGGGAGTGGCAAAGACAACCACCAACGGTTTGTCCTGTTTCAATGCTTCATCGATGGAAAGCTGATGAAGGCCTAGATCAGGCTCGGGAGAGCTGGTGATATGTGAGATATCTTCCTTGTCATCCAATGTGTAGGTCACGCTGGCAGGCGCGGGAGAGCCGATCACCGGGGTTTGAGATTCGTCTTTGACCAAGAAGCTGGTTTGGGCGAAGATCTCAACCCCGTCGTTGGATGTGAAATTGATGTCCAGCTCGTAGGCTCCACCTACATCAATATCTGTTTCTGTAGAGAAAACCCCACCGGTCGCCGCGCTCCAAACCACAAAATCGGCAGTAACGGATTGCTTCAATTCTCTGGCGTCCTCCCTCGGGACCAGGAAGAACACGCCAACATCTGCCACCTGCCCTTTCACGGGCATACCTTCGCGGTCGATCACGACAAACAACAGACGATTTACGCCCACTGCGATATCTTGGTTGATCACTGCACCGGAATATTCCGGCCCGCCGGCTTCTAGCTCACTGGAGATGATGGGTTCTTCCGAGTCTGATGAGCAGGCAGCGGTCAGCAGGAGCAACAAAGGCACCAGCAGTATCAAAGTTCGAGGACTTAACGTCCGCGGGATTATCCCGAGTCTGTTCCCAAGATTGAGCATTTATATTTCCTTGGTTTGTTGGTGGATGATCGGCGTGAAGCCACAGGCGGGGCGCCGTTCGCAGTGAACTTCAGAGGGCTTGACGGCTGGAAACCTTCCTAGCCGCCTGATTCAAGACACGCGTAGTCAGCGCAGGTATGTTGATAGGATGCAGATTCGACCCTAACAGATGCGTCGTGTAAAAGCGAAACCTGCTAGTAGTTCATTCCCCTGCCAGCGCCTCCCTCAACGGCAATGGTCTGGCCGGTGATGGCCCCGGCAAGGTCAGAGGATAAAAAGACTATCAGGTCGGCGATGTCCTTGGACTCCACCATGCGGCCAATGGGTATGTTGGCCACGGCACTGCGCTCGGCCTCTTCCACGGACATGTTGCCGTGTTCTGCCCGCGCCCGAAGACTGCGGTCTTGTCGTTCGGTCCTGGTTGTCCCCGGATGTATGCAGTTGACCAGGATGCCGTCAGAGGCGAAGGAATCCGAAAGATTCTTGGCCATGTTTGAAACGGAGGCGTTGGTCACTCCGTTGCTGTTAGCCAGGGTGTTGGCCGAACGGGCCGCCATGCCGCCGATGTTGAAGATCCTGCCACCACCTCGCACCTGCATGTGGGGAATCACTTCTCTCGCGCAGCGCATGTAGCCCATGACCTTGACGTTGATATGGTTCATCCAGTCTTCGTCGGCCAACTCCATGAAAGGTGCGGCTTTCGAATTGACCGCGTTGTTGATCAGGATATCGACACCGCCGAATTCGGCCACTGTGTCTGCCACCATTTTCTTGATGGCATCCGGGTCAGTTATGTCAGCTTGCAAGGGCAGTACCTTGCGGCCCGTGGCGGCCCTGATCTCTGTGGCAGCGTCCTCCAGGTCTTCCATACCGCGGGCGCAGATGGCGACGTCCACGCCTTCGTGAGCCAACGACAACGCCGTGGCCTTGCCGATTCCCTTGCTTCCCCCGGTCACGATGGCAATCTTGCCTTCAAGTGAAAGATTCATGTTGTTGGGCCTCTCCCGATGTTCTTCGGTTCCTCGATTTAGATTCGAGGGATTGATGTAGGTGTGGTTTCAGGCCGGATTGTATTCCGATGGAGAACCAGGGGTCAACGGAGACTGCCAGGCGCGCCATGTCACTAGCTGATTCGAAGTGAGTGGTCGGTTTTCATATCAAACCCGCTCCGTCTGCCAAAGAACTGAGCAATGAGAAGATGAAAAAATGAATCCCAAGCAGAACCCAGTTGACGGGTACGTCGGTGCGAGGGGGAAAAGGCCAGGTTGTTGATAATCTTGTTTGTCGGGGTTGGCGGCTTCATCGGCGCGATTCTGCGCTATCTGATCACCAACTGGGTGCAGGACACCCTTCATACCCTGTCACTGCCCTATGGCACGTTAACGGTGAACATAGTGGGCTGCTTGTTGATCGGCCTACTGGCAGGACTCACAGAAAGCCGGAATCTGCTTGGTCCTGAAACACGGGCTCTGATACTGGTGGGGGTGTTGGGCGGCTTCACCACCTTTTCCACCTTTGGCTACGAAACCATCCAACTGCTTAGGGATGGGGAGTCGTTGGCCGCGTTCTCAAACGTCGGCCTCCAACTTTGCCTGGGGCTTGTGGCTGTGTGGATCGGGTACTCAGCTTCGCAGGTGGGGACTTAGATCAGGTCTCGTAGTTGTGGCCTCAGGACCAATACCGCGCCCAGAATGGCGGCAAACACCTCTAGGCTCCAAACCCTGCTGGACATTCCAATGGCGACCCCAGCTGCCGGAGGGTGCTCAGTGTCGGTAACGGCTATAGTCAGGATCAGCAGTCCCACTGTGAAAGCCATTGCCAAGGCATGAAACTGGCTTTGGCTGTCTATGAATGATTCGATCGGTCCGGCGAACAGGATCAGTGAGACCAACGACCCTATGATCAGGGCGATAGTGTGTCCACCGACCACCGCCCTTAACCGCGAAGTTGCTCCAGATGGGAATATGAAAACGCCAACCACGGAGGAGCCAAGACCGGCGGCAAAGGCAGCGCTTGAGAGGGAGTCGACAAACAGCAAGACATAAGCCAACGCCACCGTTGCCAAAAGCAATTGGTATAGGTACCGCATGTAATGCCGACGGAATTTTGGGTCGACAAAATAGGTGCTGCCTTCTCGCCTGATCCGCTTCGGAATATTCAGGCGTCCCCAGAGTCCATCCCAGACTGGCTGGTCGGGAAAATCGTCCGGGTTTTGCTCGCCGTCTTGTATTGGTTCTTCAGTCAATCTGAGGCTGTTCCCGTTGGCTAAGAACCGGAAAGACCCTGGGCGAAGTCCAGCCAAACCCTGGCGCAGGGCACCGGCATGATGTGCTGCACAAAACCCTGTACACCGGGGAAGATGACCTTTCTGCCGTTGGGGAACAGATCTGAGGCTCCCCTGAAATCACCCAGGACTTCCTCCCGCAGGGTGGCTGCAGCCAGCATCAACATGGGCGTCTGAACATCCTTCAGCATTGGCCCAATGTCCCCACCGGCCGTGCGCTGAAAGCCGGACACCACATGGGGCGCGGTGGCCTTCATCTGCTCTGCGTACCAGCGGATATAGGCAGGGTCAACTATCTGCGGATCCAGCCTGCGGCCGATGGAATCCTCCACCCACACGTTGATGCCCTCTTTATCTATCAGATCCGCGCTCTCTTTGTGGTGGGCATCAAAATTAGTGGGCGAGGTGCAGACCGTCAAGGATTTCCTAAACCGAATCTGCACGG
>PCAH01000129.1 GCA_002730485.1 Dehalococcoidia bacterium | reverse complement strand
GAAAATAACATCGGTTGGGTGGTCGTAGACAGCTTCCACGAGATGCAGATCCTTGACCAACTGGCGGGTGAGGCCGGAAAGACTCAGGACATACTCATCAGAGTCTCTCCTGGGGTAGACCCACACACCCATGTTTACACCACGACCGGGGTATTGGATTCGAAATTCGGGTTTTCGATTCAGACCGGCCACGCCGCAGAGGCTATCAGGATGGGCCTGACCGCGAAGAACCTGAACCTACGCGGACTCCACTTCCACCTGGGATCACCCATCTTTGAACTGGAGCCGTACCGGGTGGCGGTGGACCTGGTGCTCAGGTTCGCCGCTCAATTCAGGGAAGAGGGTCTGGAATTGCAGAAGTTCAGCCCCGGCGGAGGGTTCGCCATCAGCTACACCCGTGATGACGCGCCGCCTCCCGTATCTGATTACGCAGAGACCATCGTCTCCACCATGAAAGAAACTTGCTACGACCTCGGCATGGAACTCCCTTCTCTAGTGATCGAGCCTGGTCGGGCTATCATCGGGCCGGCCGGAGTTGCCCTCTACCGCATCGGGGCGATCAAAGATGTGCCTGGAGTCCGAAAATTCGTCAGCGTCGACGGCGGTATGGGCGACAACATCCGCCCGGCCCTCTATCAGGCCGAGTACGAGGTGGTCGCCGCCAACAAGGCCAACCAGGAACCGGCGGAAAAAGTGACCGTTGCTGGCAAGTATTGTGAGTCTGGAGACCTGTTAGCCACGGACGTGATGCTGCCCACGTTGGAATCCGGGGATATCCTGGCCATTCCCGCAGCTGGAGCCTACTGCCCATCCATGGCCAGCACCTACAACATGAACCCCCGCCCGCCCATGGTGCTGGTCAAAGACGGCAAGAGCCGTTTGATTCGTCGTAGGGAAAGCTACCAAGACCTAATCAGTCTAGATTTGGTATAAACCCAACCCGCAATAAGTTCTCGTAGTGTTAAGCAGCCCTGATTGGTAACATGGGTTAAAGGTATTCTATAGTCCGAACTTAACAAACGCCTGGAACTCAGGTTTTTATGTGGACCATCTTCGGCCAAGATCACCTGCTCAAACGACTTGAGCCCAGCCTCCAGCAGAAAAGGCAATCTCATGCCTATCTGCTGTGCGGCCCCCCTCATGTGGGGAAAATGGCACTTGCTATTAATCTGTGCCAGGCCGTAAATTGTCTTGAAGGGTATGGTGAGCCGTGTGGTTCCTGCGTACAATGCACTAGGATTGCAGAGGGACACCATTCCGACATCAGGGTCCTAGCGCCCGGCCAAGGTGAAGAAGGCCGTTCCGCACGGACCATGATCGGCATAAACGAAATAAAAGAAGCGCTGCGCCGGGTACACATGAACCCGTACGAGGGTTCCACAAGCGTAGTGATTTTTGACGGCGCTGAATTCATGAGTGATGAAGGCGCTAATGCTTTATTAAAAACCCTGGAAGAGCCGCCCCCGCAGGTAATGTTCCTGCTACTAACAGCCAATGAGGGCGCCGTATTGCCCACAGTCCGGTCACGCTGCCAAACCCTGAATTTGGTTCCGCTGTCCAAGGACAAGATGGTCGAACGGCTGGTCAACGGTCACAACGCAACACCGGAACAGGCGGAACGGTTATTCCGTATATCCCGTGGCTGCCTGGGTTGGGCCATTGGCGCATTGGAAGACTCGCAGGTACTGGAGCAGCGACAGGCAGACCTGGAAAAGATCCAGGAAACCCTGGCTGCGGGGTTGGAAACCCGTTTCATCTACGCCAATGAGGTCGCCTCATTATTTGGCAGCGACCGGGATGCAGCCAAGGATCTATTGGCTCTCTGGCTTCGTTGGTGGCGGGACCTCCTCTTGATTAAAGAGGGAGCGGGAGATTTTCTCCACAATTCAGACCAGGCAGATTCCTTGAGAAGCCAGGCGTCAGGCTTGAGCACGGCTGAAATCGTGCAGTTCATCAATCGCCTGATGCAAACGTTGTCGAATCTAGATAGTAACGTCAGTCCTAGACTGGCGATGGAAGTTTTAATGCTCAACCTACCCATTGAAGCAGGCCAAGTATGACCAGGGTTGTGGGCATCCGCTGGAGAGAAACGGACCCGGTGAGTTACGCCGTTGCTGGTGATTTCAACCTGCCACTAAAAAGCTACGTGGTGGTGCAGATGGAGAAATCCCAGGAGCTAGCCTGGGTCTGCCGGGAAGCCAAGGAGATGGTGTCCTGCAGTCCCGACCCGGAACCGAATATGCGAGTGCTGCGCCGGGCCACGCCCGGGGATTTGGGCCGCCTGCAAGAGAACCGCTATTCAGAGCAGGACACTTTCAAGATCGCCCGTTCGAAAGCCCGGGATTTGAACATCCCCATGAAGATCGTCGACGCCCACTACACCTTTGACCGGTCCCGTATGGTTGTGACATTTGGGGCTGAGGGTCGGGTCGACTTCAGGCCGCTGATCCACGCCTTGAGTTCCGCCACTGGCGGTCGAGTGGAATTGCGTCAGGTTGGCGACCGGGATGTTGCCAAACTGGCTGGGGGCATGGGTCGCTGCGGCAATCCACTCTGCTGCATCCAGTGGATGGAGAAGTTTGAGTCCATCTCCGTTCGCATGGCCAAGGAACAATCTCTACCCATCAGCGCTGATGGGTTGGCCGGAGCCTGCGGCAGGTTGCGTTGTTGCTTGCGTTTCGAGTATGAGCAATACCGGCAGGTAAACAAGCTGCTGCCCAAGATCGGAGAACAGGTGAGCACTCCCATCGGAGCCGCTACGGTGATCGTGGGGCACCGCATGAAAGAGACTGTCTCTGTGCGCTACGGCGATGACCGAGTATTGGAATTACCCCTAGCCGATGTGACCAGGAAGCAGCCATCCCGCAACTAATCGGCTAGTTGGTGTTTTCGTCCCGGATGGACCACGGGATATAGAGCTTCCACTCGTCCAGGATAACCCTGTTCTGAAGGATCAAATAGGGGTTCGGGTCTGGAGCCCTTGGCGTGGTACCCAACCGCATCTTTGCCTCAGCCGGAGTGCGCCCAGCTTTGTGCAGGTTGCATCCGTTACAGGCCGCCACCACGTTCTCCCAGGTATGAGGGCCATGCTGTCTCCGGGGTATGACGTGGTCTAAGGTCAGGTCTTTGGGTTTCTTGCCACAGTATTGGCAGGTGTACTTGTCCCGCAGGAAAACTTCCTTCTTAGACAGTTTTCTGGGAACGAATGGCCGTTTGACCATGTAGTCCAGCCTGATGATTGAGGGAGCGTCTATCTCGCGGTTGACCGTATGGAGAAAACCTACGTGGCTCTCAAGCCGCTCAGCTTTACCCTTGGTCAGGAGGACTATGGCCCGGCGAACGGTGCAGATGTTCACCGGCACATAATTCAGGTTCAACACCAAGACCGGCGCGCGAATCAAGACATCAGCGGTCACAGCCTCCGCAACTTCCATCAATGAAGCGTCACGGACAGCGCCGTTCTTTGCCGGACGTTTTATTTCCGCCTGCTTAACCATGTCGGCCGGCCACTGGTCCTCCCGCATCGCGTTGGGGAGCTCTCCCAGACGGTTCCAGGAGAGCGCTAGGGGGAAGTTGCCACCACACATGCGCACAAGGCGCGGACAAACACAACCTGCGCTACTTATGGTACTTGGGGGCACATGGGCTCTTTGGCCACCATAGTAGCACATGGGGTTGAGCTGGTTATGTAAGCTTAAGTCCTATGGCTAAAGACCGCCGGGCAGCCCAGCAGTTATTGAGTCAGTTTCTCCAGCTCTTGGTCCCAATCTCCTGGGATGAATCCAAGGCCGCGAATGACTACATCAAAGTTGTCCGCCAGTATGGTCCCCAACTTTGAGTCATCGATGTCCTTTTCCAAGTCCTTGACGGGATACTTCTGCACTGCCGTCAGGACACCTGATAACAATATGAACCCAATCAACAACCCCACAGCCATACCGGCGAGGCTGTTCACAAACCCAAAGAGGGGGATGATGCCCAGAATCCTCCGGGCCATGAAGTTCAAGATCCCACCGGCGACGAACAGTATTCCAAAGACCAGAACGAACCCAGCCACGGCTTGGGCGTTCTCGTTGTCAGTGACACTTGAGAACATCTCACCAACAGATTCTCCGATCCGGCTGGAGAGTGCCAGACCGACCACCAGGGAGATCAGGGGCACCAAAACACCCATCAGACCGGTGGAGTAACCCCAGAGGATGGTAATCCCCCAAACAACCAAGATTGCGATATCAACCCAGTTCATAAATCCTCATCAATGGACACAAATAATAGATCGGAAAAATTGCTAGGCCGAGTTTAGCATGAGGCTATTCCGGGACGCAAAGGGGATTAGGGTGCAGAAGACACCGCGTTTCGAAGTCCGACCAGGCCAACCAGTGCCAGGATTCCAAACGTGTATGAACCTATAACATCACTGGGCCAATGCACGCCTATGTAGACACGAGAGGCGCCCATGGCAATCACAATCAAGACCAATCCGGCCTGGATCGCCCGCCGCAACATCACCGGCTTAACCCAGGACTCGATCAGGTAGATCAGCAACCCTCCAAGTATCACCGCCAAGAGGGAGTGGCCGCTGGGAAAACTGAGGCTGGATTGGAAGGGATCAAAGATCTGGTAGTCGGGCCTTGGTCTGGCCACCACCATTTTAAGTCCGTTGCCGATGCCGATCACGAACAAGCCGGCAAAGACCATGGCCGCATCAGCAAAGCGACTAGTCAGAAGCAAGAACCCCATCAACACGCCAATCACAGGCAAGAACACCCAGACTACGCCAAAATCGGCTAATACCTTTGCGATCTCGTCCAACCAGCCGGTACGGAAGGATTGGAACCGCAGCAATACGCTCTCATCACCTGGGAATGTGGGATAGGCCCACGCCAGGACAAAGAGGGCAAAGGTGCCCAATATTGCAGCAACCAGTAGGTAGGTCCTTCCGGTCAGATTGCGAAGAGGGCGAGTTGTGCCGATGGTCTCGATCATAGACATAGATTTGCCGTACTGATTTGTCCGTCCAGTGATGTCTGCCTTGATTCTAATCTAACCCCCCACCGGGTATAACCGCAAGGTAATTCAGCCTAAGACGCGGTGTATAATGCCGATGCGTGAACGCCAGTCACCCACGCTCCCGTTTACCCACCAGATTCAATTCAACAGACGAGGTAAGCATTGGCCCACGGAGTCAACGTAATCGCGATAGACGGCCCGGTCGCCGCAGGGAAGACCGTGGTGGGTCGGGAATTGGCCCAGACCTTGGGGTTTGCCTATCTCGACACCGGAATCATGTACCGAGCCGTCACCTGGCTGGCCCTGAATCAGGGCATCTCGGTGGAGGATGAAACTTCGCTCGGCGAACTAGCCCACAACAACCCAATTGAGCTGGTCGGTGACAGCGGCAATCAGGTGTTAGTCGCCGGAAACACCCTGGGATTGGAATTACGAGAACCCGCCGTGGACCAGAACGTTTCCGTGGTCTCAAAAGCCAGGCCGGTACGGACAGAGCTTGTAGCCCAACAGAGAAATATCGCCGCCCAAAACAAGATCGTCATGATTGGCCGTGACATCGGCACCGTTGTGCTGCCGGATGCCGACCTTAAGATATATCTCACAGCCTCGCCAGAAACCCGGGCCAAGAGACGCTGGCAGGAGATGCAGGACCGCGGCGAGATTGTAGAACTGATGACGGTGTTGAGCCAAACCCTGAAAAGAGACGAGATCGACAGCGGGCGGGCCAACTCACCCCTGAAGCCCGCGGAAGACGCCTGGCAACTGGACACCGACGGTCTCAGCATCAAGCAGTTGGTACAACAGATCGTTGACCGGACAAAAACCTTGTGAGCCCCTTCAGGGAAGCTAATCTTCTCTACCGCTTCGGGCACTTTTTAGCGCGATTCTGCTTTCGAGCTTTTGGTCGTATGGATGTTGTCGGCGCTGAATGCGTGCCCCCATTCGGGCCTTTGATCATAGTTTCCAACCATCTGTCATTGAACGACCCCCCGCTGCTAGTGGCGGCCATCCCCAGGCCCCTGTTCTTCGTCGGCAAAAAGGAACTATTCAACAACCCTATCTCCCGCTTCCTGATGCAGGCTTTCAACGTGTCCCCCTTCGACAGATCGGCGGCTGGGATTGACGCCGTGCGTGTCCTGATGCAAAATCTTGAGCGCGACAGGTCCGTGGTAATCTTCCCTGAAGGCGCCCGAAGTCCCGACGGCACCCTACAAAAGGGTATGCTAGGAGTGGTGTACCTGGCATTGAAATCCCAGGCTCCCATCCTGCCGGTAGGGATCACCGGGACCAACACGTTCCCGTTGTGGCGGATACCATTCCCGCTCAAACGGATGAAAGCCAGCATCGGCCAACCGTTCACCCTGCCGGTGATTGAGGGCAACCCCAGCCGTGCGGTGAAGAACAGCATGTTGGACATGGTTATGGGGCGTATCGCAGAGCAACTGCCGCCGGACCTCCGTGGAGCTTACGGCAGTAATCAGGCAAGTAAGGCAACTGAACAGACAATCTGATTCGATAAACCACGAGATAAACCTACCGAGCCCGGGCCGAATTAGGCCCAAAAGATATCTGGAGAGACTCATGCAGCAAGCATCAAAATTCGGCATCTACTTGAACGCCAAAGACAATCAGGTGGTGCGCATCAATTCGCCGTATTGGATACCGGAAGAGCCAGACTGGGTGATGTTGACCAACGAGGTCAACGCAACCCTGCTGAATATCCGCGAGATGGCCCAGGAAAAGGGCCTTTCCACGAACTCCGGAGCAATCACCTGGGGCACCATTCCTCTCAAAGACTGATATCTTGAATATCGAGTCGCAGAGGGAAGCCTAGATGGGGACGGATCCTGTGGAAAAACTGCAGGTGCGGCAACGGCTGGAAGCCCGGGAGGAGAGTCTTTCCCCGTACGCCAGCCGTTCCAGCCAGTCTCTGGGTCGAGAGCGAGACGAAACACCCTCGCCCCTGCGTACCGAGTACCAGCGCGACCGCGACCGGATCATCCACACCAACGCTTTTCGCCGTTTAAAGCACAAGACCCAGGTCTTTATGGCGCCGTCCGGTGACCACTACGTAACCCGACTGACCCACACCCTGGAGGTGGCCCAGGTTGGTCGTACCATCGCCAGGGCCCTGAACCTGAACGAAGACCTGGTTGAAGCCATGTCTTACGGCCACGACCTTGGCCACACACCCTTTGGGCATCTAGGCGAGGAGACCCTGGACCAGGTCTATTCCGAGGGATTCACCCACAGCGCCCAAAGCCTCCGCATCGTTGAGCATCTGACGAGGGAGGGGGAGGGGTTAAACCTGACCCACGAGGTCCGCCAGGGCATAATCTCCCACTCCAAACCCCGGGGAGATTTTCTTGACATCAAGTTGGACGAATCCCTGACCCTGGAAGCCCAGGTACTCCGATTGGCCGACTCAGTGGCCTACTTGAACCACGACATCGCCGACGCCATCCGCGCCGGAATGCTACGCGTTGACGACCTGCCGGAACGCGCGAACCGGGTGTTGGGCACGACCCATTCCCAGAGACTGGACGCGCTGATCACCGGAATCGTCCAGGAGTCCTGGCCTGCCTCGGGGTTGTCCGACAGCGAAGTTGAAGGCAAACCCCTGATCGAAATGGACCCGGAAGCCCGCGAAGCCATGATGGAACTGCGGGATTACATGTTCCAGAACATCTACCTTCCGCTGGGAACCACCAGGCAATCAGAGGTCGGTCGAGACGTTGTGAAGCTGCTGTACCACTACTTCGTCGATAACGCAGAAGAGATACCGCCGCCCTACTTCAGCCCCGGAACCGACCCGAAGCGTGCCGCCGTGGACTATGTGGCCGGCATGACCGACCACTACGCCATTCGCCAGGCAGAGAAGCTCCAATCGGGCATCACCCAGGGTGCGTTCCACAACGTCCCACTGGAGAGTTAGCCTACTTTTCAACTATCTTTTAAACGCGGGCATGACCTCTTCTGAGATTATGCTCAGCTGGTCTTTGTATACCTCCAAGGGCATACCCATCACAGCCGCAATATTGACGCGTTCCACGCCTGGGTATTTCTCTTCTATGCCCTTGAAGTGCTCTACGACGTCAGCCGAGGTTCCGCAGAGCCAGGGCCAGCCTCAATCGCCTCATCCAACGTGGGCAGAGCAACTCCCGGTGTCTGACCCTTGTTGACCACCGACGCGTTCTGTTCCGGAGTTAGTGGCATGACCCCCAACGGGCCGGCAAACTTCATGGCTTCCTCGAAGTAGGGGCGGGCCTTCTGAATCGCTTTCTCCTTGGTCTCGGCGATGAAGATGCGGAAACCCAGGGCCATGTCCTCGCCCAGGTCAGTCTCGCGGCCGTACTTGGCTCGGGCTGACTGCAGCATTTGCAGCTTTTCTTCCAGCGCTGCGGGTGGGTTGTTGGCGATCAGAGGTTTGATGCCCATCTTTGCTAGGAAGTCTATGCCCCTGGGGTTGGCGCTCACCAGCGGCTGCCAGATCTCCACCGGCTGGGAGATGGGTCGCGGCACCAGGGTCAGTTCTTTGAGGTCATACCCACGATACGGAACTTCTGGGGGCAGGGTGTAGTGTTTTCCCTGGTGGGAGAATTTTTCTTGGCTGAAGGCCTTGGTGATTACCTCAAGTTGCTCCTCAAACAGCTCACGGTTGGCGTTGGAGTCCAGCATGGGAGCGCCGAAGGTCTCCACCTCCCGGGTGTGATACCCGCGGCCTACGCCAAAGATGATCCGGCCCTTGCTCAAGACATCGGCCATGGCAAAGTCTTCCGCCAGTCTCAGAGGGTGCCACATGGGGACGATGTTAAACCCGCAGCCAAACTTCAGCGTCTCAGTCTGGGTGGACAGATAGAGTCCCAGCATCAACAGGTTGGGAATGGCTTCATAGCCCTCTGGTTGGAAGTGGTGTTCTGCCATCCAGAATTCCTGAAAGCCCAGCTTCTCTGCATGTTTGGAGATATCCAAAGCCCAGTCGAAGGTCCCAATCAGCTGCTCGTTGGTGTACCACCGTTCGTTGGCAGGAGTGCCTGGCAGGCCAACGTTCTCGTCTACCAAGTGGCCTGCGTAAGACGCGGAAAAATTATGAATCGTCGGTTAAACCTCTGCGTGTTAATAAACTGAGGCCCCATTTCTGGGGCCTCAGTAAAGACCTAGATCTTATTTGGACTGAAGGTCAAGATTCCTGGGGAACCTGGCTTGGAGCCGGGTTGACCAGCTCGATGCCAATGGTCACCGGGAAGACGCGGACCAGCTCCTCCACGGTCCATTTGCCATCTTTTTGTATGGTCTTGACGGGCTCGGGCTCGTTGAGCAATGTCACCAGGCCCTCTGTAACGTGGAACACGTGGCCATTTACGTGGGCAGCCTCGTCGGATGCCAACCAGGCAACCATGGGCGCTATATCGTCGGCTCCGCCCCGTAGGGTCAGTGCGGCGCCGGTGCTGATGCCCCGGGCGGCGCGCAGCGCTCTGGCGTCGTCGGGGATGCTGCCGATCATGCGAGTGGCGGCGCTGGGGGAGATGGCGTTGGCGGTCACACCGTAGCGGCCCAGGTCCCGGGCGACCACTCTAGTGAACCCGGCGATGCCGTCCTTGGCTGCGCCGTAGTTGGCCTGACCGGAGTTCCCGTACAATCCCGTGGTGGAGCTGAAGGTGATAATCCGGCCTGATTTCTGCTGACGGAAGAGCACGCTGGCGTTCTTCACGATGGAGAACGTTCCCTTGAGGTGGACAGCAATCACGTCGTCCCATTCTTGCTCTGACATGTTGAAGATCATCCGGTCCCGGAGGATTCCGGCCACCGTGACCACGATGTCTAGTTTTCCGTAGTTGTCCAGGGCAGTTTGGATGATCTTCTCACCGCCGGACATGGTCGCAACGGATTCAAGACAGGCAACGGCCTCGCCGCCTTCAGCCTTGATCTCATCCACCACGTCCTGGGCGAAGGACGAGTCGGCACCGGTGCCGTCCACGTTGACGCCCGGGTCGACCACCACAACCTTGGCCCCTTGTGCGGCCATCAGTTTGGCAACGCCACGGCCGATGCCGCGACCGGAGCCGGTTACGATTGCCACTTTGTCTTTTAGCATTTCCGCCATCAGATTCTCTCCATCTGGTTACTTGTCGTTATTAAGCCCGTTCCCATAGCAGGGTCACGGTGAGGTCTGCCTTAGCCCCTTTTATGGGCTGGGTGTTCAGGCGTAGGTTCTCGCCTTCAAACTCGTAATTTCTGGTCTGGATATCGCCGATCCAGTTGGGGAACAACCCGTTCTCCACGTGGTGGGTTACCTGGCTGTTGGCCTCGTCCACCTCGTAGGTCCCGTAGTAGGCGATGTATCCCTCAAATGCTTTCTTGATCTCTTCGG
>PCAH01000128.1 GCA_002730485.1 Dehalococcoidia bacterium | reverse complement strand
GCCCCGACGGGGTCCTCGACCCACAGACCCGCACCGGCACCACCCATCGAGCTGTTCACCGCGCCAAAGCCATGCAGCATGTTGCCGTTGCCGGCCCAGCAGGGCATTGCCACGATCAGTGCCAGGCCGAGCAGAGCTACCATCTTTCGCATCATTGCTTTCGATCTCCTTCTCATCACTGGTGCCGTCATCGAGGCCTTCTCCCGTCGATCAGGGCCGGACTTGCTCGATGTCTGCCGGCTTCGTGTTGACATTCGAAACTACGGCAGCGCCGATCTGGATGCTCACGTACTGCCCCTTTGGCGCTGTCGAGACTTGGACATTCACCAACACACTATCGGTCTGCACGTCGTTCTTGTCCCAGACCCCGAAACCTGAAAATGTGACCGTGTCGTGCTTCCCCGGCTTGAGCTTCGACTCCCGTGAGTTGGTGAAGCTCACCCAGGATAACGAATCCAGCCGGAATTGGCCGCCCTGCGTGTGGTTGGTGTACTCGAAGACGGGCGCATGCTGATCGGGGTTACCCGGGATCTCGTACCGGTACGAGAACACTTCGGCGGCGGAGGAGACCACCTGCTCGGCCTCTCCCTTCATGACTGCATCCGGCGCCTCAGGCGTGTCCATCGCCTGGACCCAAAGGAACGGATCCAGCACGGAGTCCGGGCCGGCGGTGAACGTGGTCGCTAGGTCCGGCGCCGGAAACAGGTTGCCTTCGGGGTAGGGAATCGTCACCTGGCCCCGGAACCGGAGTACCGTCTGACCATGGCCGTCCTTCTCGAATCGCGCCGGCCCTTGGAACATGAAGGACTCCTTCGGCGTGCGCGGCTCCAGCCGCACCAGTGCGTAGAACACGTTCTGCCCGATCAGCGCCCGGTGTAGCATCTCTCCCAGCACGTTGCCTGTCTTCACGTTGACGGCGCCCACGCAGAAGTCGAAGGGATCGTCTATGCACGTGAGGCTGTCGAGGTAGTATGTCCGCTGAGAGAAGCGCAGGAACTCGTTGTGGCCGATCGGCGCCGGCGGGAGGCGGCCCGGGAAATCGTCGCCCAGCGGTGTTTCAGGATCCGGGGTCAGCAATCCGCCCGGATTCAGATGCGAAATCGCGACGGACACTGAATCACCGAAGCGCTGACCGAACTGCACCTGTACACGGCCCATCAACTGCGACCGACCCGTCGGATCGCCGACCAGCTCGGGCGCGGTCAGATGGAACTTGTCGCCGAAGCTGGTGTTGTGAGCGTGGATGGTGTATTCGCGGATCTCGTTCTCGGGGATCTGGGGCAGCTTGACCTCATCCGCCGCCGCCAGGGGCGGTCTCGTGCTCAATTGGATATGCGGGTGCAGGGTCGTGCCGTGCCCGGGAACGCTGGCATACTCCAGGGCGGGACTGCAGAAGGGCAACGGGAAGCGCACCGGATCCTCCAGGGCCATGCCGAGGGGGATGAAGGTCGTACCCTGGAAAGTGAAGTCGAGATTGCCATCCGGCCGCTGGTCAAAGCGTGCCGATGCTGAGCCATACATGCCGGGGAACTGGATCGGTACATCCGGGAACTTGGGATTGCAGCGTACCAGTGCCAGCAGCGCTGTGTTGAAGAAGCGGAATGCGAAATCGAGGTTGGTGACTTCGCCCGTGGCCAGATTCAGATCCCCTGAGGAGATCATGTCACCGTCGTCCGACACCGAGTTCTGCTGCGCCGGTAGCTTGAACAGATAGGGTGCCGTCATCAGACCATCGTCACCGACGAGCCCTTCCCCGACGGAGATCTCGAAGTGGGAGATGTCGTCGACGGGCTCGGAGAACTTGATGTGGACGTGACCGTCGAGGTGGCTGTCGAGCATCGCCAGGCCGCCGAAAAGCAGCTCTCGGCCACTGCCGAACTTGCCTTCCGCGTCGGTCCGGCAGTTCACCGCTCGAATGGCGTCGCCATAGTAGCTGGCTGCCTTGCACAGGGGCAGCGTCTGCTCGAGCCCCTCCGGTAGGGTCAGCCGGGTGGCGTGACCGTGGTGCTCCGCCGGCGCTTCGAAGGGGTCCTCTTCGACCGGGATGAGCTTGACGGCCTCGATGGCCGGAGCCTCCTCTGAGGGGGCAGGGGACAGGGCAGACAGGTCGTCCAGATCCAGATCCGGGCCGTCGGCCTGCTGGTACGCGGTGACGGGATCTGTGCTCAGAGCGACCTCGAGATCGACGAGAGGGAAGGTGGCATCGAACGCGTCGTTCAGCAGCTCGAGCAGGCCGTTGGCGATGACGGCGTGGCCTGCCAGGCCCAGATAGTGCCCATTCAGCTGGTAGAAGCCACCGAGAAAGTCACAGCTGAGTTGTTTGGCCCCGACGGTGATGCCCTGCTCAGCGACCTCGTGGAGCAGGCCATGCAGGTCGAAGACGAGGGCATCGTGCTTCTCTGCCAGGGAGGCCAGCTCCGCGTTCAGTGCCTGGATACGCTCGCTGATCCGGTTGACGGCAGTCGCCGGCAGGATCGAGCCGTCGGGCAGGGGACCCAGGTTCCTGGAGAGCAGCTGGCAGCCCATTTCGAAGAGTCCTTGGATCGTGATTCGGTCATCATCCTTCAGGTTGTATCCCTTCAGCAGCACCGATGGGCTCAACTTGAGATTCCGGGCGGCCGACTCGACCGTCGACAGATAAGCGGTGTCACACGGATCGGGAATGGTCATCGCCACGACCTGCGAACCGGCCTTGCGCAACGACTCGAGCAGAGAGCCGTAGTCGGCCTTGAAGGCATCGATCTCAGGCAAGGGAGCCGGGTCGCCCTGGATGGCTCCCTCCACCGCCTCGTGATAGCCCAACTCGAGGAGGGCGAGGGTGGGACTCTGACGAAGTGCACTCTCCAACTGATTGAAGTGCTCGCCTTCTCCGGCCATGAGATCGGCGCCACCCAGGATCAGATTCGCTGCCGTCTGCTTGTGGTCGCTCCTGTGGACCAGTGGCGGGAGCGGCCGGACTTGCTGCGCGTCCGAAATCCTGAAGGCCGGTACCGACAGATTTCCATAGGTCGCCGGTGGGGGAAAGCTGTCGAGGGCCGTGTTCTGCATCAGGGCAGGCATGATGACCGGCAGGTCATCATAGCCCGGTATGGTGCCGATACCAGGCGCTTCCACCAGGGGCTGCGCGAAGGGCGTCTGCATCTGTTGCGCCACAAGTGCGGCAAAGCTGCCGCTTTGCGCCTCTGCGCTCAGGCCGAAGTCGCCGAAGCCGGCAGCCAGGCTTTCACCAAGGGTGACGAAGACGCTCGTGTCCAAGTTGCCCGCATCGACGGCGGATGGCTCACCGGGCGTCGCCGCGGCTGGCCCCGATTCTTCGGCGGCGGCTGCGGCGGTCCCGGTCTCTGACCCATCGTCGTCACCGTCAGCCGGGAGCGTGTCGAACATCCGGTCCACGAGGTCGCGCTGCAGCTTGTCTCCGGCCTTGAAGACGCTCTTGACCGTTCCCTCCAGCTGCGACTCTGTCGCCTGGACGACCGCATCAAGAGAGGTCCCATCGTCCTTTCCGGCCTGAGCCGACGTCTCCTCGCTCCTCTGGAGCGTATTGCTGAGTGTCTTGATCGCGAAGAGAGGCACAGCCACGGAAAAACTGACCATGGATTTGATGAATTCACGCATTGTCCACTCCGTCTTTCTTGACGCCCTGTCTTGGAGATTTCAGCAGCCCGAACCAAGTGCCTGCTGCCACTGCCGATGGCTCGTCACGCACTCTCGCCCGCCACGACCCATTGCGGCACCGACTGCTCGTCTAGCCAGTCGGGGATCTGCCGCCAAGTCGCATGGGATCCCATGATGGTCTGGTAGTGCTGCCGCGAGTGCTGAACCAGAAAGCCCTTGTAGAGCTCATCGGAAGACAGGTCGAAGCGGCTCGCCGCCTGGCCCCCGGTCATCGTGTTGAGTAGGCCCATGGCTGCCATCGTCGGATCCATGTTACCACCCTTCAGCGGCAACCCCTCCAGACTGTCCTTCACCGGCTGCAGATAGCGTGACGCCATGCCGAACGACACCAGATCTGCCAGCGAGAAGCTCCAGCCTACAGGGTCGAAGGGGAGATTCATGATCTTGTCCGGTCGATTGGACACGAAGATCATGCGCACGTTCGTCTCCCCATTCTCACGAACGCGGAAGTTGATCCGCTGGAAGGCGGCCTCGAACTCACCCGGTCCGTAGGCAAAGGGGCCTCGGCTCGGATTCTTGATAAAGGTGTAGCCAAAACCGTATTCGCCCAGCAGGCCTTCTTCCGGGTTCTCCTCGTCGACGATGAAGTCCGGCGTCAGCAGGAGATAGCTCTCCTCCTTCAGGGGAACCGTCAGCTTCGGACCGCCCACCCCAACGGGCTGGATCGCCACGGTAAAATCCCAGACCCGTAGCTTGACGATGACCCACTCGTAGACGTCGCCGATCTGGCGTAGATCCAGAATCGTCCCCTCCTCGTCGGCGGGGAACTTCCCCACTTCCCCAGAGCCCTTCAGCTTGTAGTAGACCTGTTTGAACGACATTCCCTGCCGCTCGACCTCCTCCCCCGGAGCCTCACCTGGGATCTCGATGACCTTCTCGGGCTGTCGACAGTCGCTCACGCGCATGAAATAGTGCAGCACGAACTCACGGATCTGGTCCCGGTTCCAACGGGCTGCGTCCTCTGCCCACCGACCCGCCACCTTGGGGCGATCGTACAGCACTTCATCGACGACGCCCATGACCGGCATGGTGCCGCGATCCAGTGGTGCCTCCCCGAAGAAGCCGAGGCTGCTTTCCGGCCGATTGAGGGTATGGATCACCTCGAAAGAGTCGGTGTAGCCGTCTGCCGCGTCGGCCTCCTCCCACCATTTCTTGAGCGCCAGACCATCGGCGCAGAAGCCGTCCACGCTATCGAGAATCAGGCGGTCCTCATCCGTGAGCGCGACCTGCTTGGATGCGTGAATTGTCGGCTCGTGCGTTGTCGGGTTGTCAGGCATGTCTCTCTCCAAGAGCTGGTGGAGTCCAGCGCAAAGGGCTCCGACCCGTGTCAGAGTCGGAGCCCTCCGCGCCCCCCAATTCCATCATGCGCAGGATCTACTCGTCGTCCTTCTGCTGGCAGCTGCCCGAGAGTCGTCGCATCAAGTCCTTGCCCATGGCCTGGGCCTTGTCGCCCACCTTGGCGATTGCCACGACGTGGTCGATTGCCTCGTGCTGCGTCAGCTTGCCCCCCTTGAGGAAGTAGGCTCCGTAGAGATAGAGTGTCAGGAACTGCTGAATCCCGGATACGTCGCTGGGTGCCTCTTCCGGCATGTCATGATCTTGACCGTTTGCGTCCGTCATCTGGTTCGGCTCCAATCAGTCATCCATCCCGACCTTCTTCTTGATGGCCGGCAGCATCTGTTCGGTCGCTTCGATGCCCTTGTCGATGATCTCATGGGATCGGTAATACTCGATCCATGTGAACTCGGAGAGATCTGGATTGACACGGACATCGGCACTGATCGCCTTGAAGTTGCCCAGTTCGTGCTGCAGAGTCTGCATGGAGTTCATGGTGATGTCAAACAGATTTGGGAAGTCCGCGCCCGGTCCGAAGTAACTTAGCGGGTTGAACTTAGTCAGCTGCCGCACGTAGCGGGAGAGGGTCATTTCCACCCCCTTCTTCAGGGGCGGAACGACATTGACCGCGATACACAAGTCGGCCCCCATGTTCCTGACCACCTCTGCCGGTACCGGGTCGGAAACCCCGCCATCGACGAGCACCCGGCCCTCATTCTTGGTGGGTGAGATGACCACGGGGACGGCGATGCTCGCCCGATAGGCATCCTCGAGGGAGCCGCTGCCGATGTCGACGCGTTCGCCCGACTCGATATCGGTGGCCACCGTGCGACAGGGCTTCACCAGGTCCTCAAATCTCTGCTTTGATCCAAGAAGAGGCGTGTACAGGTCTCTCAGCCGGTTGCCGGCCAGCACGCCGGGCGCCGATATGGAGAAGTCGATCCCCAGGACCATCTTTGACCGTTTCCCCATCTCGTGGGCCTTCTCGATCATCTCCGAGATGGAGAATCCGGCGGCGTAGGCGATCCCCACCATGGAACCCATGCTGCAGCCCACGACCAGGTCGACGGGGATCTGGTTCTTTTCGAGAACCTGCAGGACTCCCAGGTGGGCGAGCCCGAAGGCTGCCCCACCTCCCAACGCGACACCCACGGTCTGCCCCAGGACCTTGCGGGCCAGCCGGTGCAGTGGCACGGCACCATGGTCGACGGGCGTCGAAAGCAGGGCACCGTTCTCAAGCGAGGGGGCCTTGGGAAGAACGAAAGGCTCACAGGCGCTGATCGGCAGCGGTCTCGAGCTCTCGTTGAACAGATTGACGAGTTCGTAAGTCGTAAATGTCGCGGCGGGGGCTGAGTCGTCTGGTTCGGTCGGGAAATTAACGATCTTGACGAGAACGTCGGTGAACTCTCCAACAGAATCTCTCAGAGCCGGCAGATCCGAGACCAGATCGAAGACGATGTAGGAGAAGTCCTCCCGCAGCTTGAGAACCAGATTCGCGAAGCCCTCGCCGTAGGACGACAGAGTCTTGTCAACACGAATGTGGATCGTCAACTCGGCAATGCCGGCCTCACCCTTGTTCAGCAGCCCCCGCAGCCGGTCCTCGGCCATCTCTATGGCCTCGATCAGCAGAGGGGGCGCTTTATCGGCCTTCTTGGGGTTGCCTTCGCGCACCTGGATCTTCACGAGAAGGACTTCGTCGCCGGTGAACTGCTTCAGGAGCTTGGCCAGCGAGGAAGACACCAGCGATGTCCCCTTGAGACCACGATCGCTGTTGACACTCAGGACCATGGTCGAGGAAGCCACCGATTTCCCCGACGAAGTAGCCGCCAGGCGCTGGCAGATGATTTTCGAGAAGTATTCGAGGATCTTGTTGTTCTGCAGCAGGAGGTCGCTGAAGTGATCCTTGTCCATGACCAACAGCACGGTTCGCTGCGACGCGGCGAGGGTGGCCGACCGCTTGTCGCCCATGAGGAGTGACATTTCCCCCACGGGGGAGCCAGGGCCGAGCCGGGCGAGCAACTGGCTCTCATTGGGACCGCCCCAGACTTCGAGCTCACCGCTGAGGACGACGAAGAACGAGTCGCCTTCGTCCCCCGCTTTGCAGACGGTCTTCCCCTTGAGGAATGTCTGTTCCTCGAACAGTCCTGCCGCCGCCTCGAGTTCGTCCGGCTTCAGGTAGCTGAACAGCTCGATTTGAGACAGAGTTTCGACTCTTTCGGACAAGTCTTCAGTCATCACTGCCTTCAATCTAACACCCATACATTTCTTTGACGAACCGAGATGATTCGGAACTAGAGAGCGGGGTCACCAAACTTGGCCACTCCCGACGAGTCGAGCGGGTAATAGCGAAACAGATGACCCAGCATACCGCCTTCTTTCATCGCCGGGTAGTCGTCCTTCAGGGCCTTCCTGCAAGGCTCGCGCACCTGACTCTCCCACCGCTCAGGCCCTTCAGCGGCATCCCCGCGGTGCTGACAGAACCGGACCAGATGCGGATCACCTCCCGTAGAGTCGAACCAGGTGGCGATCGACGAGCCGGCGCCGCTGGCGAACGCATCGGTAGCGGACAGTTGATCGCCGTGGCGCGACAAGAAGGACTCGACAATATCCGGGTGTCTGATGTTGACCAGAATCAATGGCCAGGCGAGGCCCGCCAGCGCATTGTTCCAAGCCTGTTCGTTAGGTGCCTCTCGCCGCAGCATCGCCAGGGCGCGTGATGCAGAGCTGAGGCGGGGTACGAGGCTGAAAGGTAGGAAGTAGCTGCCGCGGCCCACGCCGTGCCAGAAGTAGGGCAGGATCTCCGGATAGAGTGTCGTCAACTGCTGGTCGATCATCGCGACCTGTTCCGGGTGCAGGGCCCGGCCGATCAGTCCCAGGGCCTCCAGGGCAACTTCGGTGTAGCCCTGCCTCGAGTTATCCCCGCAAAGTGCGACGAAGCGATGCAGCTGCTGCTGGGTCTCGGTGGCCGAGCTATCCGGCTCGAGGACTTGCAGACATCGCCTGGCCATGGACAGACCCATGCCCGCATGTAGCGCCAGCAATGCCTTGTCGATCGTCTCATCGGCCAGCAGACCACTGGGCGTCTCCCCTTGATTCCAGGCTCTCTCCGCCCAGTAATACCCCAACCCCTCCGTCGTCCAGACCGCGCAATAGGGCTCCAGGCCAGCAGCTCTTTCGACGAGCTCACCCAATGACAACTCGGCGGCCGAATCAAGCTGCAGCACCGCGTCCACGTATCGGAATGTGCCGAAGCTCTCCAGCTTGTTGCCAAATTCCCGCCACGCTGCGCGGCCGTCCTGGGCCGGGGCGGCCGCTTCCAGGGCCCCGATGGCCTGCTGCGCCAAGTCGAACCCCTTCTTCACCGCGCTGCCCGGTGCGAGGGTTTCAGGGGTGAGGAAATCGAACACCTGCGTCGACAGATCGCCCGGCCTGCCGTCTCCCGCTTTGATGGCCGCTGCGACGAGATTGTCGAGCTGATCACCCGTCGCCTGAGTCCAGGCTTCGAAGGCCTGAGCGGCCCGATCAGACAGCCCTTTCCCCTCGTCAGCCTTGAGCAATCCGATCAACTGCTCGACACCTACCTGGGACATGGTCCACGGCAGGCGGAACATCGATCGCGCTAGCTCTTGCACGATGAGACCAGATCCTCGAGAGAGCCGTAGCGGAAGATGTCCCCGAGGCGTTGGTGCTCTTTCAACACGGGATAGGTGTCTTGCAGGGCTCGTTCACAGGGCTCTCCCACCATGTCGTTCCACCGCTGAGTCAACTCGGTATCCTCCGGGTCGGGTTCGTACTGGTAGAATGACGGGATGAAAGGGGCAGCCGGCGTCGTGTCCCGACGCATCATGATTCCAGAGGCGATGCCATTGGCGAAGGAGTCGTCGATGCTCAACTGATCGCCCACCTGCTTGAGCAGATTCGCCATGATCGAGGGATGGCGGATATTCACCATGGTCACACCCCATCCGAGGCCGGCGATGGCGTGACGCCAGGCGAAGTCGTCCGGCGTGTCCCGCTGAATCATCTGGATCGCGTGAGGGATCGAGCCGAAGACAGGGACGAAATTGATGGGGACAAAGTAGGTTGCACGCCCCGCGCCGTGCCAGAAATAGCCGGCTACCTGCTCGTCGATCTCCCTGAGTTCCTCGCCGAGGATGCGAATCATCTCCAACGGACGCGTCTCTTCGTAGAAGGCGCCGTTACGGGAAATCAGGCCCAGCGATTCGAGGGCCGCCCCCTCGTAGCCCGGTCTGGAGTTCAAGCGGCAGAGATCGATGAACTGCTCGATCTGCCGGCGGATCTGCTTCCTGGGGCTGGTGTGGTCGACCTCTTTCAGCAGGTGCTGCGCGATGGCCATGCCGATCCCGGCGTGCAGCATCGTCAGACTCCCGTCCGCCAGTTCGTCGAGGCTGGGGTCGGTCAGCATGCCCTCCAATTTGCGGCCTTCCTTGTAGAATGTGTCCCCGTGATAGTGACCCAAACCCTCGATGAGCCACAGCGCTGAATACTGGTCCTGCTCGTAAGCTTTGGCGACCGCGTCAGTCAGAGGCTGAAAGGGCGGCTCGTCGGGCAGATCGAGCGTCGCCGCCACGGCTTTGACGAAGCCGAAGACTTCCAGCTTGTTGCGGTATTCCCGCCAGACGGGTACGCCATCGGGACCTTCAGGGATCGCCGTCAGGCTGGCCATGACCTGCTGCGCCATATCCAGAGGTAAGTTCACCATGCGACCCGATCCGCCTTCCTCGGTGAGGCTATCCATCATCAGGTCCACCAATTCCCGCTGCATCTCGTCGGCGACCTGGAAGAGACTGCCGGTCATATCGTCGAAGTGCTTGCCAAGGGCCTGCGTGGCCGCGTCGAAGGTCTGGGTCGACGCCTGCTGCGCTTTCTGCTGGGAGCCGGGGGCCGACACCAGCTTCGTGACCTGGCTGATGCCAAACAGAGACATGGCCCATGAGAGACTGAGTGTCGACTTGGTGATTTCTCGCATCTTACATCCCCTGTCCTGGTCGGGTGTTGGATGGCACAGTTTCGGGGCCCAACGCCCGAGGTGTGGTCGATCCTTCTACAGAGTCAAAGCAATCCCTTGACGTCATCTGCTGGTCGCTACCCGCAATAGCAATGCCCCTAGCAGCACGAACAACACGGCGCTGCCCCCGTCGATCCACTCCTTGGGAACAGCAGAGGCTCCGGTAAGATACTGGGTCCAAATCACGACCATGCCCGCCAGAAACAGCAGGGCGATCATCGCGGCTGTGCCGTTCTTTCTCTGACTACGCGATCTGCTGGCAGGCCCTGGCTGGGGGGTGTCGCTTTTGGCCGCGCGCGAGAGGGCCTGGTCGAGTTGATGGGGAAGTGTGATCATCGTGGACGCATTCTGCATCAGGTCGTTCCACTGAAGCGGCGCCACACGCTGACGCAGACGCGCCAGGCTCTGATCTTGCCGCAACTCCATCAGACCTTCGCGCAAGACATCGCGGTCCGGGGCAAGTCTTCGCGCGAGGGCGGCGACGCAGAATAGCCCTCGAAAGAATCCAAGCACATCAGGTCGGATTCGGTATCCGTGATCGCGCATCGTCCGCCACTGCAGGAACAGATGCTCCGCCAGGCTGTCACTGTCTCCGTCACGACTCCAGCCACCGTCACGGAAGGGAACGATCTGTCTGAACCGGACGCGCATATCGCCCTCGCTGGCAGACTGTGGTTCGCGCTCCATCTCCCGGACTAGAAGGGCGCACGCTCTGTCCGGGTTCTGTTCAGCTGTAGCGATCAGATAGTCCCACACATTCGTTTTCAGGTCCCCGTCGAGTCCGGTGACAAGCCCGCCGGTGAAGGCGATCCGCTGATCCGACCGGGTGACCATATTACCGGGCCGTGCCTCGACCGGAAATGGTCGCCCGTCGAGGGCCTGTGTCAGCCAGGTCATCACGAGCGTCAGGGCCACCTCTTCCCTGTCCCGTATCGCCTCGTCGATGGCTGATTCGTCCAGATCCTGGACCAGATCGCTCAGTCTGCTGCCCGGCAGTCGGTTGCGGGTGAGCACCATCGATGTAGAAAGATTCCCGTATGCTCGCGGGGCCCCCAGCCCCTCAGAGGCGCCGGCACGGGTACTCAAGCTCTGCAGCGCTTCGGCCTGACATTCCAGGTCGGTCCGTTGCGGAAATGTTCGCCGGAAATCGACCAGTGCATCCTCCAGTCTCACATCCGACCACTCGTCCCGACCCAGGCTGTCCGGCACCAGATCCAACAGCGCCGTGTCCGTTTCGAGGCACGCCACCACCTCGGGGTGGATGATCTCGACCACAACCCTCTGGTGATTGCTGAGCCTGGCTCGATGGACCTGAGACATCAGGCGAGATTCAAATGGCTCCGCATCGAAGTTGGCATAGGTCTTCTCCAGGGTGGTTCCCAACTCGCCTTCGACCAAGTCCCGCACCACTTCACACGGCGTGGTCGCGGCTCGATCGGGTATGACGGACATTTCCAGACAGTGCTGCGCAGACAACAGGTCGGCCCGCGTCGACAGGTAGAGGCCGAAGGCGGAGAAGACCGGTCCCAGGCCTTCCAGAGCCGCCCGCACTTTGCGTACGTGGGATTCGCCACTCAGTACCTGGTCCCGACCGGACGGCCACCAGCGTGACTTGGGCCGCAGGCCGTATCGGCCGAAGTGCCGGATGATCTCCAGGCGACGCTCCTCGACCTCAATCGCGGTCGGCCTCTCTCTGGGCAGGGTTGTCAAGGCTGCTATTGTCTTCCTCGTGGCCTGTTTGGCTATCTGGTCCTGGCAGTTGCGAGTCAGGAGTCAGGGCATTCGATATAGCGATGGGCCGGATCAGACATCTAGCGATGACGCTATCGCTTCCGCCAGTGGAGCGGTGATCAGTTCAGGGACAGAGAAGACGCCGTGCGAGAGCCGGAAACTCGGATGGCACCGGCCGTTCACTTGGCGTGCAGAGCGGCGCCGCTCTGCACGCCCGTCCACACAGCGCCAAGCACCAATGCCAGTGGCAGCGAACCGAAATATAGCGTCGTCAAGGGAGCAACGCCATTCGCCCACAGTTAGGCAGTCGTTTCGGGTCCGGAGAGGCGGTAGATCGTCTGCAGAAGCTTCGCCGTGCTGATGATGACCAGCATGGCTTCCACCGTGAACAGGTTCAGGCCGATCTGTACCGGCTGCCCCGTGGCCATTGCCAGGCCGGAGACGGTCACGACGATGATCGCCAGATATGCTGCCCGGTGGCGCTGTGACTGGCCGCTCTTTGGCAGCTCCGAGTCCGTTCCGTTCGGCGTGCCATCGGCCACATGCTGGAGGGCGAGGGAAGCTCTGTGGCTCCCGTCCCGCAACAGGTTGCGGCTCGCATCGAGCAGATCCATCAGCGAGCTGTAGGTGAACATCGACTGCATCATCTGCGACTTGAGATGGCGGTCACAGCCGGCGCCCAAGTACTTGCCCACATCGAATCTGGGGGCGAAACGTGTAATGAGACCGTCGATGGCGATGGACGAACGGATATACTTGACCACGTCGCGCTGGGGCCAGATCCCGGTGCTGCGCGACAGGCGCAGCATGTCCAGCATCACCAGCGTGAAATTGCGCCGCAGACGCCACTGGTCTCCCTGCCGCTCGTACCACTCATCCTTGAGTTTCAACAAGCCCTGGCGGAACTGTTCGGGCTCTGCGTTGGGGGCCAGCGTCGAGATTTTGAAGAAGGAGGCGCACATCCCGTCGATGTCGGCGCGGGTATAAGCCAGGGTCATGGAGACCAGTTCCCGGCGTGAATAGTGGCTGAGCACGCAGGTGATACCGAAGTCCACATAACCGATGGCATTGCCCGGAAGGATCATAAGGTTGGCCGGGTGCAGGTCGGCGTGGAACAGTCCGTGCTCGAAGGTGTCACGCAGGAAATTGTCGATGATGTTGCGCGCGCAATGGTCCGGTCTGAAGCCATCGTTGCGCAGTCTGTCCAACGCAACCTGATCCTTCGCCTCCAGGTCGCGAAGGTGGTCGAGCAGTGTCATCCCCTCAAGGAACTCGCAGACCAATACGCGGCTCGTGGTGTACTCCTCGAGGACGCGCGGAACCCGCTCCACCGAACTGGCCCTGGCGTTGGTGTGAAGCTGCCTCATGTAGCGGGACTCGCGCAGGTAGTCCATCTCTTCGTGCGTCCAGTTGGCGAACTCACTCGTTGGCTCGATGACCCAGTAGAGCCGCCTGAGACGCAGCCGGCGGATCAGCTGGATCACCCCCAACATGATTTGGATATCGCCACGGAAGTCCCGTTCGACCGTCGGGCGCTGCACTTTGACTGCCAGCTTCCGGCCGTCGAGGTGGGCAACGTGTACCTGGCCGATCGAGGCGGAGGCGAGGGGCTCCGACTCGAATGAATCGAACAGTTCCTGCGGGGGCTGTCCCAACTCCTCGACGATCACCGCCTCCACTTGCTCGAAGTCGAAGGGGGGGACGTTGTCGAGCAGATCGAACAACTCGTTGCAGTATTCTACGGAGAGGATGTCCGGCTGCAGGGCCAGGACCTGGCCGAATTTGATGTAGGTGCCCCCCAGGTCCTCGATGAACACACGGAGACGCTGGGGTCCGGACAGAGGGCGACGACGGCGCGCCAGCCAAGGCCACCGGGAGACGCCACGCCCGACAACATATCCTACCGCGTGGCGCAGAAGGACTCGGGTGATCGCGCCCAGGCGGCGCAGGTGAGAAGGGCGGGCTAGCAGCTGTGAGTCTCCGCAGAAGACGAGCTGCAGAAGATGGACCGGCAAGCCAGCATCGTTTCGACGGCAGTCCTCATCCGATCCATTCTACTCGGGATTCGGTCTGCTGCAGACAACCTGAAGCGCGCAGAATTCGTCCAGTCCCCATCGCCCGTTCTGATGGCCCA
Organism: Dehalococcoidia bacterium; assembly: GCA_002730485.1. Next base: position 3,157 of record PCAH01000128.1, on the reverse strand, counting down.
TGCCAGACCATTTCACGCCACCCAGGGGGGCGTCCGGATAGAGTTCATTGTGCTGGTTGACCCAGCCTGTTCCGCACTCCAGTTGCGACACGAGTTGAGCACCCTGTTCCAGGTCTCGGGTCCAGATCGACCCGCCCAGCCCGAACTGAGTGGCATTGGCCCTTTGTATCGCGTCCTGGGTATCCGTGTAGCTCAAGACGGGAAGCACCGGACCAAACTGCTCTTCCGTCACCAGGGGAGCATCATCGGGAATATCCGCCACCAGTGTGGGTGTATAGAAGAAGCCTGGCCCATCCGGCGTATTTCCTCCCGTCACGATCCTCGCTCCTCGCTCCCGCGCATCTGCCACAAGCCCCACCACACGCTCGAATTGAGGACGGTTGTTGATCGGTCCCAACTGGGTTCCGGGAGTCATGCCGTTCCCCACATTCAGTTTCCCGGCCAGTTCCCCCATCGCGTCGAGCAAAGGACCGTGTATCGTATCGTGAACGTAGAGCCGCTTGATGGCCTGACAAACCTGTCCACAATTCTCAAAGGCACCCCAGAGCAGGTCCTCGGCCACTTCCTCGATATTCACATCCGGAAGCACGATGGCCGGGTCATTCCCGCCCAGTTCAAGCACTACCCGTTTCAGATCTGGGGCGGCGGCCGCCGCTACCGCCTTGCCGGTGTCGATCGAGCCGGTCATGGAGATCTTCCTCACCATCGGGTGAGTGACCATGTGGGCGCCTATCTCGTCACCACCGGAAATCACGTTCAACACGCCCGCGGGCAACACCTGGTTCAAGATCTCCCCCAGCTTCAGAGTGGTCAACGGCGTGTAGGGCGACGGTTTGAGCACCACCGTATTGCCTGCCAGCAGGGCCGGCGCGATCTTCCAGATCGCCAGGATCACCGGAAAATTCCAGGGCGTGATGGCCGCCACCACTCCCAGGGGCTTGCGTCGCACCTCAACCCGTCCACTGCCGTCGTCCTGTAGGACATCAACCGGCATCTGGGTGTTTGCCGTCAGCTGCAGCCAATGGATCGCACCGGTGATCTCCTGCAGGGATTGTCTTCGAGGTTTTCCCTGTTCAAGTGTCAGCAGCTCTGACAGGTCCGCGAGGTGCGATTTGACGGCCTGAGCGCAGTCGTTCAGCCCATTGCGTCGAATGGTCTCGTCGGCCCGCCAGGCCGAGAAAGCTCGCTCCGCAGCCGTAACGGCCTGGTCCACGTGATCTATCGCACAGACTGGACAGTCGGAAAGCACTATCTCTGTTGCCGGATTAATGACCTCGAAGGTCCGGTCGGTGGTGACCGCCTGGCCATCGATCGTCATCATGCATTCAGCTAGGGATTCCAGGGCGTCCGTCCCTTCCGCGAGAAACTGTGGAAATTTACCTGGGGTGAGCGTAGTTTCATTGGGCAATCTGACGAAAAACTGGGCAAGATTCACGAGAGCGAGGGAAGTGCACGAATGAAGTCTGCCGAAATTCGACAAACAGTGAAGGAAATCGTGGCCAAGACGGCCAGTATCGAGGTCGCCGACATCGGTGACGACGCATCCTTCATGGGCGATCTGGAACTGGACTCGCTGACATTGCTTGAGATCGCTTTCAATATAGAGCACGATTACGGGATGAAACTGACCGAGGAAGAGCTGGGACAGATCACCAACCTGCAGCAGGCGGTGGATCTGGTCCAGCAGTACCTAGCTCAAAAGCCGGAATAGGGGCCAGAAGCGATGCGACGGATCGCCGTGACCGGCATCGGGCTGATCACGTCCATCGGGAATGGTAGAGAGTCTTTCTGGCACAATCTGATTGCCGGCGTTCACGGGATCGGTCCAGTCCAGATGTTCGATACCAGCCAGCATCGAACCCATCTGGGTGGTGAGGTGAAGGAGTTTCGCGCCGGCGACTACATATCGACCCTCGACACGGCCTCTCTCGGACGCGCCTCACAGTTCGCTATCGCCGCTGCACAGCTCGCGCTTCAGGACGCCCGTCTCGACCCGAGTGATGTGGATTGTCACCGGGCCGGCATCTCCATGGGAACCACGTCCGGTGAGCCGAATCAGATCGAGTCGTTCAATGACGCCTACCCTGACGGCGATCTGGCATCTGCGGGGGAACAGCTGCTGTCTCGCTATCCCTGCCATGTCATCGCCAGCCACACCGCCAGAGAGTTGAATTTCAGAGGGATCAACACCGTGATCCCTACCGCTTGTGCGGCAGGAAACTATGCCGTGGCCCACGCGTCGGATGTTCTGCGCGCAGGGCAGGCCGATCTGATGCTGGCAGGAGGCTCCGACGCCTTTTCGCGTATCACCTACTCCGGATTCGCCGCGCTGATGGCGATCGCCCCCGAGGTCTGCCAGCCTTTCGACAAGAATCGCAGGGGCATGATACCGGGAGAAGGCGCCGGGGTGCTTGTCTTGGAGCCTCTGGATCGGGCCCTCGCCCGCAAGGCCCCCGTCTACGCAGAGGTTGCTGGATATGGGCTTTCCTGTGACGCCCACCATCCCACGGGTGGCGATCCGGAGGGCAGGGGGGCTGTACGAGCGATGGAGAGTGCATTGGAAGCGGCCGGCCTCTGCCCGGAGGACGTCAGCTACATCAGCGCCCATGGCACGGGGACAAAGAGCAACGATCTTAACGAAACGATCGCGGTCAAGCGGGTGTTCGGGGAGGCAGCCCACAAGACACCCATCAGTTCGATCAAGTCGATGCTGGGCCATACGATGGGTGCTGCCTCGGCGATCGAGACGGCCATGTGCGCGATGGCGATTCACAATGATTGCATCCCGCCGACCATCAACCTGAATGACCCGGATCCCGAATGCGACCTCGACTACGTGCCCAACCAGGCCCGTGATCATCGCGTGGAGGTGGCCATGAACAATGCCTATGCCTTCGGCGGGAACAACGCGTCCGTGATCTTGAAGAAAGTCGAGGCCTAGACCACGTGACCGCGCGTGTCGTCGTCACCGGAAGCGGTGCGATCTCGTCTCTGGGCGACTCGCCCGAGGCCCTGCACGCCGCGCTGGTGGCGGGGCAAAGTGGATTGCGGCCGATCGAGCAGGTCGAGGAGTCAGGTGCAGAGTCTGGCAAAGTCGATCTGGATCGAATCCAGGGTGGACCCATCTGCGAATTCAGACCCGAAGATTACCTCGAAG